>JALYVY010000296.1 GCA_030852985.1 Gemmatimonadota bacterium | reverse complement strand
TTTGCCGGGTTTGCCAGTACTGGGGCGTAGATCCGCGCATACTGCGTGGTATCCTTGATCGCCACGGCGACCTGCGCGGCACCGGCGAGCGCCCGCGCAATGCGCGCGTCCTGGGTGCCGACCGGGATGTACGCCGTCCACGCGTCGATCGCCTGCTTGCCGAGGGCGGTCTTCTCGGCTCCACTCGCTGCTTCGTATTCCGAGAACAGCGCGTTGCCAAGATCGTACATCGCATTCTGGCGTGCATCGGCGTAAGCCGTATCGCCAGCGGCTACGTCGATTGCCTTGCGCATCATCGCGACCGCAGTCGCGTTGTCCTTCTTGTTCGACGCGACCGACGCGAGCACCGTGTACGCGTACGGCGCGCGACGATCGATGGTTAGCGCCCTCTTCGCGTAAACTTCCGCCGAATCGTAGTGCTCGGCGTTCACGGCGGCGATCGCTGCATTCATCGCGTCGAGCCACGGCTTCTGCTCGCGCCACTGCGCGATCTCGGCCTTGCAGCCCGGCTGGGTCTTCTCCACAAGCGTGAACGACGAGTCCGCTGCGGCAAGGAGATCGATGGTAGCGGTGGGTTCCGTCGCAATGCCGTAACCGGCGCGCGGTCCCGACATCGCCACGCCCGGCTGCTCGAGCATCAGTATGTACGCCTGTCCCAGATAGTATGCGCGGCCCACCGAATCGGCCGCCTCCTTGGCATCCTTGCTCGGCGCCGTCAGCGCGCCAATGGCCAGCTTCAACGGCTTGGTGGCGTCCTGCTTCGCCCGGACGCTCGTCGCCGCTTGCTGCAGGAACAATGTCGCCTTCGCGACCGCCTGGCTCGTGCCGGGATCGCACGCCGCTGCAGCGGCAGCAGCCGCGGGAGGGGTGCCCTGAGCGCCGGCCAAACCGGCAATTCCAGCTGCCCCGGCAGCGCACAGAATCGCCGGAACGGCGTTGCGCAACGAGATGGTCATCTACTGCTACTCCTAGTTTCGGATTAATCTCGAAAGTTAGTGAGCCATGGGGAAAAATGTCACCCGATCAGGCCCCGCGAAATCACATTCGTGATTTCCGGACGCGAGTGGCCCACGCGTCCGTGCGATGTACACCGCAATGGAATAGCTTGATCCCGATGTCACACCGGAAAGCCATCAACCATCTCCGCAGCTCCGATCCAAGACTCGCCGCTGTCATCGATCAGGTCGGCAGCTGTACGTTCGAGCCGGCCGAACACCTGGCCCACTTTACGGCAATCACCCGATCCATCGTCTTTCAGCAGCTATCCGGAAAGGCTGCCAGCACCATCTACAACCGGTTCGCCGGTCTTTTCGATGATAAGACCCCGGTGGCTGGTGCGCTCCTCGAACTTCCCGAAGAGAAGCTGCGTGCGGCGGGGTTGTCGAGGCAGAAGATCGGATACCTGCGCGATCTTGCGACGCGTGTGCAAGCCGACGAGGTCCCGATCGACACGCTGCACGAGCTCGACGACAGCGAGATCATCGCGGCGCTCACGTCGGTGAAGGGAATTGGCCGCTGGACCGCTCAGATGTTCCTGATGTTCAAGCTCGGACGACCCGACGTTCTCCCGGATCTCGACCTCGGCATACAGAAGGGAATCCAGCGCGCCTACAACATGCGCAAGCTCCCGTCACCCAAGCGCGTTCTCGAGGTCGGCGCAAAGTGGGCACCGCACCGCACAATTGCATCCTGGTATCTGTGGCGCAGCCTCGACGCCACTGCGGAGAGCAGGCAGGGGAAGTAACCGCCGCCGGGGAGCCAGCCGGCTGGTGGCTAGCTGGACCGCTTCACTATCGAAGCATTTCCCGAGAGAACTTCGGGCGGAGGCTCTCCGTCAGAATCGCTTTCGCCCTGAATGTTCGTGAACGGCAGCAGGATGGAGATCCGGCGATTGGCGGGATCCATCGGATTGGACGGCACCCTGAGATCACGATCCGCCATGCCGCGCACTTCCGTGATGCGCGCGGGATCGACCCCCGCCGCTTCGAGCATTCGTCTCGCTGCATTGGCGCGGTCTGCGGACAGTTCCCAGTTGGTGTATGTCGCAGACTGGCCGAATTGCTGCGAGTCCGTGTGGCCTTCGATGACCAGCGGCGCGCGCAGCCCGCTCAGCTCGGCGCCAATAAGCTTGAGAGCCGCGACCGTTATCGGCATCATCTCGGCCGAGCCATTGCGGAAGAACGTCTGCCCGTTGCCCGTTTCGATCAGCTCGATGCGCAGCCCGCGGCTCGTCTTCACCGCTTCGATGTGGGCACCGAGCGCGCGCAGATCCGGAGAGCTGTTGAGACGCTGACGGAGCTCCTTCGCCAGGTCGCCGTACTTCTTCTCCTCGGTGTTACGAATGATGATCCTGAGTGGCGGCTTCATCTCGCCGGCTGGCGAGTTGCCGCTCGAGATGATGTTGGTGCCTGCGGAGAACCCCTTCTTGAAACCCACCGGATTGGAGAAATAACCTTCGATCGCGTCCTTCATCTTCTGATCCATGCTCAGCAGCCACATGACCATGAAGAACGCCATCATCGCTGTTACGAAATCAGCGTACGCAACCTTCCAGCTCCCGCCGTGATGCGCGGCGTGGGCCTTCTTGCGCTTCTTGATGATGATGATCGGTCTGTCGCTCTTCGAAGCCACGGATCGTACTCAGGCTGCGCGTCGGCGCGTGAGATTCTCGAGCTCGGAGAAGCTTGGCCGATCGTGAGGCTCGATGTTTCGGCGTGCGAACTCGACCGCGGTCATCGGAGAATCGCCGCGCGCGAATGCGAGCAGCGCCGTGCGGATGCTCATCATGTAGGCTTCTTCGGATTTGATGCGGGTCTCTACCGCTGACGCCATCGGCCCGATCACTCCGTAGGACAGGAGGATGCCCAGGAACGTGCCGACCAGCGCGGCCGCGACCTTTTCGCCGATCTCCGATGCAGCTCCGCCAATCGATCCCATTGTGATCACGACGCCGAGCACGGCGGCCACGATCCCGAATCCCGGCATCGCGTCGCCGACCTTGCTCAATGCGCCGGGAACCAGCATTGCCTCCTCGTGCTGCCGCTCGAGATCGAGATCCAGAATCTCTGCGAGATGGTGATCCTCCACTGCTCCCGTCAGAAGCACCTTGAGCGTGTCCGTGAGGAACGCGACCGCGTGGTGGTTCTTCGCCACCGAGGGATACTTGTTGAAGATGTCGGACTTGTCCGGATCCTCGATGTGGGCCTCGAGTCCGATCAGGCCCTCCTTGCGCGCCTTCTGGAACACGTCGTAAAGCAGCTGCAGCAGCTCACCGTACGCCTTTTCGGTATAGGGATTCGACTTGAGAAGGCCGAAAACAGAACCGAATACACGCTTGATGAGCGCCGGCGGATTACCGACTATCATGGAGCCGAACGCGGCACCGCCGATCACGACGAATTCAGATACCTGGATAAGCGCGGCAATCTTGCCGTGCTCCATGATGAATCCACCGAGAATGCTGCCGAAAACGACAACCAGCCCAATGATTACGAACACGCGTATCTTTCCTGACTTACGTCAGCCAGCGCGTGACTGGCCCATGTTCTTCGCATAGGTGTCAGTATCGGCGAACAGATGGTAAATCTGGACCTGCAAAACAGATCGCGCCGTACCGATGGCTGGTCCACGGTGCTCGACAGCCTGCTGGTGGGAATTACCCACAACATCAGCAACCGGATAGCCACGCTTTCCGGCGTATCAGACATTCTGTCTGGTGACCCGACAATTCCTCCCATTCTCCGGGCGCTGGCGGATGAGGTGCCCCGGCTTGAGGAGAGCATTCGGCTGCTGCGCATACTCGCCATTCCCGAGGACGAGCGCGACGAGGCGGTCGAGGCGACCCGGCTGGTGTCCGACGCCATCGCGCTCGCTCGGCTGCATCCGCTGTGTCATGGGATCAGGTTCGAGGCCGGCGACGGCCGCGCCGTTCCGCCAGTTCTCACGCGTCCAACGGCACTGACCCACGAGATCGTCGTCGCACTGATAACTGCCGCAACGGATGTGGCCGCTGGAGACTCCGGTTCCGATCACGGCGGCACTCTCGACCGTGACCATGCGGGGACAGTCGAGCTACCGGTGACATGTTCGAGCGAGGGCGACGATCTGGTGATCGCGGTGGGGCGCCACATGGTGCGCGCGCGGCTGTTGACCGCCGCGGCGCGCTAGCGGATCAGGCTTTCTTTTTCAGCGGGATGGCTGTGGCCCAATCCTTCGCTTCGGAGAGGACGTTGGCGCGCTTGTTCTCATCCGCGATCTGATTAACGATCTCGCCGCGAAGGATGGTAACGTCGCTGGGCGCTTCAATGCCGAGCCGCACACCGCTGCGGTCGCACTGGAGCACGACGATCTTGATACCACCGTCAATGATGAGCGTGTCACCGGGCCGCCGCCCCAGGATCAGCATGCGATAGTCACAAGATAACCCCGTTCCCTCCGTGCCGCCTGAGCGCTGGCCGCGGAGGCTACCGGATCATGTCCAGGAGGGTCTGTGACATGCTATTGGCAGTCGTGATGACCTTGGCCGCAGCAGCATAGGCCTGTTGGTTCTTGGTGAGATTTATCAACTCCTCATCCGAGGACACACCGCTGTTGCTCTGTCGCTGCGTGTCGGCCTGCTGCGCAAGGGTCGTGTACACCGTCGCTGAGGAGGTCGCATTGCTTGTAGCGACGCCTACCCGGGTCACGAGGTCGTTGTAGTAGGCGGTGATCGAAGTGGTGGCAGTGGACGAGCCATACTGCAGGATCGTCGACGTGTCACCGCCAAGCGCGGTGAGCTTGTTGGCGACGTTGTTGTTCCCGGTCGCATTCTGTGTGTCGCCAGGCGCGATGAATGCCGCGTTCGAGGCGACCTGCGTCGATAGGC
>JALYVY010000018.1 GCA_030852985.1 Gemmatimonadota bacterium | reverse complement strand
CTAGGTCTATGACCGCCTGATTGGTTTGTAAATACTTGTATCGAAGAATGGATCGTGGTTGTATAGTGGGGCATGCCACGTCCTCCTGTGCCGTTCCGATTGCTGGCGCCCGACCGAAAAGAACTCGCGTTCCTTCTGCGTGGCGGCGTGCAGCAGGTCCGCGTGGTCGTTCGCGCGATGACGTTGTTGCAACTGGATCGCGGGGCGAGCGCGCCGACCGTGGCGCTGGCGGTGGGGTTGACGCCCCCCGGGGTGCGGAAGATTGCCCAACGGTATCGCTCCGGGGGCGTCCACGGGGCGCTGTTCGACGGGCCACGCCCAGGAGCGGCCGAGGTGCTGGGGGCATCGGACAAGCAGCGCATTATTGCGATGGTGTGTACCGAGCCGCCCCAGGGCGCGGCGCGCTGGACCGTGCGCCTGGTGGCCGAGCAGGCGGTGAAGCGCAAACTGGTCCCGCGCGTGGGGCGCGAGACCATCCGGGTGTTGTTGCAGAGCCACGACCTCAAGCCGTGGCGGGAAAAAAATGTGGTGCATCGCTGACCTCGATGCCGCGTACATCGCCAACATGGAAGACGTGTTGGCCCTCTACGAGAAACCGTATGCCGCCAAGGAACCGGTCGTCTGCCTCGACGAGAAGCCCGTCTCCTTGCACGCCGAGGTGCGGTCCCCGCGCCCGGCCCGGCCCGGCCACCTCGCCAAGCGCGACAACGAGTACCGGCGGTGCGGGACCGGCAACATCTTCGCGATGGTCGAACCGAAAGCGGGCCGCCACTTCACCTGCGCGACGCCGAACCGGTCCGCGCACGCGTTCGCCGGCATGATCGAGATCCTCGTCGCCGCGTATCCGCGCGCGCGAACGATTCACCTCGTTCTGGACAATCTCAACATCCACGTCGAGAAATCGGTGACGGACCGGTTTGGCCGCCGCCGTGGCCGTGCGCTCTGGCGTCGACTGACCGTCCACTACACCCCGAAGCACGGGAGTTGGCTCAACCAAGCCGAAATCGAACTCAGTTTGGTCGCGCGCCAGTGCCTGGGCCGCCGCCGGATTCCCACCCTCGCACAGCTGCGCACCGAGATCCGTGCATGGAACCGCCGCGCCAACTGCCTGATGACCACCATCCACTGGGCCTTTACCCGAATAGACGCGCGTCGTAAGTTCGGCTATAGGAAACCTTATACGCGGTCAAAGACCTAGTTCGTCTGGAGTTGGAAGCGAAGCGACCAGCGTTCGAAGCACTTTGCGAGAAATATGGCGTCGTGTCCCTTGACCTCTTCGGCTCCGCCACGACGGAGGAGTGGAGAGCGGCCGATAGCGATCTCGATTTCATTGTCACCTTTCGGCCCGACGCAAGCCGTCGCATCGCCGTCCGCTACCTGAGCTTCGCTGAGGATCTCGAAGCCCTCTTCGGGCGTCCGGTCGATCTTATCACGCAGGCGTCCGTTCGAAACCCCTACTTTCGAGCGCACGTGGATGCGACCCGGGCTCGGGTCTATGCAAGGTGATGCCCGTCAGTTTCTGCACGACATCGTCGTCGCGACCGAGGGTATTTTGCGATTTACACAGCGTTGTTCAACTGCTGCTCGATGAAGGCTCCTGACGGCCGCCGTGCTCGAAGACGACCGCTGAGGGCCAAGTGATGCACGCCAAGGTGCCCGGCGGGCCGGATGAGGCCCGTGGCGGCCTTCGCAGCGCGGGCGTGGAGTCACATGCATCGCCGCCTGGGAGCGTGATGACGTGCTTCTGGGCCACGGAGTCTCAGCACGACCCCATCGTCACGATGACGCGATGCGGCCGTTCGTCGTCCACCAGTTCAATCGTTCCGCTCGCGACGTGTCGCTCATCGACCTCGACGTGTGTCACGCCACTGCACACGCCGCACGGGTTGCTGACCGTGATCTCGTACGTCGTGTTCATGTAGCGGTAATCGATTCGGAACTCGGGCCACGCGCGCGGCACGCGAGGGTCGATCGTCAGCCTGGTCCCGCGTTTGGTGAAGCCGAGGATCGTGTCGATGGCCACGCGGTACGACCACCCCGCTGAACCAGTGTACCAGGTCCAGCCGCCGCGGCCGACATGGTCGTGCGCCGTGTAAACATCGGCGCACACGGCATACGGCTCGACCTTGTATCGCGCAACATCGTCGGCCGTTCGGCTGTGTGACAGCGGATTGAGCATCTCGAACTGCGTAAACGCGCGATCGCCGTCGCCGAGGAGCGCGGTGGCGAGCACGGTCCAGAGCGCGGCGTGCGTGTATTGCGCGCCGTTCTCGCGAACGCCGGGGACGTACCCCTTGATGTAGCCCGGATCGTGGGTCATCCGGTCGAAGGGCGGCGTGAGCAGCTTGATCACACGTGCATCGGCGTCAACGAGGCGTTCATTGACTGACTGCATGGCGCGTCGGGCGCGCTCCGGATCACCGGCGCCGGAGATAACCGACCAACTCTGGGCGATGGCATCGATCTGACATTCGTCTGATTTCGCCGAGCCGAGTGGAGTGCCGTCGTCGAAGAAGGCGCGGCGGTACCATGCTCCATCCCACGCCTCACGATCCGCGGCAGCGACATACTCGTCGGCGCGCTTTCGCAATCGTTCCGCCGTAGCCGGCTCGTGCCGCGCGTCGGCGTGGTCCGCCGTGCGCCGCAATGTGAGAATGAGAAACCAGGCGAGCCACACGCTCTCGCCCTGGCCGTTTACGCCGACGCGATTGAACCCGTCGTTCCAGTCGCCGTCACCGATCAACGGAAGTCCGTGCGCGCCAGCGGTGCATGCGCGGTCGAGCGCGCGGACGCAGTGCACGAACAGCGTGTCCACGTCGTCGCTCACCGTGGGCAAGGCATAGGCGTCCTTCTCGTGCGGCGCGAGCACCGGTTGGTCGAGAAACGCAATGCGCTCGTCGAATACGGCCGCGTCGCCGGTTACGCGGACGTAATGATCGGTGGCGAAGGGGAGCCAGACGAGATCATCCGACGACCGCGTGCGCACACCGCGTCCACTCGGCACGTGCCACCAGTGCTGGACGTCGCCCTCGCGGAATTGCCGTCCCGCGGCCCGCACCAGATGCGCGCGCGCAACGCCGGGCTCGGCGTAAACGAACGCCATGCAGTCCTGGAGCTGGTCGCGGAAACCGTAGGCGCCGCCCGACTGATAGAAGGCGGAACGTCCCCACATCCGGCACGACAGCGCCTGGTACAATGCCCACCCGTTGGCCATTGCGTCGAACTCGGGGGCGGGGGTGTGCACGACGATTGTCGACAGCCGGCGATTCCACGCGTCCACCGCGCCGTCGAGCGCCGCGGTTGCGCGAGCAGCTGCCCCATTGCGCTCGATGAGCGCCCTCGCCTCGTCTTCGCTCGTGGCGGCGCCAAGCAGGACGACGACATCGCGCGTCTCGCCTGGCGCGAGCGTCACCGTCGCACGCAATGCGGCGCACGGGTCGAAGCCAGCGCCCGTCGACTCGGAGAGGCGTGAGACGCCGAGACCGGCCGGGGCGGCGAGACTGCCGTTGCGCCCAATGAACTCTTTGCGGCTGGCGGTGAACCCGATGATTGGTTCGCTCACCCACGAGAATGCAACGCGGTTGGAGAAGTCCTCGGCAAAGAAGTTCGACGCGAGCACGGCGCCCGTCGCAGGGTCGTGCCACGTGTGCACCTGGTCTCGCGTGCGCTCGCGCTGTTCGCCCAACGTCCATTCGACGTAACTCGTGAGTCGCACCCGGCGGGGCCGCGCGCTGCGGTTGGTGAGCCGAAGCCGCGCGATCTTCACCGGGTCGTTCACCGGCACGCCGAGCGCGAGCTCGCTCACGATGCCGTCGTGCTCATGTGTGAACGTGGTGCGTCCCGGTGCATGTCGCACGACGTATTCGCCGGTTGCTTTGTCGCTCGGCCCCGGCGTTGGAGTCCACGGTGCACCGAGTCCATCGTCGTCGTGCTCCTGGAGATACAGCACGTCGCCGAGCGGGTCGCATACCGGGTCGTTGTGCCAGGGCGTGAGGCGGAAGAAGAAACTGTTCTCCACCCACGTGAATGCGCCGCCGCGTTCGGTGACGCAAAAACCCGCCTGCGGATTCGCGATGACGTTGATCCACGGCGCCGGCGGAACCGTCTCGCTGTTTACATGAATCTCGTATGCTCCGTCCGAGGCAAGGTTGCCGAAGCCGTTCCCTGACGTGGGCGCGGGCACCGGCAGCCGTGGCGCGGCGTCGGTGAGATTGCGACCGGCCGCGGGGGCAGCCACGTGTTCGTCCTGTGCATGCAGCAGTTGCGCGCGGCTCTGCAAGTCGGTGCCATTGCACTCGATCGTCACGCGGGCGGTGGCGCGAAGCATCAGGACGCCGTCGTCGCCAATGGCATCGCGCTTCCGGATGAACACCCCGCCGGGTTTGTCGATGTCGCAGCCTTCCGCCGACGACGTGACGATCGTCAACAGCCGATCCTCGAAATGCGATTCGTCGCTCGCTGACGTGGTATCGAGGATGACGAGGTCGGTGGTGAAGCCTCTGGTCCGCCAGTACTGATGCGCCGTGAGCAACTGGCGGAGCGTCTCGAAGCCCGCAGCGTTGTCGACGGTGGCGAGCAGGATCGGCCAGTCGCCGGAAATGCCGTGCGCCCACAGCGCTTGCTGTCCGCCGCGGTTCGACGCGCGCTCGTGCGCAGAACTTCGCAAGTCGTCGCTGGGAAAGAGCAACGCGCCGGCGATCTGCTGGAAGATCGCGGCGTCCGTGGGCGCGATATTCTGGTCGTTCAACTCGAGGAGCGCTTCCGAACGCGCGCGCGCTGTCGCACGCCCGGTGGCGCCGAGCTCGCCGTACCGCCCCGCGCAGTCGAGCGCTCCGGCGCGGTCATCGCCGACGAGCGTCGTGAACGCCGCCTGCGCCGATTGCCCTGGCTCGATGCGAAGTCGCACGCGAATCGACACGATCGGGTCGAGTACGGCGCCGATGGATCCGCTCAGGGCCTGGCCACGGTCGAGCGCGCGAGGGCGACGCGGCGAGCGCCCGCGTCCAATGAACCTCGCGCGGTCGGTCTCGTACGACGGCTCGCCGAGGCGCTCTGGTCCCGTGGCGACGACGTGCGCGCACCATTGGGGCGCGTCGGTCGCCTCGCGCGGCCGACGGCTGGCGAGCAGCGTCGAGCGCGCGGCGACCCACTCAGTCTCGATGAACAGATTCTCGAACGCCGGATGCGCGCGATCGGCTTTGGGATCGGTGAGCACGATCTCGCCATAGCTCGTCACGTCAATGTCGCGGCGCTCCGCCGAGCGGTTCGTGATCGTGATCGTCCGCACCTCGGCGCGGTCGCGCGGAATGACGACGATCTCGAGGCGTGTCTCGATTTCGCCGTCGCGGCGATCGAAGGTGGCGCGGTCGGTCGCGAAGGTCACGTTGTAAACATCGGCTTCGACGGCGGTCGGTTGGTGCGCCGCGGACCACACGCGACCCGAGCCGACATCGGAGAGATAGATCCATTGACCGGTGTCGTCGCGCGTCGCGTCGGCACGCCAACGCGTCACCGCGATGCCCCCGGCGTGGCTGTACCCCGCGCCCGCGTTCGTGACGAGCACAGCGTACCGCGTCGAGCCGAGGAGCGCGACGCGCGGCTCCGAGGTCATCGCCGTCGCGTAGTGACGCACAACCGGCTCGGCAGGTGGGGTGTGGGGTTCGAGCGGAGACATCTGGGGGGACATGGAAACTCGCGGCTGGAGTAACGCGCACTCGCCGACGTCGCGTGCAAGAGTGCAGCCATTTTGAGGGCGTTGCTCCCCTCGCAAAGAAAACAAAGTGAGTGTCGAAACGAGTGCGCGCCGCCCAGACCGCGCACGCTAAATGCGCAGCAGCGGTATCGCCTCGAATACAACAGGAGATACGCGCATGACTGTTACCCGTCAGCTGCACGACCTTGGCCAGAGCATCTGGCTCGACAACATCACCCGCGGCATACTCGACGACGGCACCCTGGAGCGCTACATCCGCGAATGGTCCGTTACGGGGCTCACGTCGAACCCTTCGATCTTCGACCACGCGTTCAAGAGTGGTGACGCCTACGACGCGGCCATCCGCCGTGAATCAGCGGCGGGCAAGTCCGGCGAGTCGCTCTTCTTCGACCTCGCGATCGAAGACCTGCAACGCGCGGCGGATCTCTTCCGGCCGGTCCACGACCGGACCAATGGCGTGGACGGTTGGGTGTCGCTCGAAGTATCCCCGCTGCTCGCATACGACACCGCCGGAACCATCGACGCCGCGGCCGAACTTCACGGCCGGGCGCAGCGTCCCAACCTCTTCATCAAGATCCCCGGCACCGCCGAAGGTGCCGCCGCCATCGAAGCGTCGATCTTCGCGGGCGTGCCGGTGAACGTGACGCTGCTCTTCTCCGCCGAGCAATACGTTGCCGCGGCAGAGGCCTACATGCGTGGCATCGAGCGGCGGATCGCGGAGGGACGCGACCCGCGCATCGGTTCCGTCGCCTCGATCTTTGTGAGTCGTTGGGACGTGGCGGTGAAGGACAAGGTTCCGCCGGCCCTCCGCAATCGGCTGGGTATCGCGATTGCCAAACGTACCTACCGTGAGTATCGCGCCGTGCTCGCATCACCACGGTGGCGCGCGCTCGAGGCGGCCGGCGCGCAGCCGCAGCGACTGCTGTGGGCCAGCACTAGCACCAAGGACCCCAACGCGCCGGACACGTTGTACGTCGAGGCGCTGGCGGCCCCCGATACCATCAACACCATGCCGGGGAAGACGCTCGCCGCCTTCGCCGATCACGGCCACCTGTCCGGCGTGATGCCCGTAAACGGCGGCGACGCCGAGGATGTGCTCGCGGAATTCACGCGGGCCGGTGTGAACGACGCGACGCTCGCGGCGCAGCTGCAGCGAGAGGGCGCCGACTCCTTCGACGAATCGTGGAAGGATCTGCTCGCCTGTCTGGCGACAAAGCGCGAAGCCCAGACGCAACCCGACCACAAGCCCACACGCCCGTCATGACGTTGACCCCAAATAATTCCGCGCCAGCCCTCACCGGCAGTCCTGCCTGGGCGGCGCTCACGACGCATCACCGTTCGATCGCCGATGTACACCTCCGCCAACTCTTCGCCAATGATCCCCAACGCGGCACGCGACTGACAGTCGAAGCCGCGGGCCTCTACCTCGACTACTCCAAGCAACGCGTCACCGACGAGACGTTACGACTGCTGACGGCGCTGGCCGATGCCACGGGACTCCGCGCCAGAATCGACGCCATGTTTCACGGTGACAAGATCAACGTGACCGAGCACCGCGCCGTGCTCCACGTCGCGCTGCGCGCACCACGCGACGAGACGATCGTTGTCGACGGAGAAGACGTCGTGCCGGCGGTACACGCGGTGCTGGACCGGATGGCGGCGTTCGCGGAACGGATTCGCTCGGGTGCCTGGACGGGACACACCGGCGCGCGGATTCGGAACATCGTCAACATCGGCATCGGCGGCTCCGACCTGGGGCCAGTCATGGCGCACGAGGCGCTCCGATTCTACAGCGACCGCGCGCTCACCATGCGCTTTGTCTCAAACGTGGACAGCACGGACTTCGTCGAAGCAACGCGCGACCTCGATGCGCGGGAAACACTGTTCATCGTCTCGTCGAAGACATTCACGACGCTCGAGACGATGACGAACGCGCACAGCGCGCGCGCGTGGAGCCTCGCGACGTTGAAGGATGAGAGCGCGGTCGCTCGCCATTTCGTGGCTGTTTCGACCAATGCCAAGGGCGTCGCCGAGTTCGGCATCGACACGGCGAACATGTTCGAGTTCTGGGACTGGGTCGGTGGCCGATACTCGATGGACTCCGCCATTGGGCTGTCCACCATGATCGCCGTTGGACCGGCGAACTTTCGCGCGATGCTCGACGGCTTCCACCAGATGGACGAGCACTTTCGCACCGCCCCCTTCAGCCGAAACCTCCCGGTGCTGATGGGCCTCCTCGGCGTATGGAACGCGAACTTCCTGGGCGCCCGGACTGTCGCGGTGCTCCCGTACGAGCAGTACCTCAAGCGGTTCCCAGCGTACCTGCAGCAGCTCACGATGGAGAGCAATGGCAAGCATGTCACGCTCGACGGGAATGCCGTCGACTATCACACCGGTCCGGCCTACTGGGGTGAGCCGGGAACGAACGGCCAGCATTCGTTCTACCAGCTGATTCATCAGGGCACGGACATCATTCCGTGCGACTTCATTGCGTTCGACCACGCGCTCAATCCGCTTGGCCGCCACCACGACATCCTGATTGCCAATGTGCTCGCGCAGGCCGAGGCGCTCGCATTCGGCAAGACGGCCGACGAGGTGCGGAAGGAAGGCACGGCCGAGGCGCTGATTCCGCATCGTGTGTTCGAGGGCAATCGTCCGTCGAGCACGATCATGGCCGACCGCCTTACACCGGAGACGCTGGGCCAGCTCGTCGCGCTGTACGAGCACAGCGTGTTCACGCAAGGCGCCATCTGGAACATCGACTCCTTCGACCAATGGGGCGTGGAGCTCGGCAAGGCACTGGCGCAGCGAATTATTCCGGAGCTCGAGGACTCGACGCAGCCCGACGTGGCGCACGACAGCTCCACGAGCGCACTCATTCGCCGCTATCGGGCGCGCAAGGGCACACGATGACAACGATGCGTACGGACACTGCGATGAAAGCCGCGAGCACACTCGCGGACCTCTGCATCAATACCATTCGCACGCTGTCCATCGATGGCGTTCAGAAGGCGAACTCCGGGCACCCCGGAATGCCGATGGGTGCGGCGACGATGGCCTACGTGCTGTGGACCCGTCATCTCCGCTACAACCCCGTGAATCCGGCGTGGCCGGACCGTGATCGCTTCGTGCTGTCGGCCGGGCACGCGAGCATGTTGCTCTACAGCATGCTGCACCTCACGGGCTACGATGTCACGCTCGACGACATCAAGCAGTTTCGGCGATGGGGAAGCCGCACGCCGGGACATCCCGAGAGCAGCCATACCCCCGGCGTCGAGGTGACGACCGGCCCGCTGGGACAGGGATTCGGAAACGGGGTGGGACTCGCGATGGCGGAGCGGTGGCTCGCGGCCTCGTTCAATCGGCCCGATCGCACGGTCGTGGACCATTACACGTACGTGATGGCAAGCGACGGCGACATGATGGAAGGCGTTTCATCAGAGGCCGCGTCATTGGCGGGCGACCTGCGCCTGGGACGATTGATCGTGCTGTACGACTCCAATCGCATCACCCTGTCGGCCACGACCGACATCACGTTCAGGGAAGACGTCGGGGCGCGGTTTGCCGCATACGGATGGCACGTGCAGCACGTCGACGGACTCGATGTCGACGCGGTGGACGCCGCATTGACGGCCGCGCGCGCCGACGAAGACCGCCCGTCACTCATCATCGCGAGCACGCACATCGGATTCGGAAGTCCGAACAAGCAGGACACCTTTCACGCGCACGGCGAGCCGCTGGGCGTGGATGAGGTCAAGCTCACGAAGCAGGCGTACGGCTGGCCCCGCGATGCCACGTTTCTGATTCCGGCCGAGGCGCTCGCCGAGTTTCGCAAGGCGGTGGCGAACGGCGCCGCGCTCGAGACATCGTGGGAACATCGGATGAACGCGTTCCGCGCCGCGCACGCTGATAGCGCCGCGGCATTCGATCGCGGCGTCGCGGGACGGCTACCGGACGGGTGGGAGAAGGCATTGCCCACGTTCACCGCGGCTGATGGAGCGATGGCCACGCGCGATGCCGGCGGCAAAGTCATCGCCGCGCTCTGCGAAGTCGTGCCCAATCTCGTCGGCGGATCGGCGGACCTCGATCCGTCGACGAAGACTGCCATGAAGGAGAAGGGCGACTTCGAGAGTCCGGTCGCCGAGCAGGCCGGCGCCACGCCGCCCACGCAGGGTCAGGCGGGAGGCGTGTGGGGATACGCGGGTCGCAACATCCATTTCGGCATTCGCGAGCACGCCATGACGGCCGCGCTCACGGGCATGGCGCTTCATGGCGGCGTGGTCCCATACGGCGCCACGTTTCTCACGTTCTCGGATTACATGAAGCCGAGTGTCCGGCTCGCCGCGTTGAGCGGCGCGCACGTGATCTACGTCTGGACGCACGACAGCATCGCCCTCGGCGAGGACGGACCGACGCACCAGCCGGTGGAACAACTCGCAGGTCTTCGCGCGATGCCAAACATGCTGGTGCTGCGGCCCGCCGATGCAACGGAAACGGTCGAGGCGTGGCGCATTGCGCTGTTGCACACCACGGGTCCGGTGGGACTGGTGCTCACGCGACAGGGACTGCCCGTGCTGGATCGCACGACACTTGCCCCCGCATCGGGCGTGGCGCGTGGGGCGTATGTGTTGAGCGATTCATCAGCGGGCTCGCCGAGTGTAATCCTGATCGCCACGGGTTCCGAGGTGTCGCTCGCGTTGAAGGCGCATCAACAACTGACCGCCGAAGGCGTGCGCAGCCGGCTCGTGTCCATGCCGTCGTGGGAATTGTTTGAAGCGCAACCGCAGGACTATCGCGACTCGGTGCTTCCGCCGCGGGTGCGCGCACGTGTGAGCGTGGAGGCCGCGTCGCCTCTTGGGTGGGACCGGTACACTGGTCTGGACGGCGCGAGCATCGCCGTGAGAAGTTTTGGTGCGTCCGCGCCCGGCCCGGTCGTGATGGAAAAGTTCGGATTTACGACGGAGCACGTTGTTGCCGCGGCCAGGGAGGTCCTCGCCCGCCAGCAAGCTGAATAACGCACGGAATCGGGCGTCCGACGCTCGGGTTGGCATCCGCCATGATTGCGGCGCTCCTCGCAATTTCCGTCGTCGCCTCAGCCAGGGAATACCCGCGCCGCGCGCACGGCGCCCAGCAGTCCGTTCGCCCACACGCCGAGCAGGACGATCGCCGCCGTGGCGATCGCGACGCCGCTCGCCGCCCACGAACCGAGCCTCGGGAGCGGCGCCCCTTGCGGCTCGTCGAAATACACCGGCGCCAGGACTCGCACGTAGTAGAACACGGACACGACGGTGTTCGCGACGGCCAGCGCAGCAAGCCAGCCGTACCCGGCATCGATCACGGCGCCAAAGAGTGCAAGCTTCGCAGCGAAGCCCGCGAGCGGCGGGATACCGACGTAAGACAGGAAGCTGATGAGGAGGGCGAGCGCGAGCCACGGATGTGCAGCCGCGAGCCCGGCATACCGCGCACGGTCTGCCTGCCCGCGTAGCATGACGACGACGCCGAACGCGGCCACGGTGGCGAGCGCGTACGCCGCCAGGAAGTAGAGGAGCGCTGGAACGGCGAGGGGACTGCGGCCAAGTGCGACGATGGCCATCAACCCGTAGCCGGTCTGCGACACGGCGGACCATCCGAGGAGGCGTCTTACGTCGTTCTGCCAGAGCGCGGCCACGTTGCCGAGGGTCATTGTAACCGCGGCGAGGATGGCGACCAGCGGACGCCATCCTGCACTTCCCTCCGGCAGCACGTCCACGAGGCGCGCGAGCGCGATGAGTGCACCGATCTTCGGTACCGCGGTGACGAACGCCGCGACGGGTGCCGGGGCGCCCTCGGCAACGTCCGGAAGCCACGCGTGCGCCGGCACGGCTCCGAGCTCGAAGGCCAGCCCAACCAGCACGAGCCCCGTGGCAATGACGAGGGGGAGCAAGCTCGCGCTGCCAAGTCGCGCCAGGGCACCATGCAGTCCCTCGAAGGTCGTCGTTGCGGACAACCCGAAGAGGAGAACGACGCCGAAGACCAGCGCGCCGTTGGTGAGAGCGCCGAGCAAATAGAACTTGATCGCCGCCTCGCCCGCGCGGCGCGACCGCCGGTGATACGCGATCAGCACAGCGGAGGTGGTCGAGGCGAGCAGCATGGCGAGCGTGAGCTGCATCAGGTCCGCCGCGCCGGCGAGCAGCGCGGCGCCGAGAGTCGAGAGAAGCAGCAGCGCGTAATACTCGCCGTGGCGAGGGTCGCTGGCGAACCACTCCACCGACAGCGCGACAACGCCCACGGTAGTCGCGCACACGATCAGCTTCCCCCATAGCGCTACGCCGTCCACGGCGTACGTGCCGGAGAAGGTGAGTCGCTCGGGACCGTCCAACAGCGTGATCGTGGCTAGCATAGCACCGGCGAGCACGACGGCCGCAAGGGCCGCGGCCCACAACTGAATCCGACGCGGCGCGACGAGCGCGAAGATCAGCACGACGACCGCGCCGCCGAGCAGGATCAGCTCCGGTAGCAGATCCCCGACCGGCATAGTCATGCCGGTCAATCGGCCCGCTCCGGTGCCGTCCGCCTGACGTTGCTCACCGGGCCGCGACCAGTGGTCGAACGCCCGCGTCGATGACGGCGAGGAGCGGCGCTGGCGCCACGCCCAGGATCACGACGAACACGAGCAGCGCGGCGAGCGCCGTGAGCTCGCGGCGGCTCAGGTCGCGCCACTCCGCCCATCGCTCCGGCATGTCGCCGAGGAAGATGCGTTGGAGGATCTGAAGGAAGAGCGCAGCCGTGATAATGATGCCGAGCAGTCCGATGGCGGCCAACCACGGGTAGACCGCGAAGGTCCCGACGAACACCTGGAATTCGGCGACGAATCCAGCGAGCCCCGGTAGTCCAATGCTGGCGAACGCCGCAACCACCGTGACCGCCGTGAGCGCGGGCGCTCGGCGCGCCAGTCCGCCGAAGTCGCCGAGCTCGTACGTGCCTGCCCGCGCGAAGATCGAGCCGCTGATGAGGAAGAGCGCGCCGGTGATGAGACCGTGCGCCACCATCTCGACCGTCGCCCCCGTGAGTGCGAGCGCACGCGCGCCCTCCGCACCGGTGCGCAGCGCGCCCGCGGCGGCGATGCCGAGCACGACGTAACCCATGTGGTTCACGCTCGTGTAGGCAATCCGCCGCTTGAGGTGCTGCTGCGCCAGGGCGACGAGGGACCCATAGACAATGCTGACGACAGCGAGGATCGCGAGCGGGAACGCGAAGCGCTGGAAGGTCGCCGGCATCATCGAGAGCACGACGCGCACGAAGCCGTAGGTCCCCATCTTGAGCAGCACGCCGGCGAGGATCGTGGACGCCGGCGCGGGGGCGTCGACATGCGCGGGCGGGAGCCAGGTGTGAAAGGGAACAATCGGCGTCTTGATTCCGAAGCCGATCGCAAACCCGAGGAAGGCGAGCACCGACAGCGATCCCGGCCCGTCAAGCGGACGCTCGGCGATCAGGCGCGCCATGTCGAAGGTGCGCGTCGCAACGTCCGTCCCGCTGCTCAGGTAGAGCGCAAGGATCGCGAGCAGGATGGCCAGCGATCCGGCGAACGTGTAGAGGAAGAACTTGAGCGCCGCGCGCCGCGCCGCCTCGCCATGGCCCCAGGCGGCGATGAGGAAGTACATCCCCACGATGCTCAGGTCGAAGAACACGTAGAAGAGCAGCAGGTCGACGGCGAGGAAGACGCCGAGCGAGACGCCCTCGAGGAAGAGAAACAGCGCGTAATACGCCCTCGGCCGTCCGCGCAGGTCGACCGGGTAGGCGATCGCCGCGGCGAAGAGGAGTGCCGTCATTGCGGCGAGCGGCAGGGAAATGCCGTCCACACCAACGGCGTAGCGTGCGCCCAGAGTCGGGATCCACGCGACCGCCTCGACCTGTTCGAAACCGCCCACACCGTGGAAGCGGTGCCACGCGAACGCGAGGAGCAGCAGCGGGACAGAGGCAACGAGCACGGCGATGATCCGAAGCGTCCGTTCGCGTAGAGACGTGATCGCGAGAATCAGCAGTGCCCCGGCAAGCGGGATGAAGATCGCGGCGGTCAGCATGCGACAGTCAGCATGGTGTGATGACGTGGTGCGACATGGATGAGTACTCCATTATTGATTCTGTCGGCCGACGACGGCAACGAGCGCCGCGATGACGATGAGGACGACGGTGCCGGCCGCGGCCAGGCGGTAATAGTCGTGCGCGAGCCCCGTTTGCAGCCGCCGGCTCGCGGTGCCGACCACGCCGACATCGCGCGCAAGCCCTTCCACGATTCGGTCGACGCCCTGATCATCGACCGCACGCGAGGCGTCCGCCAAGCGGGTGGTTGTGCGGGTCACCGCGGTCACGATTCCATCCACGCCGCGCTCACCCCACCAGGCGAGCACGCCCGAGGTGAACGTCGCCACCTGTACGGCGCCGCGCACGCCGGCGTCCACGACGCGGCCATCGAAGTCGGCCAGTGCATTCGCGAGCGCGAGCGTCGGCCGCACGATGAGCTGGCGCGCCAGCGCAGGGAGCCCGAGCCAGGCCGCAAGGTGCGCGCGCACGGCGTCGGGGAGCCCCAATGTGACGAGCATGCGACGGCGCCGGAGGAGCCACGCGGCGCCGACCCCAGCGATGACGGTGGCAATCGAAGCAGCCAGCTCCCACGCCGCGCCTGGCGCGAGCGAGCCGCCGAGCGCAAGCCCCGCGGCAGGCCCAACGCCTGGAAGCCAGAGGGCGCCGAGTGCGACCGACAGCGCCGCCAGTAAAGCGAGACTCGCCAGCTCCGGCGTCGAGGGCGTCGCGCCAGTCAGGATCGTGGCATCCGTCGTGTCGACGTCGCCCTGACCGGGCGCGAATGCCAGAAGTTGCAGCCGTGCGGCGTAGAACGCGCTCAGCAGCCCCGCCGCGAGCGCCCCGACGACAAGTACCGCAGACCACCGTGAGGCGTGAGCAGCCGCAGCGACGATCTGCTCCTTCGAGTAGGCGCCTCCGAGCGGCGGCACCGCGGCCAGCGCGAGCGTCCCCACGCCAACGAGCAACGCCACCCGCGTAATGGTGCGACCGAGCCGCGCCCGCGCGAGCGTGGCAAGGTCGAGCGTGTCCGCCGCGTGCAGGGCGACGCCGGCGCCGAGAAAGAGAAGCGCCTTGAACGCCGCGTGAGTCACCAGATGCGCACCGGCCGCACCCGGAAAGCCCGCGCCGATGGCGACAAACATCAGCCCGTACTGCGCCGACGTGGAGCCAGCCAGCGCCTTCTTGAAGTCTGATTGCACCGACGCCACGAGACCTCCCGCCAACGCCGTTGCGAGGCCGAGCAACGCGACCGTTGGTCCGAACCACACTACCGCCGGGGAGAGCGTGGGCGCGAGCCGAGCGAGCAGGTAGGCACCCGCCGCCACCATCGTCGCCGAGTGAAGGAGTGCCGAGGCCGGCGTCGGGCCAGCCATCGCCGAGAATAGCCACGGGGAGAATGGCAGCTGCGCCGACTTCGCCGCGGCGGCGAGCAGCACACCGGCCGCGACGACAGCGAGCGCGGGGCCGCGCACTGCGCCGAGCGCGGTAAAGTCGAGCGAGCCGCTCGCCGCGAACGCTGCGGCGGCCGCGAGGTAAAGACCGAGGTCCCCCACGCGCGTCGTGAGAAAGGCGTCGCGCCCTGCGCGCACGCGGTTCACGTCACGCCACTGGTAGCCGATCAACGCCCATGAGCACGCACCGACGAGCTCCCACGCGATAAGCAGCGTAAGGAAGTCACCGGCTGTCACGAGCAGCTCCATCAGCCCGGTGAACGCCGTGAGCAACGCGAGGAGGCGCGGCAGCCCCGCATCTCGGCGCCCGGATGCACCGGCGAACAGCACGACAGGCACGGCGATCAGGGGGACGAGCACGACCATCGTGCGCGCGAGTCCCTGCACATCGAGGCGCGGCGCGAGCCGCGGCCCCCACAGCAACCACGCCGCCGACGGCGCATGCACTGCCGCCCACATTCCGACGGAAAGCGTTGCTAACAGCGTCGTGAGAGCGGCGAGTGTTAGCGCGACGGAAGAGCGCATGGCACGTCCAAGCGCGAGGACCACGAGAGCGCCGGCGAGCGGCAGCAGTGGAAGGAGCCAGACGGTCACGCGTGACGACCCCTCGGTAAGCGCGCGCCGCTCGTCATCCGCGCAGCGCCTTCAGCTTCTCGGTGATGTCGGCCTTCCGGATGCGGTAGATGTTGGTCACCAGGGCGAATCCAACCGCGGCCTCCACAGCCATCACCGCCATGACGACGACGGCCAGCAGCTGGCCCTTCGGCGTGCCACCGGCCGAGCGCGCCCAGAACGCGACCGCCGCGAGAATGGCGGCGTTGAGCATGAGCTCGAGCCCCATCATGATCATCACGAACGACTGCTGGCTCAGCGCACCGTAGACGCCGATCCCGAACAATGCGGCGGCCACGACGAGCAGACCCGGGAGCGTCATGACGGGCCTCCGCTCGGTAGCTCGGCCGGCGGCTCAACCGAGCCCTCGTCGGCGGACCCGTAGCGTCCGCGCTCGCTGGCGATGGCGATCGCGCCGATCATCGTCGCGAGCAGCGCCACGCCCGCGGTCTCGAAGATCAACATCGAATCGCCAAGCAGCTCGCGGCCAAGCTGGGCGGTCGTGTCCGGCGCCGGCAGCGCGGGGGCCACTGGAAAGGCACCGAAGATTCCGACGGCGGCGAGTCCGAGGAACGCGACCACTCCGGCGACGATCGACGTGCGGTGCTGGTGCACCATCATCATCGGATTGAGACCGGCGGGGTTCATCATGAACATCACCATGAAGACCGCCATGATGGTCATCTCGCCGGCCATCATGAGCAGCAGGACGAGCCCGAGGAACTCGGCGTGGAGCAGGACGAGGATGACGCCGACCGCGACAAACGAGGCCATTAGCCAGTACGCCGCGCGCACCATCGAGTCCGTCCGGAAAACGCGCCATGCGGTGAAGACGGCGGCCGCCCCAGCGAGCCAGAAGAGGACATCGCTCAGCACGCGATCACTGCCCCGCCCCACGCAGCGCAAGAAGTCCCGAGACGAAAATGTCGACGAGGGCGAGCGGGATGAGCACCGTCCACGCGACAACCACGAACCGCTCGAGTCGCACGCGAGCGACGAGGTGTCCGGCCGTAAGGAGCACGACGAGCAGCGCGAGCGTCTTGAGCACCATCCACACCGCGCCAGGGAGCCACGGTCCGAGCCAGCCACCAAGGAATGCCGCCGCTCCCATCGCAGCGACGGCGACGAGAACCGCCGATCGTGCCGCGTTCCAGAGGAGGAGCGCAGCGCCGGACAGTTCCGCGCGGGTGCCGCCCGCGAGGTCGGCCGCATCCGGAAAGTTGAGCGGCCCCCAGAAGGCGAGACCCAGCCCCGCGATGAGGTAGAGCGGAAGTCCGAGCGGCTGCCGCACGACGTTCCATGTACCGGTCTGCGATCGGACGATGTCGGCCACCGACAGCGACTCGGCGGGCAACGCCGCCGCGATGAGCACGAGGGCCAGCGGCATCTCGTACGAGAGCGCCTGGGCGACGAACCGGTACCCGCCGATCATCGGGAAGACCGAGTTGGCCGACCAGCCGTGGACGTACACCGCGACCATCACCATCGCCATCGTCGCGCCGAAGTAGACGATGCCGGATGCAACGTCCGGCAGCGCGAGCGCGGGACTCAACGGAATCGCGACGAGTGCGGCCGCGGCCAGCGCTCCGAGCAAGGCTGGCCCGAGTGCCCACAAGGCCGCGTCCGGGCGCTCGGTCACGGTCCGGCGCTGCAACAGCAGTAATCCCGCCTCGCGCGCAGGGGCAGCGGCCGCCTCGACCAGCCGCAAGGGCATGCGAGCCACGGCGCGCGCCACGATGCGATCCAACACCGCGACTGCGTACACGCCTCCCAGCAACGCTGCGCCGACGCCGAGGACGGCAAGAGACAGCATGCGAAGCACACCGGCTGGATTACTCACATGCCCTCCATCGCGTGGTCGCCCTGCGGATGGTCGCTTTTGGCGTCCATGCCGGGCATGCCGGCTATGCCGCCGCTTGGCTGCGGCGCGGGAGGTGGGCCGAGCGGCGCCGCACCGGGCGCCAGTGCGGCCTCGCGCACGTCGATGTCGAGACTGACGATGGTCGTCACGGCGTCGCCCCATTCCTGACCGCGGAGCAAGTCGGGCAGCAGCGCAAGCAGCATGGTCGATGGCGAATCACGCGCGGCATCAGAAGACACGAGCCCACGTACTCCCTCGAATGGCCGGCCATCACCACCCGTGCGCCGGTCGCCTGCTCGTTCGGCGAGCTCCAGGCTCTGCACGGCCTCGCCGAGCCGCTGCCGCCACCGTGCCCGTGCGTCGCCCGCCGCACGGCGTGCACCACCATCACCACCACGTTCCTGCAGAACGGGCGCGAATCCGAGCTCGACATATGCTGTGTCTTCGATCCGCGCATCCTCGGCAAGCCCAGCGGCGCGGGCGACGGGACCAAGCCCCCGACCCGTGACGAGTTGGGGGTCGACGACGCCGACGTCAGCCGTCGCCCAGCCGAGCCCACGGGTTCGTTCCAGCAGCCGACCGAGCGCGGCGACATCGCCCGCGGCACCCCCCGGCACCCCGTCCACGAGCGATACGGCCAGTGCGAGTGTACGATGCCCCAGCGCATCGAGCCCGTGCACACGCAATGCCTCCGCGAGCCAACGCAGGTGATGACGCGCCCGCGCACGTTCGAGGTCCGCGATGCGGACCGACTCGCCGAGCGCCTTGTGAAACGGACCGCCGGTCGCGCGCAACGGGGTGCCCCCTTCCCCGGACGCCACGAATGCGTTCCCCGGCACGATCGCCTCTTGAACGACGTCCCCCTGCAACGTGACGTCGAGCACGAGTCCCGCCGGGAACGGTGCGAAGAACGGACCGACGCGTACCGGCAGCTGGTCCAGTTCGAGCCCGTCGCGATCGAGGGCGCGTAAGGCAAGCGGGCGACCGTAAGGCACGCCGCCGGTCATCCCCGTTCCGCCCTGGCCAAACGGTCCGACCCCGCGCCAGGGCGCGGGATCGACGTCGGGAAGGAGCGCCAGATCCGACGGGCGCGCCGCGCACAGCAGGTCCCTCTGTGTACGCACGAGCATGCGCGCGAGGCTCGCGATAGCGGCCGGCGAACCATCCGGCTCGGCGCGGACAATCGATGCGTCCGGAAACGGGAGCATCGCTCCATCGCCGGGCGGGAGTGTCCACCAGACGGTGGCACGGGGCTCCGCCATCGCATCGTGTGCGCGCCGCGCCGGCTCGTGCATCGCGTCGGGCAGCCGCCCGGCGACGAGCAGTACCGTCGCCGAGCGTGGGGTGTCGACCAGGGTGATGTCGGGTTGGAGCCGAAGCACATCGAGAGCATCCGGCGCATCGATGCCTTCCAGGACGAACACGCGGGCCGGCGCACCGGCGGCGAAACGGGCGAGCGCATTCCTCAGCGTCGCGCGCCGCGAGTCGGCCATCCCGCGACCGGACGTTGGCCATGGGCGTACTGTCGTCGTCGTCGTCGATGTGTCCGTGGCGATGCCGTTCACGACCACGCGAGCGCCCGCTCGCGCCAGGCGTAGAGAATGCCCAGCACCAGGATCACGATGAACATCAGCATCTCGACGAGCGCCTTCATCCCTTCGGCCACGAAGACGACTGCCCATGGATACATGAACACCATCTCCATGTCAAAGGCGAGGAAGAGCAACGCCATCGCGTAGTACCGCGCGTGGTAGCGGCTCCACGCGTGGTACGCCGGCGCGTAGCCGCCCGTGAACGGCACGCGCTCCGACGCTGTCGTGCCGGGCGGGCTCAGTGCGTCGCCCACCCAGCGGAGCACCAGCCAGGCCCCTGCGCCCGCCAGGAAGACGGTCAGCGCGCCACCCAGCGCGAGCAACAATGTCGCTCCGGCGCGCTACGCCTTCTGGGCGTAGTCGTCGGGATTCTCGTCGAACTCCACCTTGCAGTCGTTGCTGCAAAAGAAGTAGTGCGTGCCCTTGTACTCTGATGTCCCGACAGCGCCCTTGTCGTCGATCATCATGCCGCAGACCGGATCCTTGACCTGTGCCATTGTCTCCTCACTTGGTATGGTGTGCGTAGCGTGGCAGCAAGTGCGCGCCGCTACCGTTGCTCGGCGCTATCGATTGCCGAGCCCTCGGCTTAGAACAACACCCAAAGGAATAAATACAGGGTGTTGTTGTCCGATGCGCTGCGACCGCCGGTCATGCCGTACGACGTGGATGAGCCGTTGAAACTATTGTACGACACGTACTGCAGTCCTACTCGCGTGTTCTGCCAGGGATTGTAGTCGACCTCGCCGATCAGTCCCGACGTGTTCGGGCTGCCGGTGCGGCTGCCCGACACCTGGTCGGGCGTGTAAAGCAGCGGATCGGCGGTACCGGTGGTCTGGAAATACCCGAGCGTATAGCCGTATTCGAGACTGGGCAGATACGCGAGGCTCGCCCGCGTCGTGGCCAACGTCTGATCGATGTTGGTCGCACCGCCCGCGTCCTGCGTGGCGAACCGATGCTGCCGCTCACGGATGTGGCTCGCGTGCCCGATCCACGTCGCAGTGCCGTTGCGTTGCTCGACCTGTGCATCGACGGCGACGTCGGAATAGTGATCTTGAAGGCCCGTCACCCCGGTCGGATACAATTGCGCGCCGAAGCCGAAGGTGCCAACCATGAGCGACGTCGACGGCGTTTCGTGCTGCAGCGCCACGCGCCAATAGGGGATTGTCCCCGCAGCCACATTCGTCGCCGTGGAATCGAGTGGCATCGCCAGGCCATGTGGCGCCGCGCGATAGAACGAGAACTCGGTGTAGAGCGTTTTCGCGTACAGCGAATACGCCCCCAATCCCGCTACTGCCCCCGCAAGCCCGTCGTCGATGAGCGGGCTCGCGATGGGCGAGGGCGCGGTCGATGAGCTGATGTAAGGGAAGCGCCACGCAGGCCCGGTGTTCCAGACGTCCTGAAACGTCGGGTTGTTGTTCAGCGTGATTCCATACAGCAGGTCGCGGGCGCCCACCGCATGGTGATCCGCGTATCGGAGATCGACATGGTCGAACCCGAATGCTCCTTCGGCCGCCGAGTACGTAAACTGGCTGAAGAGGCCGATTTTCGGTGTTATTTCACCCGCGACGTAAACCCCGAACAGGTCCGGCAACGCAATGGTGGCGTTCTGCGTGCCGGGCAACGCCTTGTTCGTTTGCGTCACCGACGAAACAATAACTGCCGAAAGCTGCGAAATCGGGGACAGCTTGAGCGATTGCTTCCCCGCCGAATCACCAGGATGACCGATCGTTGGAAGGCCCGTGAGCGTATACCCGTTCAACTTGAACTGGCGACCGAACGGCGTGAGATGCGGGAACTGGTAATGGCAGGCGCTGCACGCCAACCCGGTCGACCGGGAGTACGACGGGATTTTTCCTCCCACCGCCGCGAGCGCGCGCCACAGCGATGCGGGTGCCACGATGCGGGTCGTCGGCACGCCGGCGATGGTGTAGTGCCAGTCCATTGAGGCATCCCGCCGTGGTGCCCGGTCGATCGCATGCGCTGTCTGGACGGTACATACGACGAGCGTGAGCGCGAGCCCCATCGAGCGACGAAAGGTGTAAAATCGGCTGGCGCTCAGGACAGACCCGATGACGCCGGTATGGCGCTGCAACCTCATGATCGTTTCTCCGAGTTGGCGTCGAGCTGAAACAGCGATGGGGCGCTCACGGGCTCGCTGGGCGCGGTTGTGGCGCCGCCTTCGACGAGATGAAGCTCACGTACGCCGCAAGCGCGTTGAGCTCAGCCTGGCTGAGCGAGTAGCTGGGCATGGAACCCTGTTTCATTCGCAGGGTGGGGTGCTGGAGCAATGTCATGATCACCGCCGCCGGGAAACTCTTGCCGGTATTGGCAAGGGCGGGCCCCGCCCACGATCCGCCGACGCCATCCATCCCATGACAAGTGCCGCATGAATGCGCCACGAACACGGCATGGCCCCGAAGCTCGAGTGCATTCATTGCGCGTGCCGACGCGCCGCCCGTAACGGGCGTCGAATCCGGTTTCGACGCGTTCGCGGTCGTTTTTGCGGGAGACGAAGATCCCTTGGCCGGCGCCGCGGCGGCCGAAGTTGCCGGAGCGCCGAGATGCTCGATGTACGCAACAAGGGCGGTCAGGTCGGTGGCGCTTAGCGCGACCGCCGACATCCCGCCGGCCCGCATCTTTTGATTCGGGTGTTGCAGCAGGCCCGTGAGGGCGGCCGGCGTTAGCGTCTTGCCAACTGCCGTCAGCGCCGGGGCTGTCTTGGTCCCGACCCCATCGCCCCCGTGGCAAGCCGCGCATCCATTTGCCGCGAAAAGCGCTGCGCCTCGCTGGTCCGTCGCCGCTGCCGGTGGGGCGGAGGCCTTCGGCAACGTGTCTGTCGGCAACGTGTCTGTCGCGCTGGCATCAGTCGTTGCGATTGGCTTTGAGGTCTTCGCAACCGGCGTTGCATTCGCAGCCGGCGTGGTCTTGGCAACCGATGCTGTCTTACCAACCGGCGTCGAGGGTGCGGCTGACTGCGGGTTGCTCGTGGTAACCGTCGGCGGCGACGGCTGTGCCGAGGCAGCGCCATTGCTCGTCTTCGCGCTGGCCACTGCCACCGGCGCGACGGCAGTGGACGACAGGCCTCTCAGATAGGCGACAAGCGCCACGATCTCACTGGCGCTGCCCTTTACGGCTGACATGCCACCGGCCTGCATCGCTGCATTCGGAGCCCGTAACAGCGCCGAGAGTCGTGCCGCGGAAAGCTTCGAGGCCACGCCCGCTAAGGCAGGGGCGCGCGCTGTTCCCTTTCCACCCGCGCCATGGCAGGCGACACACCCATCGGATTTGTAGATCGCCAGTCCCGACGCCCCGGCTGTCTTGCGGCTGCCGCTGCTGGTGTCACTGACGGTGGACGCAGACACTGCGACCGATCCGCCTGGTGCGCTACCGCCCGATGGTGCCGACGGATGCGCGGGCGCCGGCGACGTCGATGGCGACGTCGATGGCGGCGTCCCTGTCGCTGTCGTCGGTGCGAATGATGTCGCGTTAGTCGGCGCGGGCGATGTCGCGCCTGGCGCGCCCGCCGTGGTCGCGACCGCTGAGGTTGCCGGTGCTGTGCTTCCTCCAAGGCTACCGAGATAGGACACGAGCGCCGTCATGTCGGCCGCATTGAGCGTCAATGCCGTCATACCGCCGGCCTTCATCATCGCATTCGGTGCCTTCAGCAGCGCCGTGAGCTTCACCGCCGAAAATTTGCCGGAAATCCCGGTAAGCGCCGGGCCGCCGCCGCCGCCCGCGCCGTTGACGCCGTGACACCCGCTGCAGCTATGCGACTCGAATAGCGTCTTACCGCGACTCACGTCCGCGCTCGGCGCGGTTGATCCGGACGCAGATGCCAGCGTCGCCGGTGCGGCGCCACTGGAATCGGACGAAGATGACAACGGCTCGAACGGCGCGTGGACGAATTGCGCCTCGGCCATGTCCTGTCGCGCAATTTGTGCGGCGGTCGTCGGATCGCGTGAGTCGTCCAGACGACTCTGCATGCCAAGCCCGATCAACGCGATCAGGATGATCAGCACGGCGCCAACGGGAATCGGGCGCTTCCACGGCCGCCGTTCGCGGCCGCGATCCAGGAATGGCAGGAGGATGACCAGCGCGAGCAGCACGGCCGGGATGATGACGACGCCGATGACTGTCTTCGAGCCTTCCCAGAATTTCAGCCATTGAAAGAATGGCAGGTAATACCACTCGGGGCGCGGCAGGTACGTGCCGTTGGACGGATCGGCAGTAGGACCAAGCGCCACGGGCATGAAGTGCGCGAGCATACCGAGCACGCCCATCACGATCAACACGAACGCCATGTCGATGACGACCTGGCCTGGATAGAACGGCTCCGTCGGGAGCGTGGGGAGGACCGGATCTTCGTGCACCGGACCTGCCGCCCCAGCCTTGCGAAAGAGGAACACGTGCAT
This sequence comes from Gemmatimonadota bacterium, assembly GCA_030852985.1. Classification (GTDB taxonomy): domain Bacteria; phylum Gemmatimonadota; class Gemmatimonadetes; order Gemmatimonadales; family Gemmatimonadaceae; genus AG11. The sequence goes on along the minus strand of JALYVY010000018.1, from coordinate 11,683 downwards.
GGCGACGAAGAGCGCGATCGTGGCCGGCAGCACCAGGACATGGAGCGCGTAGAAGCGCGATAACGTCAGCGCGCCCATGTTGCTGCCGCCGCGCAGCAACCGGATGAGCCATCCTCCCACGAGCGGGACGTCGCCGGCGATGTTGGTCCCGACCGAGCCGGCGAAATACGCGTTGAGGTCCCAGCGCAGGAGATAGCCCGTGAACGTCATGCCGAGCACGAGGAGCGCCGTCACAACGCCGGAGATCCACAGCAGCTCGCGTTTACCCTTGTACGATCCAAACAGGAATGTCTGGAGGAAGTGGAGCACGAGCACCACGACCATGGCGCTCGACCCGTACGAGTGCAGGCTTCGCAGGAACGCACCGCCCGCGACTTCCTTGACGATGTACGACAGCGTCACATGCGCGCTCAGCGGCGACGGAACGTAGTAGACGGCGAGGCAGACGCCCGTGACGACTTGCGAAAGGAAGATGAACAGCAAGCCCGATCCGAACACGTACGCCAGGCGCGCACCGCCGGGAATCGGCTCGTCGAGCGAAGTGCGCAGCATTTCGTCTGCGCCCGTGCGGCGATCGAACCAACGGCGCAGTCGGACGCGCCAATCGGAGGATGCATCCACGTCGACGCGAGGCGTGGGTTCCGGCGATGCAACGGTGCCGGTCAACTCGTTACCTGCTTGTTCGGCACGTCGGGGCGGAAGGTTTGATACTTCACCATCACCGTGCCGCCCGTGACTTGCGTCTCGAGCGTGTCCATTCCTCGGCGCGCAGGGCCCGAGCGATAGGCGCCGTCCGGACCAAACACGGCGCCGTGACAGGGGCACACGAACTCCTTTCGGCTCGCGACCCACGGAACCGTGCATCCGAGATGCGGACAGATTGCTGACAACGCCTGAACGGTGGTTCCGGTCTTGACCAGATACACCCTTGGGGTGCTCTGGGTCTTCCGCCAACCATCCTGTTGTTTCACATCGAGGGTGCGGCTGAGGGGACTGGATGCCGCAGTGGCTTCCGATAGCGGACCGGCAGCACTCAAGCCGGATGCCGCTGCATCCGCCGTGAGCGGATAGAGGAGATATCGCACGACCGGAATTGCCAGGAGCGCCGCGATCATGGCGGATGCCAACCCGAGCAGCACCCCCAGAAAGGATCGCCGGGATGCAGCGGCAACCGGAGGCTGCCCTGGCTCAGGATTTCGCAACGTCATCAATTGTCGACCGACACGATTCACCCGGCTCGTTCAGGAATGCAAAAAGCGCCACCCAGGGTCGCTTGAGCCATCGGCGTCCGCGATTCGTATCGCGTGACGTAACGGTGACGGAACGACTGCGTTTCAGGCCGGTCGACGATGCACGATGTGCGGTGGGTCGCGGGTCGGTCTACGCCACGAAGGGACGGCACTTCCCGTGCCTAAGTTCGGCAACGCACATTAAACGCACATTAATCGACGCGAATACTTAGCGCGCATCGAGCCGGTCAGCTCCTTCTGACTTGCGTGAGCCCGTGCAGGCGCGCGACGGCCTCCCATGCTGCCAACTCGGCCTCGCCCGGCAGCATGCCCTCAGCGAGGTACGTCGCGCGAATTTTTTCTGCTTCCTCCCCATACCGGACGGCCAACGTTGCATCGACATCGCGCGCCCACACGGCTGCCTCCCACTCGCGCTCTGCGGCGCGGCCACCGTGTCGATCCGGATTGCGCGTCTCGGCCATGTGGCGGTGCCCGGCCGGTGTTGGACCGCCCACTTGCTCTCCCGGCGTTTCCCGATGCAGACGGCCTTCGCCGGGGTGCGTACGCGCTTCCTCGTACCGCCGCGCCTTGGTGGTGAGTTCCGAGAGAAACGACTCTGCCTCATCGGCGCCGAGTGCCTCGACGAGCCCCGGCACAAGACCCTTCAACAGCACCAGTCGCTCGCCCGGTCGAAGCGCGCCGACCTCATGGAGGACTGCCCTGATCCGCTCGTGATCGAGCCACTGATAGAATGGGCTGGTCGTTGATTCCATGTCTGCCTCGAGGAGTCGTGAGTGAACACTGTCGTCAGTCTCGTGTGTCACCGTGTCGAACGGCGAGCCACTCGTTTCACCGCGCCGCCAAGCGCTCCACCGCGCCACGGCGCAGATAGCGTTTCGCGACCCAGAGCATGATCAACGGGACGACGACCCACTGCGCGAGCGGCGACACCCCGACGCCAAGCAGGAGCGGCATGCTCGGCCCGTACGACCATCGCCCCCACCAATGGATGCTGAGCATCTCGGCCGCCACGGTGATGAGCAGCCCTGCGGCGAGGTAGATCGCAACGCGCCCAGGTCGCGGGTGCAGGAACCAGGCCCCACTCCCGACGAGCAACGCGACGACACTGTACGCGACGAGCATGATCACCACGTCACCCCCACTCGCTACCGTGCACAGCCACGTCGCCTTGCCGCGCGCCATCCCTTGCATGCTGGCATAGAGGGGCGCCTGCAGCATCTCCCATATCCAGTTCAGCACGAAAGTGCCGAGAGCGAGTGCGGCCCACGGCTGTGTCTTCGGCAGGTCCGGGGCGTGGTCTGTCATCGATGTTGCCTCATTTTACCGTACATAAACTGCGGGCGTGCTTCACGCGCCGCGGTCCAGGTGCCAAGGCTCCGACACGAGCTACACCAAGTCGAGCCTTGACGTACGCCTTCTCCTTCGAGCACCGCTGCCGTACTCGGCACAACGGCCTCTATCATCGTGTGCGTGGCGCGCGGCGGGCCTACGTCACGCGTCGCGCTGCGCTCAGCGCGCCAATCAGGTCAGGCGTCGGCGCCCGATGCGCTGACGCCGCCGCTCCAGTCCGCACAGCGCGGATCGATCGCTCCTTCCAGAGGGAGTAGATCGCAGGGATCACAAGCAACGTCAGGATCGTGCTCGACACCATGCCCCCGATCATCGGAGCGGCGATGCGCTTCATGACGCTTTCACCCGCACCACTGCCCCACATGATCGGCAGCAAGCCGGCCATGATCGCCGTGACCGTCATCATCTTCGGCCGCACGCGGTCCACCGCGCCCTCCATCACCGACTCGTAGAGATCGCGAAGCGACGGTGTCCTGCCGTCCGCATGCTGCGCAGCCCACGCCTGATCGAGATAGATGAGCATCACCACCCCCGTCTCGGCCGCGACGCCCGAGAGCGCGATGAAGCCAATCGCCACCGCGACCGACCAGTTATATCCGAGTGCCCAGATGAACCAGATGCCGCCGACGAGCGCGAAGGGGAGCGACAACATCACGATCATCGTCTCCGTCACGCTCTTGAAGTTGAAGTACAGGAGCAGGAAGATGAGCGCCAGTGTCGTGGGAATCACGAGCCGCATCGTCGCCTTCGCGCGCAGCATGTACTCGTACTGTCCGCTCCAGCTCAACGTGTAGCCCGGCGGCAGCTTCACCTCGCGGTCGACCCGTTGCTGCGCCTCCGCCACGTAGCCTCCGATGTCGCGGCCGGCCACATCGACATAAACCCACGCCGTCGGCTGTGCGCCCTCGGTGCGCACAACCATCGGGCCATCAACCTGCCGAATAGTCGCCACCTGGCCCAGCGGAATCTGCGCTGCCGGACCGGATGAAGACGCTGCGCCTCCCCCCATCCCGCCGCCGGCGGCTGCCCCCGCCGCGCCCGTGCTCACCGGAACCAGGACCGCCGCGAGCTGCTCCGGACTTGTACGCAGCTCCTGCGGATAGCGAATACGTACGCCGTACCGCTCGCGCCCCTCGACGGTCTGCGTGATGGTCATACCGCCGATCGCTGTCGCGATCACGGCTTGAATGTCGCCGACGTTCAGCCCATAGCGCGCCGCGGCGACGCGGTCGATGTCGATGTCCACGTAGTAACCCGACACCGCGCGCTCGGCGAATGCGCTTCGCGTGCCAGGCACCTGCTGCACCACCCGCTCGACCTCGCGCCCGATCCGTTCGAGCTCCTTCAGGTCAGGGCCGAAGACCTTGATGCCGACCGGCGTGCGAATACCAGTGGCGAGCATGTCGATGCGTGCCTTGATCGGCATCGTCCACGCGTTCGTCGTACCGGGGAGCTTCACCGCCGAGTCCATTGCGGCGACGAGTCGATCGTACGTCATGCCGGCTCGCCACTGATCGTGCGGCTTGAGTGTGATGGTCGTCTCGAACATGTCGAGCCCGGCGGGATCGGTTGCGGTCGTTGCGCGCCCCGCCTTTCCCCACACGTGCTGCACCTCGGGGAAACTCTTGAGCACGATGTCCTGGGCGCGAAGAATCTCACGCGCTCGCGCCACACTCACGCCCGGCAGGGTCGTCGGCATGAACAGCATCGAGCCTTCCTCGAGCGGCGGCATGAATTCGGTGCCAAGTCGGCTCCACGGAATCCAGGTGAGAATCACGACAGCGCCGGCCGCGGCGATGACTGGCCAGCGGTTCCTGAGCACGCGCGTGATGAATGGGCGGTACAGTTGGATCAATACGCGGTTCACCGGGTTCGCGCGCTCGCGAAAGATCTTCCCGCGAACGAAGAGTCCCATGGCCACCGGAACGAGCGTCACGGAGAGCAGGCTCGCCGCGGCCATCGAGAAGGTCTTCGTGAACGCGAGCGGCTTGAACAGTCGCCCTTCCTGACCTTCGAGGGTGAACACGGGGAGAAAGGACACCGTGATGATCAACAGGGAGAAGAACAGCGCCGGCCCGACCTCCTGCGCCGATTCGACGACGACGCGCCAGCGCTCGGCCGTCGTCAGCGACGAGGTTTGCAACGATGCACTCGTACTCTCGACCCCGGCGGCGCGCTCCTTCGCGACGATCGCGTGCTCGAGATGCTTGTGCATGTTCTCGATCATCACGATGGCGCCGTCGATCATCGCGCCAATGGCGATCGCGATACCGCCGAGCGACATCATGTCGGCGCCCACGCCGATGACCCGCATCGCGATGAATGCCATCAGGATGCCGATCGGCAGCGTGATGATCGCGACCAGCGCCGATTGGACGTGGAGCAGGAACAACACGCAGACGAGCGCGACGATGATGCTTTCCTCGAGCAGCTTGCCGCGCAGGTTTTCGATCGCCTGGTCGATCAGGTTGCTCCTGTCATAGACAGGGGTCACGACAACTCCTGGAGGCAGCCCCTTCTTGACCACCGCGAGTTTGTCCTTCACACGGCGGATCGTCGCCAGCGCGTTCTCGCCGAAACGCATCACGACGATTCCACCGACGGCGTCGCCGCGTCCGTCGAGCTCCGCCACGCCGCGTCGCACGGCCGGTCCGATTGCCACCCGACCAAGATCGGCGAGCCGGATCGGCGTGCCGTTCGCGCTGGCGCCGACGACCACATTCTCGATGTCGGTCACCGACTTGAGGTAGCCGAGTCCCCGCACCATGTACTCCCGTTCCGAGAGCTCCATGACCATGGCGCCGACATCGGCATTCGCATTCTGAATCGCGCTCATGACTCTTGTCACGGGGACGCCGAACGCGAGGAGCTTCGCCGGATCCAGATCCACCTGGTACTGTTTCTCGAACCCGCCGATCGTCGCTACTTCGGCAACGCCAGGCACCGCGGTGAGGGCGTAGCGGAGATACCAGTCCTGCAGCGACCGGAGCTGCGAGAGATCGAGTCGGCCGGTCGTGTCCTCGAGCGCGTACTGATAGACCCACCCGAGCCCCGTGGCGTCGGGGCCGAGCGTTGGTGTCACCGTCGCCGGCAGCTTGCCCTTGAGGCCGTTCATGTACTCGAGCACGCGACTCCGCGCCCAATACAGGTTTGTCTTGTCGTCGAAGATGATGTAGACGAACGACACGCCGAAGAAGGAGTATCCGCGCACGGTGCGCGCGCCCGGCACCTTGAGCATTTCCGCGGCGATCGGATAGGTGACCTGATCCTCGACGATGCGTGGAGCCTGTTCGTTGTAGTCCGTCTGAATGATGACCTGTACGTCGCTGAGATCGGGCAGCGCTTCGAGTGGCGTGCGCTTTACGGCGTACACCCCGCCCAGAATGACGGCAATCGTGAAAAGGAGGACGATCAGGACATTCGCTGAGGACCAGGCGATGAGCCGCTTGAGCATGGGCGTGTCCTCGCCTATGGCCGTGCAGGCGACGCGACCGTTGCCGCCTTGTCCTTCATCCCCGGCATCGCAGCCGACGGCGCAGGCGTGACCGGCGCACTGGGCGCATCGGTCTTTGCGGGCGTGCCGGCATCCATGCCAGGCATGTTCAACATCCCGCCCAATGCTGAGCCGAGATTCGACTCGGCGTCGACGAGAAAGGTGGCGGAGGCCACGACGACTTCCCCCACATTCAAGCCCGTAAGGATCTGCGTGCGATCTTCTGTCGATGCGCCGAGTGTGACGGGGCGAGGCTCCAGGCTGCCGCTCTTGCTGCGCACGAACACCAGGGAACGTCCACCCGTGGCGAGCACCGCGCCGCGCGGCACGGTAACGGCCTCCGCCGATGGCGCGCTCGCGATGTGCAGTGTGGCATACATGCCGGGTTTGAACCGCATCCCCGGATTCGCAAGCACCACACGGACACGCGCCGTGCGTGTGTCGGCGTTGAGCGTCGGATAGATGTAATTGATGCGGCCGATGGGATGTTCGTTGGGAAGGGATTCGAACTCCATCGACACGGATGCGCCGACGCGGACACCCGCCAGGTCTCTCTCGAACACCTCGCCTTCGAGCCACACGGCGCTCAAGTCTGCGATCTTGAACAGCGCTTCGCCTGCCATCGTCTTCTGCCCACCCAGCACGTTCTTCTCCACGACGAAGCCACTCACCGGCGAGCGCAGGACGAGCGTCTTCTGGACTGCTCCTGTTCTCTCGAGTTCAGCGATCTGCGAGGGGCCAATATCCCAGTAAAGGAGGCGGCGCCGCGCAGCGTCGCGGAGATCATTCGCCCCGCTGCGCGCCACGTCTCCTCCCTGGGCGACCTCCTTGCCGAGTTGCGTCGCGAGGAGCAACTCCTGCTGCGCCGATACAAGCATTGGCGAGTAAATGGCCAGGAGCGGATCGCCCGCGGCGACGTGTTGTCCGGTTGCGTTCACATAGAGCCGATCGACCCACCCGTCGATCTTCGGCGCGATGATCTTCACGCGCGTCTCATCAAAGGTTACCTGGGCCACAGTGCGGATTGAGCCGCCGAGCGCCTGAAGCGAGGCGGTGGCGTACGTCACGCCGATCCGCCGGGCGCTTTCAGGCGTCAACATCACCGCTTGCGCAGTGGACGGGCCCGCCGCCGCTGTCTTGCCGGGTGGCACGTCAGCGCGTCGCGTGAGCATCCAGGTCACAACGAACGCCGCGACGAGCACGCCGACCGAGGCAAACAGTACGATGCGACGACGTGATCGCGTGCGCGTTCCTGCTGGCCCCTCGAACGGGTTGTGCTCCGGTGGAATCGGCGCGACGCTGTCCAGCGCGGGCACGGGCGCGGATTTAACCGGTGAGACAAGGGGTGGCGCTTCAATGTTGGTGATCATCGTCCTTCTCCTGCCGCGCCCTGGGCAACGGCGTTGGCGTCGAAAAGCGTGCGGCCGACCAGCATCTCGAGCTCGGCGAGGGCCTTGCCCTGTTCCGCTTCGAGCGTGAAGAGTTCCTGCCGGTAGCGATTGACCGTCATCTGATTGTCGAGCAGGGTCATGAAGTTCACGTCGCCCACGCGGTATGCCGCGAGCGATGAGGTGACGGACGCACGCGCCTGCGGAAGGACCGTGGCGCGGTAGAGCGCGCGAAGATCGCGCGCTCGGACGAAATCAGCGTAGAGCTCCAGCACACGTCCGCGCGTGTCAGCGCGCATGGCGGCGAGGTCGGACGTCGCCATCGCCTGCATGGCTGCTCCTTCGTCGCGCATCTTGAATTGTCGGCGGGCCGCATAGATCGGCACGGTCGCGCCAATCATGAGGCTTCCCATTCGTTCCGTGCCCATCGCGCCGCCCCGCTGCGCGAATTGCAGGCCCACCTGGAGGTCGGGCCAGATCTCCTTCGCCAACCGTCTCGCTGTCGCCTCGGCGGCGCGGAGGTCTTCGCTACCGGCCCGAATCATCGGCCGGAAGGACTCGGCCAACGTCACGAGCGAATCGAGCGGCGGTAGTGAGTCCGGGAGTGCCGGCAACGCCGGACGCGCCACCGGTGCGGAGTCGAGCGGGAGATGCAGCGCGGCCGCGAGCCGCGCCGACATCGCCGTACGCATGGTTCCCATTCGCACGACATCCGCCGTCATTCGCGCGATTTCAACCTGTGAGCGCAGCACGTCTGCCTGTCGTCCGCCACCGACCTCGTACATCGTCTGCGCGGTCTTTGCGACATCCTGGAGCAGACGCTTCGTCTCGGATGCGACAACCGCGGCGCGGTCAGCCTGATAGAAGTCGTAGAACGCCATCGCGACCCGACTCCGCTGGTCCCATCGCACTTCGTCGGCGCGCGCACGCGCGGCCCCCGCCTGCGCACCAGCCACCTGCCCGGACAGCGATAGCTTTCCTGCCGTCGGGATCATGTGCATGAGTTGGAGTTGTGTCATGCCGAGTGTCTCCATCGGCCTGAGCGACGGAAGCTGGCGGCCCATGATGCCGAGCTGGAGCTGCGGGTCGGGCAGGAGCGACGCGCCCGGTACCCGTGCCTCGGCGGCCCGTGCCAGTGCCGCCGCCGCGCTGATGCGAGGACTCGACTGCGCCAGCCGATCATACAGCTCTCCGAGGCGAACGTCCGTCGTGTTCTCCGCGTCGTGCCACTGGGCCGAGACGTGAGGTGCGATCGCCAGCATCAGCGCCGCGACGAGGAGCTTTGCAGGCCGCTGGCGCCATTGATGGTGCCAGTTGTCAACGTTCGGGCGCTCGAAGCAAAATGCTTGTTGTGTCATGTCGCGTGGTCTCGATGGACCTGGCGTGCAGTGTGGGCATCCCGCGGGCGCAAAGGCGCCGCACACGGGTGCAAGCGATCCCTTCCGGTGTTCCGGACGGCGATCAGTCGACTACACGCGCGGTGGTGGTGCGACCGGGCGACGTGGCGATGCCGACATGAGCGCCACGATGGCGGTGCCGATGCGCGACTGTCCGTTCGGGTGTAAGGCGGCATTACCGGATGCCGCGGCAACCGGAGGCGTCCAAAGCAGGGCGGCGAGGCAGCCGTCGCCAATCGGCGTCGGGCACGGCGCGTGATCGGCGTGGTGATGAGCGAGAGGGGATAGCGCCGCAGATTCCACAGCGGTCATCCGGTTCCGGTTCCCCGGGTCAGCATGCGTCGCCGGCGCATGATTCTGGTGCTGCATGTCCACCGTCGTCGCGCCACACGCGAGCGCGGGCGCCATCGCGCCTTGCAGCGCTATCGCAGCAGCCGCGAATGTCGAAGCGATGAAACGACGAAGGGTGGGCATAGGTCGAGGTCATGCAAGAGATCGCCGGCCGTCCAGGCGCCCGGTCGGTTGTACATAGCAAAATGTCGTGGCGCGATTGCTGATGACGCCCGGCGAAGTACGCCAATCGCGTCAGGAGAATCCCTTTCCTTTGTTCACGGTGGACCAATGACTGAGCCGACTCAGTGCGATGGTTTGCGCGAAAGGCGCCCGTCGGGGGGGACACGAAAGGATGTGCACACTCCCTGAAGCCCGCCGGAGTCCTGCCTGAGGACAGCAGTCCTAACGGATCGCGAGCTTCGACACCGTCCGCCGACAGAGGCGAACGGTGTTTTGCCTGCGGCGACCTGCACACCCTATTGCGTGATGTTAAACACGCGCGCCATGCCCGCCGGCGTGCCGCCCGGGCCGTCCATCATCGCGTTGGAGGTGTGGTGCGGGAAGTGGCAATGGAAGATCCACTTGCCGGGCTTGTCGGGGGTGAACTCGACCTCGAAGAAATTGCCCGGTCCCTCGTCCACCGTGGTCACCGCGTAGCGGCCGCTCTCGGGACGTTCGTGCCCGTTCTGGGCGACAATGGTCATGTCGAACCCGTGCAGGTGCATCGAGTGGTCGAGCTGACTGGCGTTGTAGAAGCGGATGCGGATCTTCTCGCCTACCTTTCCCGCGAGCTCCGACCCCGCATCGCGCGTCTTGCCGTTCATCGTGTGGAAGTTGAACCCTTCGGGTGGGAAGACGACCACCGGCTGGCCCTCTGCCATGTAGAACCACGACTGCAGCGTGAAGAGGTAGTCGCGATCGACGTGCTGCTTCACCGTTTCGCGGTTCGGCAGGATGACGAACATGCCGTCGAGCCCTTTCAGCTCCTGCTTCGCGCTGCTGGTGTGCGAGTGGTACGCGAAGAATCCGGCGTGGCCCGGCGTGAACTCGTAGGTGTACGTCTGCCCGGGCTGGATGAGGTTCGTCTGGCTCACGCCCGCGACGCCGTCGTCCTCGTTCGGCTCGTGCATACCGTGGAAGTGCACCGTCGTCGGTTCGGGCAGGTTGTTCGTGACGATAAACCGGATCTTCTCGCCCTCGTACGCGATCGCCGTCGGGCCCGGCGTCGAGCCATTGTAACCCCACACCTCGGCCATCTTCACGGGGAACGTGGCGATCTGTTGCTGGAACACGCTCGCCGTGACGCGATACTCGCGCGCGCCGTTCACCAGCTGACCCTGCATCGTCCCGATGTCGGGGGATACGGGGATGGTCGCTGTCGTCGTCGCAGCATCTACGCCAGTGCTGTCCTTGCAGGCCATCGCGAGTGCGCCGATCGCCCCCGCCGCGCACCACCCCGCCACACACGCTGCCCTTCGTGCTCGCACCATGACCACCCCACCAATGATTTGAAGTCAGTCCAGAGTTGCCGACGTCAGTCCAGAGCATCCGCCACTGGGGACGTATCGGCCGCGATGTCGTGGGCATCTAGTGTGCCTGCGACATCATCGCAGCGATTGCACGTCGGCTGCACCGGATGAGGCGGGCAACACGGTGTCAAGGCGCGCGCACGCGAGACGGCGTACCACCTGCGCCGGTGGCGATCGCGATGCCACCCTGCGACGTCACGTCGGCACCCACGCCGATGACGCGCTCTAGCCCGGATTCAGTTGGACAGCGTGCGTGGGAATCCGCTCGCGCCGCGGGCCGGTTCGTATGTCGCCTTTACGCACACGATCCACGACGGCCCAACGTTTTTTTCCCAATTGTCAAGCGCCGATGAACGTTACCGCCGCGCCGATCAGGATTATTCCGCTGATTGCAGCAAGTGACACCGCCAAACTAGGTGAACGGCGGTGAGCTTCTGGCAGGAGATCGCTGGTCGCCGTGTAGAGAAAAAAGCCGGATGCCAATGCCAGAAACATCATGAGTGCCGTCGGCGTGGGCAATATGAATAGGGCGATCACGCCCCCGACAATCGGTGCGACTGCATCCAGAAGCAGAAACACGATATCGCCCTTTTGAGCTTTTTCGCCCCGCGTAATGAGCAAAATCGTATTTAATCCGTCGCTCGAATCGTGTGCGACGACGGCGAGGGCGACGAGGAAACCCGTTTGCCAGTCGACCAGGGATGCCGCTCCGATTGCCATTCCGTCGAGTGTGCTATGGGCGATCAGTCCGATCGCTCCCATTCGCCCGACCCGTTTGTGTGCGTCGTTTTCGCAGTCTCCTTCGGGACAAGCGTGCCAAATCACAATTCGCTCGATGAGGTAAAATACGACAAACCCGGTGATCACAACGGCGAACACATATTTGGCATCCCTGTTCTGCCGGTTGGCGATTTTGAGCGCTTCGGGCAAGAGATCGAAAAAC
>JALYVY010000116.1 GCA_030852985.1 Gemmatimonadota bacterium | reverse complement strand
TCCCGAGCTCGACATTGCCGACACAGTGATCGACATACTTCAGCCCGACTTCCGGTGGCGCGTAATGCGGCTGCGCGGGGCGGTAGCCGGGCATGAAGAGGCCGCGATAGTTCTTCCGCTCGACGAGGGAGTGAATGGTCTCGCCGTAGATCTTGAATGACGCGATGACGATCTCTCCGTCGTCGTCGTGCAGCACCGTCGGCTCATCGACCGGCTCCGCGCCGCGCTCGACCGCCTTTTCGAAGGCATCACGCGTGTCATCGACCCAGAGCGCGATGTCGCGGACGCCGTCGCCGTGCGTCTGCACGTGTTCCGAGATGCGCGCGGCGTCCGCGCTCAGCTCGGGACGGATGGCAGTGGTGAGCACGAAGCGGATCTTCCCCTGCTGGAGCAGGTAGCTCGCGCGATCGCGACAGCCGGTCTCAGGGCCCTTGTAGCCGGCCAGTTGGAACCCGAACGCGGCGCGATAGAAGACGGAGGCCTGCTTCGCGTTGCCGACATAAAACTCTATGTAGTCGGTGCCGTTGATCGGGAATGTGTCGTGGGTCGGGGCGACTACTTCCAATGTCGAGGTTGCCATACTTCATACTCCATACGAGGTACACGAAAACTAACAATCAGCGCGCATCAACTGCTGGAAGAGCGTACCTGGTACGGCGTACCCGGTACCAGGAATGGCATACGGGCCCCGGGAAACAGTAATAACGTTCCGTGTCTTTCGTCCGTCTTGAATTTTCCACTGTTCCCCGTGGCCTCGGCCTGGTCATGGTACCTGGTACGATGTACCTGGTACGCTCTTCCGGTGGTTAGTCCTGCAATTCTGGTCGGTCGCGAAATAATTCCAGGCTCTCCGGATTCGCGAGTGCCTCGACATTCTTGACCGCGCGCCCGTGTACGACGTCTCGCACCGCCAGCTCGGTGATCTTTCCACTCATCGTGCGGGGGATGTCCTCAACTTGGAGAATCTTCTTCGGCACGTGGTGCGGCGTGACGTTCTGCCGAATCTGCTGACGGATGCGATCGCGTAGCGCATCGTCGAGTGCGAGCCCGGGAATGAGCTTGACGAACAGCACGATACGATCGTCGACCCCGCGCTTCGTCGTCACCGTCTGCCCGATCACCACGCTCTCCAGCACTTCGGGCATGTGCTCCACCTGGCGGTAGATCTCCGCTGTCCCGATGCGAACGCCGCCGGGATTCAACGTGGCATCGCTCCGACCGTAAATCACCAGTCCCCGCTGCACCGTGAGTTCGGCCCAGTCACCGTGGCGCCAGACCCCGGGCCATTTCTCGAAGTAGGCCGCTCGATATCGAGCGCCATCGGGATCGTTCCAGAACGCGACGGGCATGCTCGGAAAAGGCGCCGTGCACACGAGCTCTCCCTGTTCACCCACAACGGAGTTGCCACGCTCGTTCCACACTTCCACCCGCATACCCAAGCCACGCGCCTGAAGCGCGCCGCGGTAGACCGGCAGCGTAGGATCGCCGAGCGCGAAGCAGGAGATGATGTCGGTTCCGCCGCTGATGCTGCTGAGTCGCACGTCGGGCTTCACGGAGCGATACACGTAGTCGAAGCTGCCTTCCGCGAGCGGGCTCCCGGTGGACAGGATCGCGCGCAGACTCGAGAGGTCGTGCGTCTCGCGCGGAACGGCGCCGTCTTTCTCCGTGAGCGCCAGCCACTTCGCGCTGGTGCCGAATACGGTGACATGCTCTTCGGCGACGATGTCCCACATGATCCGTCGCCCGCGCAGGACGGGTGCGCCGTCATAAAGGACCACCGTACTTCCGACAGCCAGCGACGAGACGAGCCAATTCCACATCATCCACCCGCACGTGGTGAAGTAGAGGATGCGGTCGTCGCGCGTGAGGTCGGTGTGCAGCACGAGCTCCTTCTGGTGCTGGAGCAACGTGCCACCAGCGCCATGCACCATGCACTTCGGAAGGCCGGTCGTGCCCGACGAGTACATGATGTAGAGCGGATGATCGAATGGGAGTCGTTCGAAGTGCAGCGCCGGCGGCTCGGCTCCCGCGCCGAGCGCATCGTTCCACCAGACGGCGCGGCCAAGGCCGGACAGGGCGCCGGCGCTGGTGGCGTCGAGCGCATTCGGAATGACGACCACCTGTTCCACACTCGGAAGACTCGGCAGGAATTCACGGACGCGAGCGATCGAATCAAACATCGATCCGCCATAGCGGTAGCCGTCCGCTATCACGAGCACCTTCGGCGCGATCTGCCCGAAGCGATCGACGACGCCCAGCGGCCCAAAGTCTGGCGAGCAAGACGACCAGATCGCGCCGATCGACGCGGTCGCGAGCATCGCGACCACGGCCTCCGGCACATTGGGCACAAAGCCGGCGACGCGATCGCCGACACCGACGCCAGTTCCCCGCAGGAACACCGCGAAGCGGGCCACCGCGTCCGCAAGCTCTGCGAAGCTGAGTCGCCGCGCGGGGCCACGTTCGTTCCAGAGAACCAGCGCGTCGCGGTGGTCGCGATAGCGGAGGAGATTCTCCGCGAAGTTCAACCGAGCGCCCGGAAACCATGTCGGACCGTGCGCATCGGGCGGCGCCATGCGATCACCGCCAATGAGCACGGCGTCCCACGGATCTGCGGCGGCGCGCTGCTCCGCGATCAGACCCGTGAACCGCCACACGGCCGGCCAGAAGGCCTCGGGGTGGTTGATCGACCAGCGGTATAACGATGGCGAGTCATGCACGTCGGGCACGGCGAGCTGCCGAATGAACCGGGTGAGGTTCGCGGCAGCGACGGCATCAGCGCTGGGCGTGAAGATGGGTTGAGCGTCGCTCACCACGGCAATCTAGCGGCGAGCGACCGCCCGCCCAGTGAGCAGGTCCAAGGGCCGACGTCCAGGGCCGACGTCCAGGTCCGACACTCCGAGTTTTCCGTTTTGTCCGCCAACTGTCGTCACTTGGTCCTCATTGCAAAAGCGACGACAGTTGGCGGAAATCGGAAAAGGGCAGACATCGGACCTGACATCGGAAACCGACATCGGAAACCGACATCGCACCAAACGGGGAAATCTCACCCGCCATTCGCGTTACTTCGTGCGGACCACTACCAGCTGCACAGTCATAATCGGCGTGGTCCCAGTACCGAGGGTGAAGTTGGCCGACGCTCCCGCGGGAACCGACACCTGGTAGTACGAGGCACCGCCGGCGCTGACCGTGGCATTGGTGACCGCGTTCGTGGTGAGCGTCTGCACGAACAACGGATACGGTGACGCCGGCACCGAGAGCCCGGGGAAGATGCTGTGCCAGTTCCAGCTGCGCTGCTGATACTGCGTGGCAGGCGCGGCGACATCATCGATCGCATGTGAAACGTTCCAGTCGCGCACAATCGCGGGGAAGTCCGTCACCAGCGAGGAAAGGTTGGCGATTCCCACGGCCTGGTTGTTCACCAGCTTGAACCAGATGTCCGCGTCGGTGCCCGCGAACGAACTGGTCGCCAATAGCGCGCTGCTCTGCCGCACCGACGGCGAACGCATGTGTTCTCCCGCGTACCAACGGCGTGCGGCGCCCATGAGCGGCGTGAGGTCGGCGCGCTCGCGATCGCGCAAGCGCGATTCGAAGCCGATGTCGAGCTGCGGCCCAGTGGGTGCGGCCGCTGGGATCGCAGCCGGCATGGCGACGCGGATCGCGTTCGGCGTCGTCGGCGCGACCGCGGCAAGGGCCGCCGGCGTGGTTGTGAGCTGGTACGGCGACGCTGTCCCCATCTTCACCGACGTATTCACGACCGTCAGCGAATACTCGGCCGGGCTGGCGCCGGCCGACACGGTGGTGGTTCCGCTACCGCTAACGATTGCGCCCGGGCCCGCCGCGAAGGGATCCGACGCATTCAGCCGGTCGACCACATAGCGCAGAAGCGACCACGCCGCTCCGCGTGTGGGCAGTGAGTCGTCAGGCGAATAGGGGGAATTGCTGAAAGGCTTCTCGAGATAGGTCCGGTATCGCGAGGCATTGCCGCTCATGTCGCTGTTGAACACCGCGCGGAGTCCCAGCGTTGCACGCGTGGCGGTGAGATCGAGGTTGGAGCGCGGCGTAAAGCCGGACTCGCGATAGTAGAGCAGCTCCTCGGCGACGTGCGCGAGCCCTTCGTCGAGCCACTTGTCCTCGAACGCGGGCGTGTTGTTCACGTAGAGGCGTCGCGACGAGTTGATGATGTGCTGGAACTCGTGCGCCAGCACCGCCGTCGTCACCGAATCGACGAATCCGTTGGTGCGGATGTTCGAGTTGATCGTGCCCGACGGATCGGGCGTCAGCATGTAGAAGAACTCGCCTTGGTTACTCGTGGCGCATGCCTCGGCGCGGGCTGTCTTCGTGGTCGGAAAGAGATCGCGAGAGAACGCGAAACCGCCCACGTAGCTGGCGGCTCGCGTGCTCGTGAGCTCGTTCACCGCACGAGTAAAGAGGATGGCGATGTGGCCGTTCTTGTCGATGTCGGTGGGCTCGCCGAAGTTCGCGACATCGAGCGGATAGACGAGCGTATCGAAGCGCGCGGCATACCGGGCGAAATCGGCCGCGGTAAAGCCATTTTTCGGATTCAGCGTGTCGTTGAGGATGATCGCATGCGTACCGATGGCGACTACCTTGGCTCCATGGTACACGGGACTCGAGCAGGAGACCGTGCCATTCACATTGAGCGAAATGACGTCGCCCATGTTCAGCGGACCACGCGGATTGGGAATCGCGTCCGTTGTCGGCGCAATCGGTCCGCCGTCGCCCTTGCACGCGGCAAGAAGCGCGATCGTGACCATGCCAATCGTCGCCGTCAGGCGAGCGATGCGAACGTTCGTGACCACACTCTTCATGGAAATGCGACGCGGGTCCGGGAGGGAGAGGAGCTGCGGTGAAGTTCCTGCACGTTCACTAGACACGCGGAGTAGACGATCCCCGGTGGCCAATTGTAAACCGATGTAGGCGTTGACGTTCCGCCGGGATCCACGTCCGCGCCGATCACACCCACTACCTGTGGTATGCCAGGCGGGGCCTGGGAGTAACGAGCGCCATCATGCGCGCTGGATCAAACAACAGCCGTTCGCACTCGTCCGCGGTGACGGGCCGCACAAGGTAGTAGCCCTGCCACTCGGCACATTCGTGCTCGATGAAGAAGGCCAGCTGGTCCGCGTTCTCGATGCCTTCCGCAATCACATTCACGCCGAGCGTGAGGCCGAGCGCGATGACTGCGGCGGCGATGGCGCTGTCGTCGGTGTTGTGGGGCACGCCCTGGACGAAGCTGCGGTCGATCTTGAGCGAGTCAATCGGAAACATGCGCAGGGCGCTGAGCGACGAGTACCCGGTGCCCAGGTCGTCGATGGACACTCGAACGCCGGTGGCCTTGAGCGCGCGGATGCTGTCGCCAGCGCGACCCGAGGATCGCATCGCGATGCTCTCCGTGATCTCGATTTCGAGGCAACCCGGCGGCAGGCCCGTCTCGGCCAGTATCTCCTGCACGCGCGCCACGAGATCGGGCTGCTGGAGCTGACGCACCGAGAAGTTCACGGCAGCGCGCAGCTGCGGCTGCCCCCGGGAGCGCCAGTGCTGCACCTGCGCACACGCGGTGCGCAGCACCCAGTCGCCCATTGTGACGATGGCGCCCGTTGCCTCGGCGAGGGAGATGAACTCGAGCGGCGGGAGGAGTCCGCGCGTGGGATGGTTCCAGCGCAACAACGCCTCGACGCCCGTGAGGATGCCGGTGTGCGACTGCACGATCGGCTGGTAGTGAAGGACAAGTTGGTTCAGCTTGAGCGCGCGCTTCAGGTTGCTCTCGAGGCCAAGCTGTTCCAGCGGCGCCATGCCCACTTCAGGTGTGTATCGCTCAACGAGATCGCGGCCCTGCGCCTTGGCTCTGTACATCGCGGCGTCCGCCGTCTTCAGGAGGTTCTCTGGATCACTGGCGTCGGCGGGGAAAAGGCTGATGCCGAGGCTCGTCGTGACGAAGAGTTCCTGGCCGTCGACGACAATAGGTTCCTTCACGGCGGCAATGATGCGGTCCGCAAGGAGCTGCGCGTCTTCGGGCACGAGGATCTCGCTGCCAAGGACCGCGAACTCGTCGCCGCCCAGCCTCGTGACAGAATCTTCGCCGCGGATGGCGGTGCGAATGCGTTCCGCGACGGTCTGGAGCACCGTGTCTCCCGCCGCATGCCCGAGCGAGTCGTTCACGACCTTGAAGCGGTCGAGATCCAGGAACAGCACCGTGCACATCGAGTTGTTGCGACGCGCGTGACTGATGGCTGTTCCAAGGTGGTTCAGGAAGAGCTGGCGATTCGGAAGGCCCGTAAGTGAGTCGTGGTATGCCAGGTGCTCGATGCGGGCCGCGGCGTCCATCGTGGCCTGCCGCTCTTCCTCGAGGAGCCAGATCACCAGGCCCAGGGCGAGCGCCACGTAGATGACGACGTCGACAAACCCGAGGCTCGAGAGGTAGAAGGTGCGCCAGGGATGCGTTGCCGGAATCGCGGTGACGATCAGGAAGTGCACCTGCTGTGCACTCAGGCCGAAGAAGGCAACCATGACGACGCGCCGGCCAATGCCACGCGCGATTCGCGGTGCGCGGCTGATGGCATAGCCGCCGATGAGGAAGGCGACGGCAGCCGTAATGCGGCGCACCGAGACCCGGAGGAAAAAGTGCATGTCGCTGCGGGTGGCGTCCCCCGAGTAGGCGAGCACGAGTGAGGCGCCAATGAGGCTGACGGCGGCGACGATCCATAGCTCGGAGCGGCTCGAGAGCGCACGCCCTGTCGCCAGCTCCGCGGTGCCGAGCAGGAGCCACGCGATCTGGAGATAGCCGGCGATGCCCGCGGTGACTGCCAGGCTGAGCCTGAGTGGATCCGTGATCGGCAGCCACTGGGCCAACACGATGGCGGCCGCCCCGGTGCCAGCGTGCACGGCGAGCGCGATCCAGCTCCAGGTCCAGTGAAGAAGAAACGGCCGCCAATACCGGCGGCGCAATCCCCCCAGTACGAATGCGATAAGGACGGCGACGCCAGACTGCGCAAACAGCGCGGCAATCGACAGGGTTGTCGTGAGAACCATCAAGGGGAAAATGAATTGGCGGGAGGTGGCCATTGCAACGGCGCGCCACCACGCCGTAAGGTACGACGACCGGCATGCCCATGCGGCACCAACTCCGCAAGCGCTTCAGCGAACGATAATGCCCATCTCAGGTCGTCACGACGACCCCATCCTGGATCAATTCGCCCGCGACACATTCGCGCTTTTTCCGCATTGTCGACGATGCGGGCAGCGAATATCCTGCTTCGAGGAAGCGGACGTGCATGTGCATACCCAGCGGGTCGTTCACCGGACGGCCTGCCCTCCTGCAGCCACCGTGGACCGCATTATCCCGCCCGAGGAACTCGATCAGGCCTGAGCGCGAAGGGCGTTGAGCACGGGAAACAGCGCGCCGAGGAACCAGATGATCACTCCCGCCATCGCCGCCTTGGAACGAGGAATGCGCCCCGTGACCGAGAGCCCGATGGCCAGCAGCACCGTGACCCAGATCGTGAAGACGTCCAACCGGCCCACGAGCGCGAGCATGATGGGCGAAGCAGTGTCTGGATCGATGAAGTGGCCAACACCGACGCTCACCCGGTACATGCCATTGAGCGATGCCGGATCGGAGAGCAGTGCTATGGCTCCCGCAGCGATGGCAGCGAGGATCTTGGGGATATAGGCATACGACGCAACCATGAGTGCCGTGCCGAAGCTTTCTTTCGCCTCGAACAGCTTCCCCACCAGCCACACCATCAGGCCAATGAAGAAGATGGCCACCGGCGTCGCGATGAAGGCCGCGACGGCACTGATCTTCTCGCCGACGCCGCGAAACTGCGCCATCTGCTCGGCGGTGATTTGCGGATTCTTCTTCATGGCCGCGGCGGCCCCGCGCGAGAACTCGGCGTCCATGATCGGCGACATGACGCCCATGTTCGCGAGGAAGATCAGGCCGACGAGCAGGCTCACCACGAGCATGGGAATGCCGAACCCCGAAGTCGCGCGACGGGCGAAGACACTCGCGGGTGCGTAAAAGATGTCCATGAAATCCTCCCAGCGTGACGCCGTTTTGTCGGGAGGCGCCACGGGTTCATCCGGGAGCGTATCGGGATAGAGCGAGTTTGACATGGGCGGCGAGAAGGGGTTTCACCGACGCTGGAACGAGGAGAGCCGCGCCGGCGGGCACATCACTCTGCCTCAGACCGGCTCGATCACTACCGCCGTTCCGTAGCAGAGCACTTCCGTGATACCGGGCATGAGCTCCGTGGCGTCGTACCGGAGGCCGATGATCGCGTTGCCTCCAAGCTCCGACCCGTGCGAGATCATGATCTGGAACGCGTCGGCGCGCGCCTGTTCGCAGAGGTTCACCAGTAGCGTGATGTTGCCGCCGAAGAACGCCTGGAAGCCGACCCCGATGCGGCCGATGACAGAGCGCGAACGCACCGTGATGCCGCGCACCACGCCTAGGGTGCGGGTGATGCGATATCCTGGCAGGTCGAAGGCGGTAGTCGCGTACGGCGTCTCGAATTGGTGGACCGGGCTCATGACACACTCCATCTGAAGGAAGGCACGCGACCAGCGGCGTGATTCAGGGGGAATGTGTGGTGTTGCGAGCGCGGTGGGGAAGTATCAGGCGATCCTCCGACGCGGCTTGCTGCTGAGCTTCGAGTGAACGAGTAGCGCCTGGAGCTCGCGATCGTCGAGATCCTCCCACTCGTCTGGCACCGGGATCACTCGACGACGCTCGTGCTGGTTTTGAAGCGCGAGCCAGCCGCCAAGGATCTGCCGTGGGAGCGTCGGTCGACCGACTGGGACGTGGCGCCGTTCTTCCGAACCGCGGCGAGCGGCGCGTCGCTCGCGCATGAGCCGGCGCTCCACGAGCCGGGGATATACCTCCCAGACCTCCCACTCCATCCCCATCACATCGACGAACACCTTCTTGTCCATTCGCCTACCGGATTGATACCGAGCTCGCCGAAATCAGCGGCGCGATGGTGAAGTAGATCGTGCGCCCGCGCGTCACGGCGAGCGGTCCGGTGGACGCGCGACCGTTTCCGCCAATGGGAGTGCCGACGATGCGAAAGTCCGATGCGTTGTACATCGACGAGTTGAGGTCGAAGTGCTGGGTGCTGCCGCCGTTCACGGTGCCGAGGCGCGTGGCGAGTCCGGAGGCGACGGCATAGAGGTCAAAATCGGCAAAGTTGTCGTTCTGGACCACGACACCCACCCGGTCCGCCTCAGATCCAAGATCGTACGCATTGGTAGACCGGCAAGCTGGGGTGAGGATCGCGAGTGACAGGGTCAGGGGGAGCAGTAGAATTCGAGCGTTCATGGCGGCAGCCTCCTAGGGTGCGCGGGTTGGATGCCCCTCTATGCGCATCGGTGGTGCCACCTGCAGTCAAAGGTGCCGAGAACATGAATGTACGGTAGCGCGCTTAAGGGCAAGCAGTTTGATTGAGGTAGCACGTGTTTGCCTCGGTCCCGATGCGCAAGCGACGTTTTGCTTGGTCGCTGCCCTTCAATCGCCGGATGCCGTGATCACGATTGCCGTCATCGAAGACAACCGACTCGTGCGCGACGGCCTCTGCGTGATGCTCGGTGAGCTTCCCGACGTGGACGTCGTGTTTTCGGCGGCGAACATCGACACGGAACGACTGAAGAAGGAGCGCCCGACGATCCTGCTGCTCGACGTGGGGCTGGAGGATGAAAACTGTCTCCGGCTCGCGGAAACCGTACAGCGGGATATGTCAGGCACGAACGTCATCGTGATGGACTTGCTTCCGGCGCATGAGGAAGTCGTGCAGTTCGTGAATGCCGGCGTGGCGGGCTTCATCCTCAAGGATGCGTCGCTCGACGATTTCATCGAGACGGTGCGCGCCGTCTCGCGCGGGGAACGGGTACTGCCCACCCGCATGACGGGAACGCTGTTCTCGCAGATTGCGCGCGTGGCATTGGAGCGCGGAGAGGCGGCCGCCCACGAGGCCGTGCGCATGACGCAGCGCGAGCGCGAGGTGATTGCGAACATCTCCGTCGGCATGAGCAATAAGGAGATCGCCCAGGAGATGAACATCGCGACGGACACGGTGAAGAGTCATGTGCGGAACGTGATGGACAAGCTCGCGCTGCACTCGCGTCTCCAGATTGCGGCGTACGCGCTCCAGCGGGTCGACTAACTCCTGCTGCGCTCGCTTCTCCCCCCAAAGACGTAGGCACCCGTCTGACCCCTTCTAGCGATGGGGGAGAGAAATGAGGTGCACTAACGTCAGGGCATCCTCTTCGAGCGCCTACTGGCGCCAGAGTGATGTGGTTCGCCGTGGACGACGTCGTCTGCCCCAGCCATCGACTGTTCTTCGCGAGCGACCGCACCCGCGGTCGTGTCGCGTTCACATGCATCGTGGGGAGACGCGTGATGAGGAATTCGAGTGGAAGCCGACTGACGTTGGCGACACAACTGCGGCGGCGCCTGTCGGGCGTGCTCGCGGTTGTTGCCTGTGCGGCGGTTTCGATGAGTGCGTGCGACGTGCATGGTGTCAGCGCGCCTGGGAGCATCGCGTCGCTCTCCGTCACGCCCAATCCGCAGACGCTCGCGGTTGGAGCGACCCAGCAATTCACCGCAGTGGGCCTCGACGCCGCGGGAGTGCCCATCGCGGCAACGACAACGTTTTCCATTGTGGCGGGCGGCGGAACGATAACGCCGAGTGGTCTGTTCACGGCCGGCATCGGCGTCGGGACCTTCGCGGGTACGGTCAAGGCGACCAGCGGCAGCCTGACGGCGGTCGCAACGGTCAGCGTCACCGCGGGTCCGCTCGCGACGATCGTGGTCACGCCGAACCCCGTCACGCTGCAGACTGGTGCGACGCAGCAATACGTGGCCGTCGGCAAGGATTTGAGCGGCAATGTCGTGACCTTCACACCGACGTGGTCGGTCGTGGCGGGCGGCGGTGCCATCAGCGGTGCTGGATTGTTCACCGCCGGCACGTTGACGGGTACCTTCACGAATACGGTCCAGGCGAGCGCCCTCGGCATCACCGGAACGGCGACGGTCACGGTGACGGCTGGTCCGCTGGCCTCGATCACGGTGACGCCGAATCCCGTGACACTTGCCACGGGGGCGACGCAGGCCTTCACGGCCACGGGCAAGGATGCCAACAACAATGCCGTTGCCATCACGCCGGTGTGGTCCGTGGCTGCCGGAGGCGGCGCGATCAGCGCGACTGGTGTCTTCACGGCGGGCAACACGCCCGGAACCTTCACCAACACGGTCAAGGCGACGAGCGGCGCGATTTCGGGGACAGCAACCGTCACGGTGACGGCCGGCGCCCTGGCCAGCATCACCGTCACGCCGAACCCAGCGACGCTCGCTCCCAATGCGACGCAGACGTTCACGGCGGTCGGCAAGGATGGTAACGGGAACATCATCGCCATCACGCCCACATGGGCGGTCGTCGCGGGCGGCGGCACGATCGACCTCGCCTCCGGGCTCTTCACGGCCGGCGCGGCGGCGGGCACCTATACGAACACGGTGCGGGCCAACGTTGGGGCGATCAGCGGATTCGCGACGGTCACGGTGACGCCAGGGGCCCTGGCCACCATCACGGTCACGCCGAATCCAGCCACGGTGCAGACGAACGCCACGCAGTTGTTCAGCGCGGTGGGACGTGATGGCAGCGGCAATATCGTGTCGATCACGCCGGTGTGGACCGTCACGAATGGCGGCGGCACCATCGACGCCAGCACGGGGGTGTTCACCGCCGGAGCCATCACCGGCACCTTCACCAACACGGTGACGGCGACGAGTGGCGCGGTCTCCGGTTCGGCCACCGTCATCGTCACGGCCGCGGCGCCTTCCCTCGCCA
This sequence comes from Gemmatimonadota bacterium, assembly GCA_030852985.1. Classification (GTDB taxonomy): domain Bacteria; phylum Gemmatimonadota; class Gemmatimonadetes; order Gemmatimonadales; family Gemmatimonadaceae; genus AG11. The sequence goes on along the minus strand of JALYVY010000116.1, from coordinate 2,026 downwards.
CCATCACGGTGACCCCGAATCCGGCGACCGTCCAGACCAACGCACAGCAGCAGTTCACCGCGGTTGGTCGTGACGGCAATGGCAATGTCTTCCCCTTCACGCCAACCTGGTCGGTGGTGAGCGGCGGCGGCACGATCAACTCGGCCACGGGGCTCTTCACCGCCGGCAACGTCACCGGCACCTTCGTGAACACGGTGGTCGCGTCGAGCGGCGCGGTTTCGGGTTCCGCGACCGTCACGGTGACGGCGGTTGCTCCGCCAGCGCCCTTCATCCCGCTGGGAGCTGCCGCGCCTAACGGCATCATGGCCGGCACGGCGGTCACGTGCGTCTCGCTCGGCATCATCAACGCCGACGTGAGCATCAGCCCGGGAAGCACGATCACCGGCTATCCGCCATGCGTGATCACCGGCGTGCAGCATCTCGCCGACGCGATCGCGGCGCAGGCCCAGATCGATCTTACGACAGCGTACAATCAGCTCGCGGGGCTCCCCTGCCCGCCCGCTAACGCCATCGTGGCGAATCTCGGCGGTACCGTCAAACCGGCTGGCGTCTACTGCAGCGCGACCAGCATCGGCATCACGGGTGTCCTCACCCTCGATGGCGGCGGCGATCCGAATGCCGTGTTCGTCTTCCAGGCGGGCACTGGCCTCACCACGGCCGGCGACATCGTCCTGATCAATGGCGCGCAGGCCAAGAACGTGTACTTCCAGGTCGGTTCGTCGGCCACCATCGGCACGGCGTCCAAGTTCCAGGGCAACATCATCGCGCTGACGAGCATCACGCTCGTGGACAACGCGACCCTGATCGGCCGCGCGCTGGCGCGGAACGGCGCGGTCACGCTGGGCACCAACAACGTCATCACACTTCCATGAGGCCGGCGATGAGTGAGATCCCCGTCGCCACCGTGGCGCACAGGCAACGCAGTTCACTGGAGACACGCATGTTGTTCAAGGCATTGACCGTTGGCAGTGTGGCCCTGGTACTGGCCCTGCCGGCGGGCGCACAGGAACGCGGGACGGTCGAGTTTGGCGCCTTTGGCAGCGCAGCGACCTTCGACAAGAACCTGACCCTCAACACCGGCTACGGTGGCGGGGGCCGGGTGGGTATGTACCTGGACCGCATGTGGGTCATCGAGTTCGAGGATGCCGAGATGCGCGCCAGTCGTCCCAGTGGCCTGAAGGACGTGAACGTCGGACTGCTCTCGGGGCGACTCGTGGCCGCGCCGGTGATTTCCGGCGGCCTGTCGCTGCTCCTTGGCGGCGGCGCCGGTGTCTCGACGGAAACGAACTTCCTCCACAGCTACGGCGTGGATGCACTCGTGGGCGCGAAGTACGCAATGACGGACAACGTGTCGCTGCGCGTCGATGGCGTGTTCGACTGGCTCGCGAACGAGAACTGGAAGACGTACAAGAGTGTGCGCCTCGGGCTCAGCGTGTTCCGTCATCCGGCGACGCGGACGATCACGACGATGCAGATGTCCGCGCCGATGATGATGCAGCACGACGACTCGGTGAGTGCCGAAGAGACGCGTCGGCTACGTGCGCGCGACATGGCGCTCAGGATGCTGCGCGACTCGCTGGCCAACGTGCGGCCGGTGATTACGCCGGCCACCACCGCGGTGTTGCAGGCAACCATTCACTTCGCGTTCAACAGCTCGGAGCTCACGGATTCCGCCAAGATGGTGCTCGACGAGAAGGTGGCGGTGTTCCGCTCCATTCCCGACCTGAGCATCGTGATTCTCGGGTATACGGATCCGTCTGGCACAGACGCCTACAACATGGCGCTCGGCGAGCGTCGCGCCGAGGCGGCCCGTGCGTACATCGTGTCGAAGGGGATTGACGCGAACCGGGTGATCCTGGAGTCGAAGGGTGAGCGAGTGCAGTTGCCCACCGACGGACCGGGACGCGCGGGTGAAGCGCCGAACCGCCGAGCCATCTTTCGGCTGCTGATCGCCCCGTCTGTCCCAAAGCCATAGGGCCACTTCGGGGAAGCATATCCCGGGAGCGAACGCCGCACGCGTCAGTGT
>JALYVY010000115.1 GCA_030852985.1 Gemmatimonadota bacterium | reverse complement strand
GGCGCGCGCCTCGAGCTGTTCGCCGCGTGATAGAGGAGGGCGCCCATCTCCGCGTCCTTCCCACCACGTCCGATGACAGTGAGTTGCTTCTCCGCGCGGTCGTAGTTGCCGGCAAAGCAGAGCAACTCGAACAGGAACGCGCGGCGCTGGGCGTCGGTCGGATTGTCCCGGACCTCCACGCCCAGCGCCTCGATGGCGTCGTCGAGCCTGCCCGCCTTGAACAGTTCTCGTGCGTGCATCAACGTCGCCCGGTGCGGCTCATACCGCCTTGTTCGACTTCACGTCCCAGCCGGACTTCACGGCGCCGGCCAGCGAGCCGTCGGCCTTCTGCTCCTTGTACTCCATCTCGACCTTCGAGAAGTTCAGCGAAATCTGGTCGGACGGAACGACGCTCCCCTGGGAGCCGCCCGCGGTGAAGCTGCTCACCATGCAATCGCTCAGCGTGATCTTCAGGTACTCCTGCTGGTCCTTGCCGGCCTTGCGCGCTACCAGCGTTGCCATCTTGATGTGCTGGCCGTTACAGCAGTGCAGGAAGAGCTTCGCGGAAGCCTTGTCAACTTTCTTGATGAAGTGAAAATCCTGGAGCTGCACCTTGCCGGCGCCCCCGCCACCGCCATAGCCCGCGGTGCCGGCCTGGCTGCCGCCGAACGAGAAGCTCTCCAGCTCAATCTCGCCCTTGTGCTTGGCATCGCCGGACTCGCCTTCGATTCCGTCGATCTTGAGAAAGTAGTCAACTAGCATTGCTCGGTCTCCCCGTCAATGTGAGTGATCCAACGCGCGGTCAGTGCCTGATCCGCGAGACTAACGTAAAAGCCTGAAATGCCGAGCGCCGTATCCCAGATCACGCGCGGCGTAAGAATTTTCTCCGCGCGTGATCCGGGAACGGAGGGCACCGTCAGCCAGCGGCGGCGGGCAGGTCAGCCACCAAACGCATGGACATCGACAGCTCGTCGAGCTGGAAATGCGGGCGCAGGAACGCCACCGCGCGATAGGCGCCGGGCTTGCCCGGGATTTCCACCACCTCGACGCGCGCTTCCTTCAGCGGGTTCTTCGCCTTCATCTCGAACCCGACGTCGTCGTTCACCACGACGTAGTTGTTGATCCAGTCATTCAGGAAGCGCTGGATCTCATCGCGGCTGGCGAAGCCGCCAATCTTGTCGCGCATGATCGCCTTCAGGTAGTGCGCAAATCGCGAAACGGCAAAGATGTACGGCAGCTGCGCGGAGATGCGCGCATTGGCCGTTGCCGCATCGGAATCGTAGATCTTCGGCTTCTGCGCCGACTGCACGCTGAAGAACGCCGCGTTATCGCTGCCCTTGCGATGCACGAGCGGCACAAAGCCGAGGTCGGCCAGTTCCTTCTCCCGGCGATCGGAGATCGGGGTTTCCGTGGGGCACTTCATCGCCACGTCGCCCGAATCGGTCTTGAAGTTGTGCACCGGCAACCCTTCAACCAGGCCGCCACTCTCGACGCCGCGGATCGTCGCCGTCCAGCCGTAGGTCGCAAACGCCTGCGTAATGCGGCTACCGAGGGCCCAGGCGGCATTGCCCCACAGGTACTTCGAGTGATCCGTCCCGTCCACTCGCTCCTCGAAGTTGAACGCCTCGACGGGCACCGTGGCCGCTCCATACGGCTCGCGCATCAGGATGCGCGGCAGCGTGAGCGCCACGTAGCGCGCGTCGTCACTGGCGCGGAAACTCTTCCACTTCGCGTACTCCGTCGTGTCGAACACCTTGGCCATGTCGCGCGGGGCATCGAGCTGGGTGAAGCTCTCGAGGTTCATCATGTCCGCGCTGGCGGCCGTGATGAACGGCGCATGCGCCGCCGCGGCCACCTGCGAAATCTTCTCGAGCAGCTCGATGTCCTGCCCGCTCTTCCCGAATTCGTAGTCGCCGAGCAGCGACCCGAACGGCGTGCCGCCGAAGACGCCGAACTCCTCCTCGTACACCTTCTTGAACAGGGCGCTCTGGTCAAACTCCGGCGCCTTCTGCAAATCCTTCAGCAGGTCCTTCTTGGACACATTCATGACCTTGATCTTCAGCTGCTCTCCCGTCTCGCTGTTCGCAAGCAGGTACTTCAGCCCTCGCCAACTGCCCTCGAGCTTCTGGAAGTCCGGGTGATGCATCACCTCATTGACCTGCGCCGAGATGAGGGCGTCGATCTGCGCGATGCGCGCGTTGATCATCGCCTCCGTATCCGGATTGAGCGTCACCGTGCCCGCGAGCACTTCGCTCACGAAATTCCGCACGAGATCGCGACCGCGCTCCTTTGTCGCGGCGTCGCGGCCCATCCGTCCTTCCTCGACGATCTTGTCGAGCAGGTTGAACTCCGGCGAGAACGCCGCCGCCTGCTGGTTCTGCTGCTGGGCCTCAGCCATTGCCGCCTCCCTGCGGTCCGAGTTCTGCTTCGAGCTTCTTCATGGCCGCCGCATCATTCAAGGTGTTCTGCAGGATCTCCTCGAGCTTGTCGTTGCCCTGCAGGCTGCCGCGAAGATCGGCGAGCTTGGTGCGCAGGTCGAGCAGCTCCTTCAGTGGGGCGACATTACGGGCGACGGCATCCGGCGAGAAGTCATCGAGGCTCTCGAACGTCATGTCGACCGCAATCTTGCCGCCGCCTTCCTGCAGCTTGTTGTCGATCGCGAAGTTCACGCGCGGCTTCATGTTCTTCAGCACCGTATCGAAGTTGTCGGGCGTGATCTCGACGAACTTGCGATCCTTGAGGCGCGGCAGCGCCTCGGCGGGCGTTCCGCTCAGGTCGGACAATACTCCCATGAGGAAGGGAAGCTGCTTTGTCTCGACCGCGCCGCCGGTTTCCACGTCATAGCTGATGTTCACGCGCGGCGGACGGACGCGCTCGAGTTTCTTCTGTGTGCCCTCTCGTGCCATCGTAGACTCCGGGAAAAACTGTGTGGATTCGCGCCTCGTCCAAGACGGTAGCATGGATGCGCGCACTGCGATCGTCAAGCAACAGACCGCTTGCTATGTACGGTCCGACCAGCTGCGGCGTGCCCCTCCGCCTTATGCCGGCGGATCAGCCGGAAAGGGCAGGATGTCCAGCTCAATGAATCCGCCCTCGGCCAACTCGCCGATGAGCGTCGCGAAGTCGGCATCCGCCGCCGCGTCGGGTACGATCCCGGCGTTGCGCAAGCGCAGCAGGAGATCACGCGCTGTCGACTCGCCGTCGCACCACGTGAGGAACGTCCCGAACCACACCGGACATTCCGCCTGAACACTGAAGGGCACTTGCGTGGCGAGTGTCGACGCGGTGACCGCCCACCGCCCGTGTCGCAGCGCGGCGCGAGACAGCAGCTCCGCATGCCGGGACGCGCGCGGGCGCGCATCGAGATAGCGATGCGATCCCGGCTCCCATTCAGACACGGTGGACGAGAGCTCGAGGTACCAGGCGAGATGCGTCGCGCGGGTGCCGGAGGAAATCACGCGACGGCGCGTGACGACCGCGCCGGGCGCCTGTCGACGGCGAATGAGAAATCCGGTGTTCACGAACCGCTCGATGCCCAACCGCTCGAAGCGCACCCGCTGCGCCGCGCACTCCTCTACGCTGATCCGCCCGGAAGACAGAGCCCCGCTAAGCAGCGCCTCCGGCTCGATCAATCCGACCTGTCCCACCAGCACATCGAACTCGGCGTGCGCCGGTCCGAGCATGTGCCGAATGCGCTGCTCCAGCGGTGCTTCCGCACGGTCGGTCATCATGCAGTCGCAGTAGAACCGGCCCCCGGGGCGCAGATGCGCCGCCAGCCCCTCGATGATCGTTCGCGTTACCTGCTCGCCGTCCTCGCCACCGTCACGGAACACCATCTCCATTTCGGTAGACGGCACATACGGCGGGTGCGCCGTGATCACATCGAACGTGCGGCCTGCGACGGGCTCGTACACGTCCCCCTCCAGGGCGCAGACATTGTGGAGCCCGTTGAGCGCCGCATTGAAATCGGCGAAGCGCGTGGATCGCCGCGTGATGTCAACGGCCCAGACGCTTCCGGCGAAATCGCGCGCCGCCACGAGCGCGGCTATCCCAGTGCCGGAACAGAGCTCGAGATATTCGTCGCAGGGAATCCGCGGCATCAGTTCGACAAACCGCTGCGTCTCGGGAGTGAGCGCTGAGTACACGAGGTCCACCGGCTTGCCGCTTGCGACAAGCTGGATGCGGCCGTGCCGATCCGAGGCGACATAAAGTCCTTCGGTGGGGTAGAGCGCGACGACGGAAACGCATGAAGTCGGATCCCCCGGCAGCGATTGCAGGAGACCAATCTCACGGAGAGCGGCAAGATCGGCTGGAGCAAGGATCGCTCGGACTTCGTCCCACGAAACATCCTCGCCATCCATGAAAAGCTGGACGAGCAGCGAAAGTGGTGTGTCGCGGTCGCGGAAGCCGACCTCGCGCTCACTCAGCGCGGGTAACTCGTAGATGCTGTCAATTCCGGCGCCGGCACAGATGCCTGCCTGGGTGAAGCCAATCCGCTCCAGTGCGCCACGCGCTGCGGCGAATTGCGCATCCGTACCGACGACGAACGGCTCCACGAGCCACGTGGCCTGCGTGGAGGCTGTCATCGCGTCCTCGCCGCGGGACGGAGGGAGAGTGGCGTCGGCGGTGCTGCGATCGACTGCAGCCTCGGAATGCGGATCGCATCACCGTCCCGGAGGGACACCAGCGGCGTTAGCCCGTTCGCGAGCAGCCGCAGTGCTGCTCGTTCGGACAGCGACGCTTCCGCGCATGAATGCGCCTCGCGGATTCCTTCGCGCGTGAAGAGATGCAGTGGCAACCCGCCGATCGTTCCCTGGCTCGGTGCCGCCTGCCCCGATTCCACCGGCGTCTTGGCGACGAGCGCACAGAGAAATGCGGGATTCCCCCAGAGGAGGCTGTCATGCGCAGGCGCACCAGGCTCCAGCTCCTCGAACCGCAACGACTCGATGGGGTTATCGACGCCGTAAGGGAGACGCGCGAGGTACGCGGGCAGTGAAAGACCAAGAAACCGCGCACCGCGGGCGCGACGCAACTCGTCCCATCCCGCGACCGGAGTCTCGTCCCAATCATCGGTATCCGCACCGTCGGCAAATGTCGAGATGCCCGCGAACCGCGCATCCGCCGCGGCCAACCACGGCGCGCCCATCTTCTCGGCGACGCGCGCAATCTCGGTGAGGAGGCCGGTATCCGCCGGCCCGAACTGATACGCGGCGATCACCAGCGTCCAAGCGTGTCCATTCCCCATCGCAGAAAGCTTCTGCAGCAGGGCAGCGTGGTCAACCGCACTGTCGTCGCCTACCGCGAGTGCAAGCTCGTCGCGCGACAGGTCAAGAAGGCCGACGACGTCCGACTCATCGAGGTCGCAGCGGCGAAGGAAAAAATCGACGGCGCGCCAGCGTGCCTCGAGCGCCTGGAACTCCGGATGATGCAGCAGCAGCCGCAGGGTGGCGCCGATGACGTCGTCCACCTGCGCAACGCGCGCGCGCTGACGGGGATCGATCTCGCGCGCGACGTGCGGCCGTATGGCGCGACGCACGAAATCGGACAAGTCGTCGACGCGCGCGGCCACGCCTGGCGCGGCAGCCTCACCGGGCGCGTCCTGACGCTCGAGGATGCGATCGAGCAGGCTTCCGTTGGACTGAGCGGGCGCGTCTTCGCGAACGGAGGCAACAGGACCGGATTCGGCCGTGGTGCGGAGCTCCCGAAGGCGCATGAGCGTCGGTACGTGCGCGAGCAGGTGATCCGGGGTGAAATCGTCCAGCGCACGAAACGCGATCGACTCGCTTTTGGCATCCTCGTTGATCGACAGGCGGAGCGCCGGCGAAATATGCTTGATCGCCGCATCGATCCCGTCGCGATCCAGCCGGTGGATGGCTCGTTCCGGCAAGGACGTGCGCACCGCGGCACCACCACCGAAGTCGCCCAGTATCAGCACGTGAACGCCGCCCGCCGCCACCTCGGCGGCGCGGCGTGTGGGATTCATGTCGACGTCGATCTCGACATCTGCGCGGGACTCGTGCGGGCTCATTTCCGGTGCTCGGTGTGTTCAGGCCTCGAGAAGGGCGACGGAGGCAAGTCTCTTTAGCGCAGCGTCCACGATTCTGGCCAGATCGTCTCGGTCAGGAAGGGTCCCCTCAACCGTGATGCTTCCCGACTTCACCTCTTCGATGAGGCGCTCCAACAGCCGCTCGCTGTCGTGTGCGCCGTCCATATGAGGAAGAAGCGCTCGTTCGACTGCCGTCAACTCGGTTGTGCGGTGCCGAAGATTCGGCACGGTGTCCGTAGAGTCAACCCGGCGTCGCGCGAGTGGACTCGCCACCGGACGCTGCGAGATCGTCGCCGAAAACGGCGCCGGATAGCGATGCAGCTCCACGAGGCCTCCCACGGCGCATTGCAGTAGCGCACTCGCGAGCGGCGCCGCGCGATCCGCCGGCTCCGCGATGCCCGGCGAATCGTCGGCGCTGAGCGCATCGGTTACACGCTGCAGCACCGCGTCGAACGGCAGGGACGACGGGGCCACCCGCATGAGGACGTGAAACGCGGCGAGCACCAGAGGGTTGTCCGTCGTCATCGTCACGTCGTCCGCTGTCTTGAACGATTCCACCACGGGTCCCGTGGCTGCGTCCTGCTCGGCAGGCGCAGTCGGTGCCGCACGCAACGAGACATGCAGCGTCGCCAGTGCCGCCGCGGTTGGCTGTGCAAGGGCACCGACGGCCGCGTGACACAGCAGCGAACGGCGGAAGGTGCGGCCGATGGCAAAATCGACATATTGCTGCACCCGGATCACATTCGCGTCGCTACCCGCAGCGCCAATGGCCCAGGCGGAGAGCGTGGACGACGTGTTGCGGAGTTTCGCCTCGGCCATGAACGCAAGCCCCGCCCCGGCAGCGCGCCGAGCGAACTCGGAGAAATACACGGGTGCGTTGTACGGTTCGAGCTGCTCGTGCAGGAGGTGCGCATCGTGCTGCGCCCGCAGGTTGATCGCCTCCTCCATGATCGACAGCGTGTGCGGCGTGGTCTTCATTGCCGCGCCCTCGTTCGCCAGCAGGTCGACGAATTCCCGTGCACGCGAAACGCGCTCCCGCGGGGGAAGGGACGGGTCGTCGTGGTACATCATCATCTCGCGCACCATGCCGCGCACGTGCCAGCCCGGAAGGGTGTTGTAGCTCACGTACGCGATGCCGTTCGTCGAGAGGTTGCGCGAACACACGCGCAGGATGGCGTCCTGGACTTCCGGCGGCACCCACGAGTAGACGCCATGACAGATGATGTAGTCGAACGTGCCGAAATCATCCGTGATGTCGGCAATGCTCATTGCGTCGAGCGAGATATTGGTCAGCCCAAGCGCGGCGATCTCCTTCCTGCCGACGTCGATCTGTCCGGGCGTGAGGTCGATGCCGACGAAGTGTGCGTTGCGGTAGCGGTACGCCATGGGAATGAGGTTGCCGCCCGAGGCACAGCCCAGCTCGAGCACTCGTGCATGGTCGGCGCGGGGCGCGTCCACTCCATACAGAAGCGCCATCGTTTCCAGCGCCCCGATTTCGCTGGCGTCGATCGGCCTGCTGTCGTACGGGACGGCCTCGTAACTGGCGAGGAGCGGATCGATCAAGCGGTCTGCCTCGTGAGTGGGTGCAGTGCGACGGCGAAGCCGCGAGAGAAGTAGCATCCGCACGCACCGCGTGCCAGCGCCGGCCACCCTGCCGCATCGCCGGACAGCGGGCTAGCTTCGTCGGCCATGAGGCAGATGCAGCCCGTGTTGTGGACGAAGGGGGTCTTACTCAGTCCGCAGCACTTCCAGACACAGGATCGCTTTCTCGGGGACCTCCTCGAGTTTCAGTTGTCCGCGCTCGCATTCTGTCCCTGGGGATTTCAGCGCCTCGAGATCGATCGCGAAGCGCTCGCCTCGGGCAGCTTCGGACTGTCGGCGGCAGCGGGCATCCTCCCCGACGGGTTGCTGTTCGACATGCCGGCCTCCGAGGTCGTCCCCGCACCCCGACCCCTCGAAGGCGCGTGTGCCCCCGACCAGCAATGGCTCGATGTGTATCTCGGCATTCCTGAATACCGCTACGGAGGACACAACGTCTCCGGGGTCAACAAGGACCGCGATGCGCGCTATCGGGCGGACGAACTGCTCCGCCGCGACGAGACGACGGGTCAAGCCGAGCGACCCATCCAGGTGGCGCGGCGGAATTTCCGGCTGATGTTCGGCGGTGAGTCGATGGATGGCACGAGCGCACTGCGCGTCGCCCGCGTCACCAAGTCGCCCACCGGCGACTACCAACTCGATGCGCATTTCGTACCGCCGCTCGTGGACATCCTGGCGAGCGACCATCTCATGGCCATCGCCCGGCGGCTCCTCGAGATCCTGTCGGCCAAGAGCACCACGCTGTCCGCGGGACGGCGGCAGAAGAATCAGAGCCTCGCGGAGTTCGGCGTCGCCGATGTCGCGACCTTCTGGCTGCTTTACAGCATCAACAGCGCGTTGCCCGAGTTGCGCCACATCTACGAGACGCGCCGCGGCCACCCGATCGAGCTATTCAACGCCATGCTCGGCCTTACCGGCGCGCTCACGACGTTCTCCGGCGCCATCCACGCGCGCGAGCTGCCAAGCTACGAGCACGACAACCTGTCCGTGTCGTTCACCCGCCTGGACGAGCAGCTCAGGGAATTGCTCGAGACCGTGGTGCCCGCAACAACGGTGACGCTGCCGATGCGGCTCGTGCAGCCCTCCGTGTATGCAGCGGCGCTCGACCAGGACAAGTACCTCGCGGCGCCGCAGATCTATCTGGCGATCACGGTGGAAGGGCGCGGCACCGAAGTGCCGACGCGCGCCCCACACCTCGTGAAGGTGAGCACCGCGAGCCAGCTCGATACGCTCATCCGGCAGGCGCTGCCGGGCATTGCGCTGACGTACGTACCGAATCCGCCGAGCGCCGTGTCGGTGAAGCTGAATCACCACTACTTCCTGCTGCAGAAATCCGGGCCCGAGTGGGACAACGTCACGCGGGCGAGAAATATTGCGGCCTACGTGCCCGCGGAGTTTCAGGCGCCGCAGTTGGAGCTGGTGATCGTGCTGCCGCGGGCCTGAGGGCGCGCAGCACCGGAGCTCCCTGCTTGGCACCTCGCCAGGCATCACCCGCCGCCCATTTCCCGCGCGACTACCATGCAGCCACCTACTTGCCCGAACTGTAGCTCCGTAATGGAGTCAGGATTCGTCATCGACAAGGCCGGGAAGAGCTCCGCCTTCGGTCCGGAGTGGGCAGAGGGGGTGCCGGAGCGGTCGTTCTGGACGGGGCTGAACCTGGCCGGCCGTGAGCGCCACGCGGTCGTCACGTATCGCTGCTCGGCCTGCGGCTACCTCGAATCATACGCACCGTCGATGTAGCGTCAGCGGGCGCTCGTCCAAACGCGTTCTCGCGCTGCACCCGAATCTGCTTCAACGCCCTTCAGCGGTTGTGAAACGGCCAGTAAGGCGGCCGTCATGCACCTGGTCGGCGCCCGAGGACGTCAGTGCTTCAATACGAAATACAGCACCATCCCGATCGCGCCGATCAGCACAACGTTGAGCGCGATGATCAGCGGAAGGTGCGAACGCGTCGGCGCAGCGGGTGATCCGGTCGGTTGCTGCGGCACGCTGAGCGGCGTGAGGCCGGCCGCCGGCAGCTGCGCTTGCGGCAGCTGCATCGGGGGCAATGGTATCGCCATCGCGGGCATGTTCAGCTGCGGCAGCTGCGGCAGCTGCGGCATTTGCGGCATCTGCGGTGGCTGCGGCATCTGCGGCATCTGCGGCATCTGAAAACCGGGTGCGGAAGAAGTTCTTCCGATCATTGATCCCGAGGGACCATCGGGCGGCGGTGTGACACGTCCCAGAATGCGCGTGAACTCGCTCGGCCCGGCGGCGGCGGGGTTGGCGGTCGAGGGCGGCGGGACAGCCGGCGTCTGCCAGCTGGGCGTTGGTGGTGCTGCCTGCGGAGGGACGGCCCGCTGGTTCCACGACGGTGTTGGAGTCGGGGGCTGCGGAGGTACTGCCGGTGAGTTCCAGGATGGCGTCGGCGCGGCGGGCTGCGGTGGAACTGGCTGCTGGCTCCACGACGGTGTCGGGGCGGCCGGTGGGGCCGGCGGCGGCTGCACTCGGGGCGAGGGCACACTCGTCGGCGCAGAGGGCGCGCCCGGCTGGAGTCGGTCGAACAGCTGCGTGAAGTCGCCGCTTGCCTTCCTCGGCGGCGGCGGTGCGGGCGTTTCCACGCGCGGCGCCATCGGCGGCTGTGGAGGAATCACCGCATCGAAGCGTGGTGGCGAAGGGAGCAGTGCTGGCGGCGGGCTTGCCGCTGGAGGCGGTGACGCCATGCCACCAAATACCTGTGTGAAGCTCTCGCCGGCCTTGGCTGGCGATGACGGTTGGGGTGCCGGTGAAGCCGGCGGCGTGAATGATGGTGCAGCCGGTGTCGACGGCGGCGAAAAGGATGGGGCCACCGGAGGAGGCACGGTCATGGGGGGCGGCTTGATCCCCTGGAACTGGCGCGTGAATTCGCCCGGCTCGGGTGCGGCCGGAGCTGGAGGCAGCGCACCCGGAGCTGGAGGCAGCGCAGCCGGAGTCGCCGCGTAAGGAACCGCGCTGGGTGTCACGGGTGACCCCGAGTCCTTCACGACGCCAAACATCTCCGTGAACGACGGCCCGGCTGGCGATTCCGGCGCGACGGTCGGTGCAGGCGCGGCTAGCTGAGCGGGGGGTGGAGCAACTGGCGTCCCCGGCGGCGCGAACACCGCCGTGAAGCTTGGCTCCGCTGGAGCTTTTGGAGCCGGTGCGGGCGGCGGTTCGGGGGCCTTCATCGGAATCGCGGCGACAACGACTGTCTTCGCGTCGTCGGGTATCGCGTTGTCGGCCAGCCAGCTGGGGAGGTCGAGGAACGTGGTGAGGAAGTGCGTCACGACCACGGTGGTTCCGTCCACGTCGTAGACGCCAAACACTTGCGCCGCCGCCGACGGCCGCAGCCCGGCGACGCGCGCGCGCAGGCGCTGCCGGTCCACTGCAGAACCTACGTCCAACTGATGCACCATCACCATCCGGCCCAGCGCCACTTCCTGCGCGATCTGGCTCCGCGCCCCGCGCTCCGTGAGTGTCTTCAGGACCTTGTATGTCGCGGCAAATTCAGCGCTTGTCATCACGTGGGGCCAACGGGTACGTTAACGGCGCGACTCGCCTTTGGTTCGCGTATTATCCGCCAGCCAGTATATAGCGGTTGGCGAGCGCCCCTCGCAACACGCGCGCGCTCGCTCCCGAACGCGCGTGCCCGCGCGTGACATGCCACGCTGAACCGGTGCAAATGAAGCAGTTATCGCACATCGTGTGGAACGAGGGCATGCACCTGGCGCAACATCATTTCCAGGCCCAGAGCCGGTTCTTCGAAGACACCGTGCACTTCGCGCTGTCGAGCCTCTTCTTCAAGCCCTATGGCTTGATCGCCTGCGAGCTTGATACGGACGCCCTGCAGAACGACACCGTGGCGCTCGTGCAAGCCCGTGGCGTGATGCCCGATGGCTTGCCGTTCGACATACCGGCCAGCGACGCCGCACTCGCTCCATTGAGCATCGGCGATCGCTTCCTGCCCACCTCGGACAGCCATCTCGTCCTGCTCGCGATACCCGCGTACCGCCCCGATCACGCGAATTTCGCCACCAACGGTGCCACGCATGGTGAACTGGCAGCACGCTACATCGGGGAGCCGACAGTCGTTCGCGACGACATCACCGGTCGCGACGAACGTACCGTCACCATAGGGCGAAAGAATTTCCGCCTGCTGCTCGACACCGATGCGGAAGACATCGAGGAGTCCGGCATGGTGACGCTTCCGGTCGCCCGCATCAAGCGCGATGGCGCGGGGCACTACATGCTCGACGCGGACTATATCGCCCCATCGCTGCACGTCGGTGCGAGCCCGCGGCTGATGTCCATGCTGCGCCGCCTATTGGAGATCCTCGATGCGAAGGCGGACTCCATTGCGCAGGGGCGCCGCGGGAGTTCGGACGAATTTGCGCAGCGTGAAGTCGCGAGCTTCTGGCTCCTTCACGCCATCAACGCCAGCAGGCCCGCGCTCCGTCAGCAGATGCAGGCGAGGCGCATCCACCCGGAACGGTTGTACGCCGAGCTCGCGCGCCTTGCGGGTGCGCTGTGCACGTTCTCCCTCGACGCGCATCCCCGCGCGCTGCAGGCGTACGATCACGACGCGCCCGAGGCGTGCTTCGATGCCCTGGATCGCAGCATCCGATCACACCTCGATGTCGCGGCACCAACCGGACCGACCGCCATCGCGCTCGTGCCGAACGCGCAGGGCGTGCACACGGGCGTCATACGCGATCCCCGGGCATTCCAGCCCGCACGCTGGATCCTGGGCGTCCGCGCGTCCATTACCGCCAACGAGGTGATCGCGCGTGTGCCCGACCTGGCGAAGGTGTGCTCGAGCAAGTTTGTACTGGAATTGGTGCGACGCGCATTTCCCGGACTCCGGCTCGACCACCTGCCGTTCCCGCCAGCACAGCTCTCGCCGCGCAGCGATACGCAGTACTTCGCCATCGAGCGCAGCGGCCCGTGCTGGGACACCATCGTTTCCACGCTAGAGGTTGGCGTGTTCATTCCCGACGCGATCAGCAACGCGCAGCTCGAGCTGAACGTCCTGGTGGACGAATGACCGCACCGCTCGCGACACCAACCGCGACCGCCGACCTCCCCACACGGCGCGGACGTCTCGCGCTCGACCTGCAGGAGGCGTTCACCGCCACCGTGCGGCTCCGCGCCAACAAGCAAGTCGCCGCCGACGCCGACTCATTCCGCCTCCGTATCAAGCAGGTGCTCTCGGCCGCCGAGGCGGAAGCGCGCGGCCAGGGCTACGCGAGTGATGATGTTCGATTCGCCCTGTTCGCGGTGATTGCCTTCCTCGACGAGACGGTGCTCAATTCCGGACAGCCGATGTTCGCGCAGTGGTCGAGCCGCACGCTTCAGGAAGAGGTGTTCGGCGTGCACATGGCCGGCGAGTTGTTCTTCCAGTACCTGCAGGAGCTCATGTCGCGCCCGGATTCACCCGACCTCGTCGACCTCCTCGAGGTCTATGCGCTTTGCCTGCTGCTCGGCTTCAAGGGCCGCTACAGCACGACGCAGGGCAACGACCTGCAGGTGCTTCTCCAACAGCTGTCGGAGAAGATCCAGCGCGTGCGCGGAAAGCCCGGCGATCTCTCGCCTCGGTGGCGTCCTTCGCTCGGCGACATCGGCACCAGGCGGGATCTCTGGGTACCCCGGCTCGCCGTCGCCGCCGGAGTCACCGCGCTCGTCGCCGCCGCACTCTTCGCCTGGTTTACCGTGTCGCTTCATTCCGGAAGCGCCGACATCAGGACGGAAATCGCGCGCCTCTCTCGCTGAGCGGGCGCACAGCAACCGAACCGGGGCATCATGACGCGACAGACGAAAACCTGGCTCCTCGCGCTCGGAGTATTCGCTGCCTACGTCACGGTGGCGGTCGTCCTCGTGCTCGTGCTGAAGCTGCACAGCACGAAGGCGTGGCAGATCGGCGGCTCGCTCGGTGTGCTCGGACTCATCAGCGCGGGCGTCCTGCTCTACTACTTCCGTCACGACCTTCGTACGCCGGTCGCCGGATCTCCGGCCAGCAGCATTGACGCCATGCTTGCCGCGGCGCGCGCGCACCTCGCCGTTGCGCAGCACGGCAAGAAGCCGAATCTCGGCGCGCTCCCCGTGCTGCTCGTGCTCGGGCCAACCGACAGCACGAAGACGACCACGATCGTTCGCTCGGGGCTCGACCCCGAGCTACTCGCTGGCGACGTGTTCCGGGGCGAGACCGTCGCGCCCACGGCCGGCGTCAACCTCTGGTTCGCGCAGGGCACGGTTGTCGTGGAAGCGGGTGGTCCGCTCGTCGACGACGCGCCCGCGTGGCTGCGACTCGTCCGCTCGCTGCGGCCGCGCAGCC
>JALYVY010000295.1 GCA_030852985.1 Gemmatimonadota bacterium | reverse complement strand
GGCGGTAGGATCCTGCGGTCGCCGCGCATCCGCTGATCAACATCGAGCGAAATGGGTGATCAACTTCAACCGAAACGGGTGATCAGCTTGGAGCGAAACGGGTGATCAACATCGAGCGAAATACGCACCCGCGCAGGTCAGTTCGCCGCCCAGCGCACCAGCAACGCCCAATGCTCCCGTGGTTGCGGGGGAAGCGCCCGCAGCACTGCTGCCGATTCCCGTTGGTGGCGGGCGCATCATCGTGGACAGGCAGGGCGACCGAACGATCGTCACCACGGCGAGCTTGCCGCCGGACGTCATGGTGCTCACGCAGCGGGCCGAGGAGACGGCCTTCGGTCTCATGGGGCTGCTTGCGGCGATCGTCATCCTGGGACCGTTCGCTCGCCTGTGGGCTCGACGGATCGAAAAGCGTCCGGAGTTGCAGCGCGCCGACAACAATGCCCAGTTGCTGCAGCAATCGCTGCTTCAACTGCAGCAGAGCATGGACGCGATGTCGGTCGAAGTCGAGCGAATCAGTGAGTCGCAGCGCTTCCAGAGCAGGCTAATGGGCGAAAAGCCCAGGTCTTAGGTCGGCTGTACTGAAGAAGTCATTTCGTCGCGTCGGTGCCAGCCCGCGATGACCTGACGCTCTCGGCAACGACCGCCTGTCTAGGGATTGCGATAGACCCGCACATAATCCACGACCATCGTTTGCGGAAAGGTGATGGTACCATCGGGATTGCCTGGCCATCCTCCGCCCACGGCCACGTTGAGCAACAAGAAGAAGGGGTGGTCGAACACCCACATTCCTCCGGCTGGCACGTCGCGCGACGCTACACGATGGTACAGTCTGCCATCGACGTACCACCGGATCTCGGTTGCTTCCCATGAGACGGTGAAGACGTGGAAGTCATCCGCATAGGCGCCCGTGCCCAGCACGTCGCTCCCGCTGATTCCGCCCGAGCCCGAATACCCCGGTCCATGCAAGGTGCCGTGTACCGTTGCCGCCTCGCGACCGATGTTTTCCATGATGTCGATCTCGCCGCTGCGCGGCCACCCAACGGCGTCGACGTTGGAGCCGAGCATCCAGAAGGCGGGCCAGATTCCCTGTCCGCGTGGGATGCGGATGCGCGCCTCGAAGCGTCCGTACGTCTGCGCGAACAGGCCAACGGTCTTCAGCCGTGCGGACGTGTATTGACACGGCCCGTACCAGCACTGGAATGCCGGGGCCGAAGTCTCGGCGCGCGCCGTGAAGACGAGGTGACCTTCGCCATCGAGCGCAATGTTCTCGGGCCGGGTCGTGTAGAACTCACGTTCCTGGTTGCCGAATCCGGTGCCCCCGGTGTCCGCGGTCCATTTGGCGCGGTCGAAGGACGCGCCCGCTGGTCCGTCGAACTCGTCGCTCCACGCGGGGCTTGCAGACGGCGCTGGTAGGGCCGGTCCAGACGGCACGGCCTCCGTCGGCGTCTGTACGGTAGTGGACACAGCGCTTCCGCACGCACCAGCAAACAACAAGGCCGCAAGGAGGAGCGGAATCGATTTCCTCATGCCAAGGTGCCTTGCCTGCGCCAGTTGACACAACGACGGATGCAGCGGGCGATGCATAGTTAGGAAGCGACGGAGAAATGCATGATGAATAAATACCTATTCATATGATATAAGCCCTGAAATTCTGAGCTCTTTCGGTGCCCACCAATGGCTACAACTGTCATCGTGGCAACGCAAACGCGACATACGTATCGCTGGCACGCGTACCGAGTTTGCCGCCGCCCGCCGCGATGACGACATACTGCCGATCGTTGACCATGTACGTGCTCGGCGTGGCATAGCCGGCAGCGGGAAGCTGGGCCTCCCACAGGATTGCGCCAGTGCGCTTGTCGAGTGCGCGTATCTTTTCGTCCTGCGTTGCACCGATGAACACGAGGCCGCCCGCCGTCACGATCGGCCCGCCGTATCCCTCAGCGCCCGTTCCCGTGATGCCCCGGGCCTTCAGTTCGGGAAGGTCGCCGAGCGGGATGGTCCAGAGATAGTTGCCGGTGTTGAGGTCGATGGCGTTGAGTGTTCCCCAGGGTGGCTTCACGTTCGGCAGGCCGCTGGAGTCTCGCCACCACTCGTAGCCGAGGAAGCGGTAGGGCGAACGTCCGGCGCGATTGGCGCTGGTGCTTGGCGCTGCCGCCACATTGGGGCTCGACGTTGGCGAAATAATGTAGGCCGTGACCGCCTCGCGTTGGGCGAGGGGTAACGATGCAAACGACGGCATGAAGCCACGGCCGTGGTCAACGACATCGCGGATCTGTGCCGGCGCCAGTCTGGTCGCCACGTCGACGAGTGATGGCGTCCGCACACCGTCACCGCGCCGAGTAGCGCCGTGACACGAGGCGCAGGTTGCTTGATAGATGGCCGACCCTGAGGTCTCCGCCGGCGACACCACGGCGGCAAGTGCCGCAATGTTTGGAACCTGGTTCGCGTTGACGTACAGCACGCCCGACTCGCGGTCGACGGCGGCCCCGCCCCATTCGCCGCCGCCGTCGAAACCCGGGAAGACGATCGATCCCTGAAGACTCGGCGGCGTATATGGACCGTCATTCCGGAGCGTGCCCAAACGCGCGACCGCGGCCGCGTGTCCCTGCGGTGAATAGTCCGGGAGGTCGGAGAGTGTGATGCGTTGCCGTCCGAACGGGGCGGGCAGCGTGGGGAACGGCTGCGTAGGCCAGGACTTCTCTCCGGGGATGTCGGACTGTGGTACCGCACGCTCCTCTACAGGGAAGATCGGCGCACCACTCACGCGATCGAAGAGAAAGACGAAACCCGATTTCGTGATTTGCGCGACCGCGTCGACGCTGCGGCCATCGTGCGTGACGGTGAGGAGGTTGGGGGCAGCGGGGAGGTCGCGATCCAATACGTCATGATGGACGACCTGAAAGTGCCAGATGCGCTTTCCGGTGGCTGCGTCGAGCGCCAGGAGTGAGTTGGCGAAGAGGTTGGCACCGAGCCGATTTCCGCCGTAGAAATCCGGCGTCGCGGATCCGGTGGGGATGTAGACGATTCCGCGCGCGACGTCGAGCGACATGCCGGCCCACGAGTTGGCGCCGCCGACGGTACGCCACGCATCGGCGGGCCAGGTGTCATAGCCGTACTCGCCCGGCTGCGGGATGGTGTGGAACATCCAGCGCAGCTGGCCGGTTCGGACGTCAAACGCGCGCACGTGTCCAGGCGCGGAGCCATCGCCTTCGCCGACACGCGACCCTTGAATGAGCAGGTCCTTGTAGATGACGCCCGGGCTGGTGGCGACGACGGACTGGCGCAGGCTGTCGCGTCCGAGCCCCTTTGCCAAGTCGATGGAACCGCGGGTGCCGAACGACGTTACGAGCGCACCCGTGGCCGGGTCGAGTGCGTAAAGGTGCGAACCGGCCACATAGAAAATTCGTTGCTCGGTATCGTTCTGCCAGTAAACGACCCCTCGGTTCGCGCTTCCCTCGTTTCCGCCGGGCGGATCGAACCTCCAGAGTTCCCTACCTGTTTCGGCGTGAAGGGCAAAGACGCGTCCCGCGCCGGACGTCGCGTAGAGAACGCCGCCTGCGATGATGGGCGTGGCCTGGATCTGAAGCGGGTTGGTACCGCCGTCGCCAGTGTGATACACCCATGCGACCTGAAGCTTCGCGACATTGTCGCGGTTGATCGCCGAGAGCGAGGAATAGCGTGAGTTACCGGGGTCGCCGCCGGTGACGGGCCAACTGCTCTCCTCTGGTCCACGCGACGACAAGCCCGCGACGCACCCGATGGCGAGCGCCAGCGAGGCAAGGAAGGCAACGGTGGCGTGGGTTCGCGATGTCCTCATGGTGTCGATTACGATGGCAAGCCGCGCGACGGTCATCGGGCCCGGAACTCAGTGGTGACGATGGTGTTCAGGGACGGAACCGGGCATCCCGCAATTTCCAAGGGATGGACCCTCCATGTGGCCAACCGCTGTTGCACTCCGACCAACACCGCCGCCGACGAATACTCGAGCACCCGGACGGACTGGGGGTACACCCGGCCATCCGCGTCCACCGCCATTTCGACCGTCGCCTGCTCGTCATGCCCAGTGAAAACGCGGCGATCGAACACTGATGCGAGCGTAACCCCACGCAATGGGTGGCTGGTAGCCGTAACCGGCCAGACTGGGAGCCTCGTCCTGATCAACGCTTCGGCGGGCTGCCGGTCGGAGAGCATACTCGTCAGCAGGACGTTCGGCGGGTCCGACCTCGAAATGCCAAGACGCAGCTCCAGCGGAGCGGATCCAAGTTCACTGGGGAGTGGCGGAAGCATGCCCGAGGTGTCGAGAGCGACCAACGCCTGCGCGACGGCGCGATCGAATGCGTCGGTACTGACTCCCGCGCTGCGCTGCACGTTTCGGAGATGCCTGCCGTCCCAGATCATGCGGTAGGTCACCGCAATAGACGGCGATGCCATCAACAAACGTTGTCCGGCACCGAGGCGGGGCAGCGCGATCGAGTCCGGATCGAACAAGGGAAAGAGCAGCGGAATGGGAAGATGCAGCTCTTGCCGCACACCTTGCGCGAGCAGCGTTGCCATCTCGCGAGCGAGAGGGCGCTTTTCGTCGTACGATTCAATTCGCGCCCCAAAGGTGAACGCCACGGAATCTGGTGGCGCCTTTAAGAGGATACCCTCGCAGGACGACCGGTCCTGTGCGAGCACAGGTCGCGCGGCCAACGTGAGCGCTCCTGCGCAGGCAATCTGACGGCACAATGTGGAAAGTGTCATGAGGACCAATGGTACTTTGCCAAGTCGTCCATCGCGTAGAACGAAAGCTCGCACCCGGCGGTGGCTACGTCGCTCGGCTCCGGTCGCAGTAGCGCCGCCAAGATACAACGCCATGGAGAAGAACACCGCGTCCAAACTGTTCGTGT
>JALYVY010000114.1 GCA_030852985.1 Gemmatimonadota bacterium | reverse complement strand
AGTTCCACACCACACTCGATACGAGGATCCTGGACAACGCGAGCGGCGCGTTCGATTGCGCCCTGCTCATGCGCCACATCGCCCATGAGTGGCACGCACGCGGCACACTCACGGCGGACACCATCGCGCGTGCGGGCTGACGTTGTATCAGAGCGGCAGGGCAACCTGAGCAGCTCGCTGTCAGCTCGTTCGCTCGGACGATCTCGGCGCTATTCGCGAAATGCCCGCAGAGGATCATCCACGCACACCTTCACCTTGGTCGGCTCGGTGAGGTAGCTATCGAGCATCCAGCAGTCGCCATACAACGAGCAATAACAGATATAGGTGCGCAGGTGCTTCGTCCGAGAGCGGACCAGACGAATATCAGCGCTGTCCGGTAGCTCGATGAGGTGGATGTTCGCCGCCACCGGCACTACCAGGCCGCGACGAAATGTCGTACTGCGCGAACCCGTAAAGGTGAGCTGAACGTGCAGCGACTCGGCGGCTTCCTTCCAACTGTGCACCGGCACGCTGTCGACTTGCACTTCGAATGCGCCGATGATGGCGGGACCAAGCCCGACGTTCTGCACGACGCGTGAATATCCACTCTCGCCGGAGTTGCCGGAGATCAGGTACGGCCAGACCGCGGCTTTGGCCTGATCACGACTGAGTTTCGCCTGGTATAACCCGGTGCCCAACGCCACCAGCGCAATGAGCGTGGCTGACGCGGACATAATGCGGTTGGTGACGTCTGATAGTGTGATCGCCATGCGCAGATTCTAACCTCCGGCTGCGTGGCGACGCTACCAGGACGCGTGGGCGATTGTCACTCGATTGAAGGTACGGAGGCGTGGCTGCTCACCCTCCGCCCAATCCATTCAGGAGGTCGCCTTCCTTGTCCTTCTCCGGCTTGCCGAAGGTATAGCTCAATCCAAGCAACACGCCGCGATTCTGTCGCGCGCGGATCGACACCTGAGTGAAGCGAGGATCGATCGTGGTGGATCCTTCACGTGAGGTGTTGAAGGGATCGATCACGCGAAGCGTGACGCTGAGCTGGTCGTCCATCAGCTTCTTGCGGCCGGCAAGGTTGAACTGCGTGCGACTGTCGTTGCGACCCTGCTCCACCGTCATCGCCGGCTGATAGGACATCAGTGCCTGCACGTCGAGCGTGTTCGTGAACCGCATGGTGGCATTCGCTCGCGCCCTCCACCCGAAAGCATTGATCGAAAGGCCAGGCGTGACGTTCGCGGCATTGCTCACCTGGTGATAGGCGCTGGCGCCCGCAAACCCGCTGAGACGACTGTGGCCCAGTGCGACCGTCGCATCACCGCCATACGCATCGGCCGTCGCGATGTTCGCATACGTTCTGGTAGAGACGCCAAGCGAGTCGATAGTGCGGATCGATCGGACCGCGTCCAGCGTGTGACGCCAGAACGGAGTCACCTGAACCGTCACCCGCTCGCCGGTGCGCTGCAGCCCAAGCTCGAGCGCCCTGATGTATTCGGGTTTCAGGTACGGATTGCCACGGGACAGGTTCAGCGGGTCGGCGTAGTGCGCCGTGGGATCGAGGAGATCGCCCTCGTCCGGACGCCTGATGCGTGTCGAATAGCTCAGCTTCACCTGGTGCGCATCGTCAGGGTTGAACGCCCACGAGTGCGCTCGGGAAGATGCTGTTGTAGCTGTTGTCGTACTGCGCGCCGCGGGTGGTGAGATGAAACTGCGACGAGGCATGTTCCGCACGGAGGCCGCCCTGCAGCTGGAACTTGCCGCGCTGCGCACTCATCATCGCGTAGCCTGCGTTGACGGCCTCGTCGAAGGTGAATTCGTTGATGCGGTTCGTGTCGGGCACGAACGCGCCGCTCGCGTTGTCCAGGATCCTCGTATCGAGTGTGGTGTGGAACTGCTGCATTGAGCCCTTGTAGCCGGTCTCGATACGCAGCAGGCTCGCCAGCGGACGCACGTAGTCGATCTTCAGCACGTTCTGGTGCGGATGCTCGTAGGAGTTTTGCGTCTCGAAGGCCGACGTCCCCGTCGGCGCACCGTCCAGCGTGAGCGTCCGCGACAACACACTACTCGGCCCACCTTCCGTATTGCGATCGGCACTGACCTCCGCCTGCAGGCGGTGACCCTTTGTCGCGAATGAGTGCTTGTAGCCGAACGCGCCCTCGAACCCTGATTCGGTACCCTGGCCGGTCGTCGTACGGTCACTCACGCCGGTGAGGATGCGGGCGCTGTTCAGGTCGCGATAGGTGATGCCGTTCACCTCAGCCTGGTTCCGCGTGCTGTAGGTGACGTCGAGCGAGAGCTCGTCCGTCTTCCTCAACGCGTAGGTCGCGCTGCTCGTGATCGTGTGCGCGAGCGGCTTCGACACTCGTGACCCAGTCTCGTCGAGATAAGTGATCGGACTGAGGTAGTCGTTTTCCCGGAAGAGCGACTCGCTTCGCGGGCGTCTGTCCCGCATGAAGCCGTAGCTTCCATAGAAGGTCAACGGTCCATGATCGTAGCCGAGATTCCCGCCGACGTTCACCTGTCCGGTCGTGCCGCCCGTCAGCAGGAGTCCACCATTCGTGCCTGCATCGGCCTCCTGCTTGAGGACGATGTTGATGATACCCGCCACTCCCGTGGGGTCATCGCGCGCGGACGGATTCGGAATGACTTCGATCTTGTCCACCATGTCGGCGGGCAACGTCGAGAGAAAGTTGCCGAGCTGCGCCGGCTTCATGGGCGAGGGCCGGCCATTGATCTGCACGGTGACCCCGGAGTTTCCGCGAAGGCTCACGATGTTGTCGAGGTCGACGTCGACCGCGGGCACGTTGCGCAGCACATCCAGGGCATTTCCGCCACGGGTCGACGGCATGTCGCGCACGACGAAGGTATTTCGATCGGGTGCGAGCTGGACGTCCTCCCGGTGCACGATCACCTCGACGGCTTGCAGCTCGAGGGGCGCCGCGGTGAGCGCCACCGTTCCGACATCCGTTCGCGGTGCGGCCGACACGATATCCACGGCCTGTACCTCGACGGGCCGGTAGCCGAGAACGCGGATCATGATGCTATAGCGTCCAAGGCCGAGGTTCGGAATACGGAAGGACCCATTGGCCGTGGACAGCGCTCGTGCGAGTGGCGCAGTGGCGCCACCAATGGTCGCCTCGATCGTTGCGCCTCCCAGTGGCGTCTTGGTCGCCGCATTGACCACTCGACCGTGGATGTCGCCGCGTGTCGCTGCCGGCGTGCCTTGCGCGGCCGCTAGCGACGCGGCCAGCGCGAGGATGCCTGCCGCGGCAGCGGCAATGCGAGTCAGGACCTTCAAGAGATTCTCCGTCTTCCGGTGAGGTGTGTCTCACACAGTATCTCTCGGCGCCTGACAGGAGTATGAACGAACAGCCGCGCGCGCTTTCAGGGCCCCGCTTGGTGAAAGAGTGCGCCTGCCGGAAGTACCGTTCTGCGCAACGAAGGGCCTTCCCACTCCACCTGCAGGGAATAGCCACCACCGCCCTCGAAGAACAGCAGACGCACCGGGTGAAGCCCCGCGCTCAACGCCACCTGACCTGACACGCCGCGCCGGCTGTGCGGTCCGTCATTGTCGACGACCAATCGCTCCCCCACGTAGAGCATGCTGCCGTCGTCAGAGGTAACCGTAAAGGTGTAGACACCATCCGCCGGTGCGCGCACGTAGCCGCTGAAGATCATCCCGAAAGCCGAGGCGCGCGGTCCAGGCGGGACCACGAACTCCGGAGTGACGTCCGTGCTCGCGGGTGTGCCCATCAGCTTCTGCACCGTGTTAACACCGACCGCGTAGTACTCGGCGCGCAGCCCTGGCAGCAGCCCGCTCACGCTGTCGGCCGGCCGCAGCGACTGTCGCTCCAGGCGGATCGTCTGGGCAGGTCCGCCGAGCCCGCTCGGGTAGAACGGACGCACGCGCAATTCCACGTCGCCGCGCACCTGCACTGGTACCGTCTGCGGCGTTGACGCGCGAGTAGGCAGCGAGCGGTCAGTCGTGTAGTACAACACCACACCCGGCACAGGCGGCGCGAGCACGATGGTGGTGTCGTGCGTGAAGACGTTGCGCGCATACAGTCCGGAGATCGGGGGCACGCGGTAGTGCACGCCCAGCGCGTTCAGCCGCGGGTAGTGCGCGGCCAGTCGGCGCTGGAAATCCGGCCAGTCGGGATGCGCAGCGCCGGTCCACGCCACGTCCGCAAGTGCCAGCATGCGCGGGAACGCCTGGTACTCGAGCTGTGCAGTCGTGGGGATGTACTCGCTCCACAGGTTGGCCTGCACGCCCAGGATGTGCGCCGCCTGCTCCGCTGTAAGGCCATCCGGTACGGGATGGAACTCGAAGACGGAGCGCAGCGACTCGTCGCTCTCCTCCGCGTCGAAGTAGCAGCAGCTCGTCGGCGACATGATGACGTCGTTGCCGCGGCGCGCGGCGATGGCGGGGGCGTTAGGGACCCACCCGCGCCAGTACATGATGGTGGCGGTCGGGCTCACCCCTCCGTCCAGAATCTCGTCCCAACCGATGAGCTTCTTCCCACGCGCGCGCAGCATCGCCTCCACTCGGCCAATGAAGTAGCCCTGCAAAGCCTCGACGTCCTTCAGCCCCTCGCGCTGTATGAGCGCCTGACTACGGGGGTCTTCCTTCCACGTCGTCTTCTCGACCTCATCGCCTCCAATGTGGATGTACTGGCCGGGAAAGAGAGCCGCCACTTCGTCCAGCACGTTCTCGACGAACGTGTAAACCTCCGCCTTACCCGGACAAAGTGGTACGGAGAACGTCGCGCCCCACGCCGCCTGACCGGTGCAGCTGAGCTCGGGGTAGCTGGCGATGGCGGCCATTACATGGCCAGGCATGTCGATCTCCGGCACGATGGTGATTTGCCGAGCGGCCGCGTAGGCGATGAGTGTGCGCATGTCGGCCTGAGTGTAAAAGCCGCCGTAACGGCGTTCCGCGCCGGTGCCGCGAAAGCGTTCCTCGGGGAGTCGCTGGAAGTCGGGGTTCTCCACGCCGCGCTGGAGCACGTCGACGTCGTGCCGACTCGGCGTACGCCATGCGCCTTCGTCCGTCAGCTTCGGATAGCGCTTGATCTCCAGACGCCAACCCTCGTCGTCGGTGAGGTGCAGGTGCAGGTGGTTGAACTTGTAGAGCGCCATGTGATCGATGAAGCGCTCCACCTCCGGCACGGTGAAGAAGTGCCGCGAGACGTCGAGGTGCATGCCGCGCCAGCCGAAGCGCGGCGCGTCGTCCACGCGCAGTGCCGGCAGCGTAATGCGGGCCTTTGGGGTCGCGCGCACGGGGAGCAGTTGCAGCAGGGTCTGCGCGCCGTAAAACACACCTGCTGAGTCGCCGCCGTCGATGCGGACACCCGCTGCATCCACGGTGAGGTGATACGCCTCGCGGCCCAGCGCCCGATCAAGCTCCAGGCGGATGAGTGGACTGCCTCGGCGCTGACGGCCGGTAGTTACCGCGGGGGCGAAACCGAGGGCGTTGCGTAGTTCAGAGGCGATCACCTTGGCGACTGGTCGCAGTGACTTGTCACCGACCAGCAGGCGCGTGGCGGACGTAACATGGAATTCACCTGCCACGCGCTCGACGTGCTGCGGCAGCGGGATCAACGCGGGCGCGGCCTGGGCGTGGGCCATGCCCGAGAGCATAGGAGAAAGCGCCATCAATGTGGAGAGCGCCATCGTGGTGGAGAGCGCCATCGTGGTGGAGAGCGGCATGCAGTTGGAGTGCGCCAGCAGACGTCTCAGGATTCGCTTCATCATTCGCAGCTTCCTCCCAGCCAACGTTGGTCGAACGTTGAAAACGTGATGCGCTTGTAGTCGTCGCTCTCCCACAGCATGCCGAACGTACCGTCGGGGAGCCGAGCGAGCGTGGAGTAGGCCGCGAAGCCGGGCTCGATGATCTTGTGGATCGGCCAGGTCTTGCCGTCGTCGCACGACATCTTCACCACGAGGCGCTGCCGCCCGCTGGTGCTTTCGTTATTGCTGAACAGCAGCCACCGCGCCCGCGCACTGGTGGGCGGCGCGTCGCCGTCGAAGCGGATGATCGAGCCGTTGTCGTTCGGGTCGGGGAGTTGGAGGTCGTCGTGCAGCCCGGTCCAGTTAACGCCGCCGTCGCTGGAGTAGGCCACCTTGCGATACGGCGTGGCGCGGCTGTTCAGCATGAGCGTGCCGTTGGACAGTTCGACACTCTTGTTCTCGTCGAGCCCTGGACCAACGAGGTGGCCCATGTGCCAGGTCCGTCCATGGTCGTCGCTGTAGGCACTCGCGGCCCAGTTTCCGACTTTGTATCGCACGACGTACTGCTGCACGAGCCGGCCCGCGTAAAGCCCATGCATGATCTGGATGCCGGCACCAGACGAGGCGAAGAGGCCGCCCCACGCGGGATCCTTGATCTGCGACGTGATCCGGCGGTGCTGCCAGGTGAGGCCGTCGTCGTCGGAGTAGCTGACGTCCGCTTGCAGGATGTTCGGGTCGTTCTCATCGCTGCCCGTTGCGGAGTTGACGAACCCCCGGTTCTGCGACGCCGCGAGGAAGAGGAAGATGCGGCCCGTCGTGCGGTCGACGATGAGACTCGGGTCGCCGTAGCCGTTCGGCGCCGGTTCCTCGCGCACGACGTGCTGGGGCAGCCACGTAAGACCGTTGTCGGTGCTGCGGCGGATGACGACACCGATGTGGCTGGGCAGGTCGGCCATCGCTGGACGAGCGTCGTAGGCGGCGAGCAGCGTGCCTGCGGTTGTCACGACCAGCGCGGGGATGCGGTAGACCGGCGCGCCAACGTCTGCGACTGCAAGGTCCTGGCGGCGATACGTGCCGGAGTCGCCTGCGGCTGGAGCCAGGATGACGGGGACCGGCCCGGGTCGGCACGCTGCGGTCAGGCCCGAGACAGCGAGCAGCGCGACGCCTTGCGTCGCTAAGCGGATGGCGTGCGTGATCAAGGAAATCGCTCCGTGCTTCATGGTCCTGGTCATGTGCTCACCTTAAACAGGCCGCCAGTACCCGGACGAGGACGCGCTTATCGCACTCGGCGTGACCATCGAGCTCTCACGCGCGGGGAGCGCTCACCACATCGCGGTCCTAGCCTGGCTTAATGGTATTGCATATGATACCAATGTCCATGCGGGTCGTTCTCGATACCAACGTGCTCCTCGCAGGGCTGCGTTCGCCAGGTGGAGCGTCGTTTCAGCTCCTCCGGCGCCTCGGCAAAGCGGCGTTCACACTGTGTGTCTCCGTCCCGCTCATCCTTGAGTATGAGGCGGTTGCGAAGCGGCAGTCTCGAGAGCTCGGGCTCCCTTTCGCGGACATTGACGACGTCCTTGACTACATCTGCAGCGTCGCGGAACCCCACGCCATCTTCTATCTCTGGCGGCCATTGTTGAGGGATCCGCGCGACGACCTCGTTCTGGAGCTTGCCGCCGAGGCCCACGTCACCTGCATCGTTACGCATAATTTGCGCGATTTCATCGGGACCGCACAGTTCGGTATTGAGGTCCTTTCACCCGGCGCCTTCTTGCGGCGCGTTGAGGCCCAGTCATGAGCAGCATCAGTCTCCGCCTTCCAGAGTCTCTGCATCGCCAGGCCCGTGCACTCGCCGAGCGCGAGGACATCTCCATCAATCAGTTGATCGCCACGGCGTTGGCGGAGAAAATGTCCGCCCTCATGACCGGTGAATATCTCGCCGAGCGCGCGGCCCGGGGGAGTCGGCAGAAGTTCGATCGCGTGCTGAAGAAGGTAACGAAGATCGGGCACGCGCCCGTGTCCGGTGACGGACGCTAACTCGTGTCTTGCTCCGGGGTGATCGGGTCGGTCAGCACAGCATTCGGGTGACCGATCAATGGCGCGTCTGGTTCACCTGGAGGGACGGCGACGCGCATGACGTACACATTGTCGACTACCACTGAGGTCTGTCATGGCGAAGCCTAGCGCCCCAACAATTGCACCGATTCATCCGTGAGAGCTCCTCATGGCCGATTTCCTGGAATCGCTTGGCCTCCCCAGTACCGCCTCGCCCATGATATTTCTGTCTCGCCAAGGCGTATCAACGAGATCGTGCGCTCCGGCTCGCTCGCTGCTTCGGCACCTCGGATCGGTGCTGGCTCAGTCTTCAGTCTCGGTTCGAGCATCGCTGCACCAGACGGGCGGGGTTATCGAGGGCCTTGATCTGGGCAGCTGCTCCCATAGGTTCCATTATGGTACCGTTATGGACACTGACTGGAGCCTGAGATGCCGACACTGACGATCAAGGGCATGCCCGACCCGCTCTACCTGCGGCTCAAGCAGCGGGCTGCGGAGCATCGCCGGAGCCTGAATAGTGAGATCCTCGTGGCGCTGGAGCAGGTGATCGCGGCGGCTCCTCCGGATCCGCAGGCGCTCCTTGCTCGCGCCGATGCCATGCGCAACAAGCTTCACGTAACGCCGCTGACCGAAGCGCGGCTGCGGAGCGCGAAGGCACACGGCCGCCGGTAGGGATGATCGTCGTCGACACGAATGTCATCGCCTATCTCTTGATACCGGGCCAGTACACGCCTGCCGCCCGTGCATCGTTGGTGCGCGACGCGGAGTGGGCGGCGCCGATGTTGTGGCGCAGCGAGTTCCGCAATGTGCTCGCCGTCTACCTCCGCAAGGGAGAGCTCTCGCTCCGTAACGCCACGACTCTCCAGGAGACGGCGGAAGAGCTGCTCGCGGGCCGTGAACATTTCGTCGCCTCGAGCGAGGTCCTCGCACTCGCGAGTGTTTCAGGACGATCCGCCTACGATTGTGAGTTCATCGCCGTCGCGCGTCAATTGGGCAAGAAAGTGGTAACGTCTGATCGCCCGCTTCTCGCGAGTTTTCCGGATGATACGATTCCGCTCTCGACGTTCGGGTCCAATGTGACCGATATCTAGCGAGGGATGCGCTGTCGTTCGTTCATCCTTGGCGGTCGCTTCCAGGGACCGCAGGCGTCGAACTACACGACCCCGATGCAGGACTACGACCTCACCTTCCGTCATCAGGGTGAATCGCGACGGGATTGTCGGAGACTCAGTTAGTTGAGTGCTCCGGCCATTAATGGAGCGGTACGCCGTCGATCAAATTGATCCTCGTACTCCGCTGGGGGTAGATAGCCGAGCGGTTCCATCAATCGGCAGGTGTTCAACCACGCGACCCACTCGAGCGTCGCGAACTCCACGTTGTCCAGGGTGCGCCCGCGTCAGCTGGTGCCACACCTTCCGCACCCCGTACACGCGCCGGTTGGCGTGCCACACGCGCGCGTGATCGCGGTGCGCAGGTGCCCATCGCGCACGGCGCGCGCGGGACGACGCGTAGGGTCCGCCGCACGCACCTTGGCCGCGTAGCAGGTCGATGGAGCCATCGGCAACTGCGCGCAGATTGGCTCCACTCCAGAGTCCTCGCGATAGGCGTCGATGAACGCCACCATCACGGCCCGCTTCGGTCGAGCTCCGCCTGGGCAAAATACGCCGCGGCCTTGCGGAGACTTTCATTCGCGCGGCGCAGCTCCCGATTGGGCGGGTCATATTGCGAACATTGCACGGCTTTCGGAAATGTCGGACTCGGCGGCGATCGCCTTCCTAATTATGAACAGCGAGGACGAACAGCCTGACGGCAAGCTGCACGCTCGACTCAACGTGGTCTACGAGGCGGGGCTCTTTCAGGGCAAGCACGGTTTCACACGTGCAACTGTGCTTCTTGAAGACGGCTGCGCGGAATTCTCCAACATCCATGGCCTCCGTCAGGTCCGCTTTCCGAAAGACAACATCGCTGCGGCGTTTGAAGAGATCCGTGCAGTTCTGGAACGCGAAGGAATCATTGAGTCATGATTCCCCACCAAATAAGCGAGCGGGATGATGGGTCGCGTTTATTCCAGCATGGGTAACAGGGTTTGTGGTGGGGATCAGCCGTACGCCTTCCAGTCGCTCAAGGCTGAACACACGCGAGGCGTCATCTTTCTGTGCGAGCGCACCCTGCCGTGCGCGCCAAACCACGCTGCTACCTCACTGGCTTCGGCATCACCGGATACACCCCCGCATCCGACAGTTGCTTCACGAACGCCGAGAACTTTGTCACCAGCGCGTTCGTTTCCGTGACTGCCCCCGGTATCTCCCTCCGCAATTCCTCCATAGTCCGGAGATTCTGCGCCGTCGGCCCAGAGAGGAAGCCGCCAAGATCCCCGGCAAGACCGCTCACCTTGAACGTCAGTACCTCACGGAACATCTCGCTGCTGAACTCCACCTCCTCACCCTCGTCGCGGACGAACAACTTCCGCTTGAGCGGAGCGATCATCTTCGCGAGCGTATCGAGCGACGCACGGTATGCCGGCAAAATCTTCGTCGAGTCGCCCAGCTCCTTCTTGATGAGCGCGAGTTGCGTGTTCACCTGCTTTACCGCCGTCACGGCATCGGCCAGCCGGCCGTTGATGCCCTGCAACTCCTTCGACAACTCGAAGTTCATCTTTCGGTCCGCGGTAGCGACCTGTGACTCGGGATCGGACCGCACCACGACGTCCGTCGCGCCGATCGACTTGCCGTTCACGAACACCGTCGCGACGTAGGTCGCCGGTAAGACGTATGGTCCCTCGCGCCCACCGCCGCCGCCGAAGGGGTTGTCGGTCGAGGGCGTGCCGCTCTTGGGCGCCGGCAGCGGCTCGATGCGGAGGTCCCACCGCGCGATGTTGAGCCCCATCGCGGGACGCGTCGCCTTCGCCGTGTCGCCCTTCACTTCGCGCACCACGGCTCCCGCCGCATCCTTGATCTCGATCCGCACGCTGTCGGGCTTCGCCTTCGTCACGTACGTGATGGTCGCGGCCATCGGCGGATTTTCGCCCAAGAACAGCATGTCGCCCTGGAAGCCGCGCTCCTGATCCGAGGTGGGCAGGCGCAGCGTCGCCGGCCTGCTGCCATAGACCCACGCGTCACGCGACTGCGCTTGCGTCCAGTCCTGGAACGGCGTCATGTCGTCCAATATCCAGATCGCTCTGCCATGAGTCGCGAGGATCATCGCGTTGTCTCGACTATGCTGCGTGATCTCGTAAACGGGCACGGTCGGCAGGTTCGCACGCACGCGCGTCCACGCCTTGCCGCGATCGACGCTCACCCACAGCCCTGTCTCGGTGCCGACATAGAGGACGTCGGGATTCTTCTGGTCCTCGGTGACGGTTCGCACGACTTCACCCTTAGGCAGGTTCGCGACGATGGAGCGGAAGCTGTTGCCGTAGTCGCTGCTGGCGTAGAGGTACGTGCCGTAATCGCCGTTGCGATGCCCGTCGAACGACACGTATACCGTCCCCTCGTCCGCGCGCGACGGCTCGACCTTGGAGACATACGCGAGTTTGGGCGCGCCGGGAATCTTGGAGGTCACGTTTGCCCATGTCGCGCCGCCGTCGCGCGTGACGTGCACCTGCCCATCATCCGACCCTGTCCAGATCACCCCCGGCCGCTTCCACGACTCGGCCATGGTGAAGAGCGCGCCGAACTGGTCGACACCATCGTTCTTCGCGATCTTGATGTCCTTGCCCTTTACGCCCATGAGCTCGACGGTGTCGCGGTCGATGGCCATGGTGAGGTCGCCACTGATCGCCGTCCACGTCTGGCCACGATCGGTTGACTTGAAGAGCTTGTTCGCGCCGGCGTAGATGGTGGCCGGATCGGTATGGGACAGCATGATCGGCGTATCCCAATTGAACCGGTACGGCTTCTCGGTAGACGGCGCCTCGGGGCGGATGCTCTTGGATTCGTTGGTCACCTTGTCGATGCGCGCCATGAAGCCTTCCTGCGACTCCGCGAACACGATGCGGTGGTTGGTGGGATCGATAAGGCTGACGAAGCCGTCGCCTCCCACCACCGTCATCCAGCTGTCGTTCCCGATGCCGTACTGCGACCGCGTCGCACTCGGCCCACACCACGCGTCGTTGTCCTGGAGGCCGCCGCAAATGTTGTACGGCTCCTGCATGTCGTAGCCGACATGGTAGAACTGTCCCACGGGGAGGTGCGACAGCCACATCCATCGCTTGCCCTTGTCGTACGTGATGCCGACGCCACCGTCGCCGCCGATCATCATGTGGTCGCCGTCCTTGGGGTCGATCCACATCGCGTGCAGGTCCACGTGGATCGTGCGCGCGCCATCGGTGCGGAAGGTCTTGCCGCCGTCGTCGCTCACCTGGAGTGGCGTGGCCGGCTGATAGACGCGCATCTCGTTCTCGGGATCGACGCGAATGATGCCGAAGTACATCGGCCGCATGTTCGTGGCGCCCATCTTGGTCCACGATTGTCCAGCGTCGTCGCTGCGATACACGCCACCCTGCTTCGGATGCTCGACGCGCGCGTACACGATGCTCGGATTCTTGCGGAAGATGTCGAGCCCGATGCGTCCCATCGCGCCTTCGGGAAGCCCCTTCGTGAGGCGTGTCCATGTCCGCCCCGCGTCGGAGGACTTCCAGATACCGCTCTTAGGGCCACCGCCGTTCATTCCCCAGCTCGAGCGCCGTCGCTGGTACATGGCAGCGTAAAGCGTCTTGTTGTTTACGGGATCCATCACCAGAGCGGTGCCACCAGCGTCGGGACCGGCGTCGAGCACTCGCGTCCACGTGCCCCCGCCATCAGTGGACTTGTAGATGCCGCGCTCACCGCCGCCTTTCCACAGGTCGCCGAGTGCGGCGACGTAGACGATGTCGTGGTCGATGGGATCGATGACGATGCGCGCGACCTGCTTCGAGTCGCGCAAACCCATGTTCGCCCAGCTCTTGCCGCCGTCGGTGGACTTGTAGACGCCGTCACCCCAGCTCGAGCTCTGGCGGTTGTTGTTCTCCCCGGTGCCGACCCACACGAGGTTCGGGTCGTCGGCGGGAATCGTCACCGCGCCGACGGACGCCGAACCAGCGGAGTCGAACACCGGGGTGAGCGATACACCATTGTTGGTGGTCTTCCATAGTCCGCCGGTTGCGGCCGCGATGTAGAAGATGCGCGGGTCGCGCTCGGAGACGGCGATGTCGTCGATGCGTCCCGACATCGAGGCCGGCCCAATGGAGCGGAAGTGGAGTCGATCGAACGGCCCCCCTGGTGCGGGCGCCGAGTCTGGCACCGCGGCCGAGTCGGGCTTCGCGGGGATGGGCCTGCTCCGCGCTTGGGCGGGGGCGGAAGCGACGGGTGTGGCAACCGCGGCGGCGAGCAGCGATGCGGCACAAGCGAGGCGAGCACGGGCAGCGAACACGGAGAACCTCTTGTTGATCGAACGGGATTTCGCGGGGATGGCGAGGCGTAAATCTCCGCGGTCGCACGCCGGGACGCCACCAGCGGGGCCGCGTGAGTCTCACGTCCAATAAAGTGTCAGCGTTGAGAACCATAGCCGCCGGGGCCGTCGCGCCGAGCGGACCCTGACGACGACGTACGCATGCGACGACGCGTATGCGTTGCCCCTGCCTGACTACAAGGTCAGAACGCGGCGGAGAGCTGAATCGAGACCCAGCTGCCCCGAATCGAATCGCTGAACGACGTGGACTGCCCCACCGCGCGCCCGCGCCGCGTTACCGCCGATTGCGCGAACGACGCACCCACGCTTCCAAACGCGTAGCCGGCCTGTGGCGTCAGCTCGAACGTATTACCGAGCGGTATCGTGACGTCGACGCTTCCCTGGGTTGTCCATGCTGACCCCGTGATGCGGTTGCGGACGATGCCGGACGTCGATTCGCTGGAGCTCGTTTCGCGAAGGAACTGGAGCGTCGGCGTGACGATGAGGTCGCCCGCCGACACGAGCATCGACCCGACCGCGCCGAGCAGGTTGCCTTGCGGAATGATCAGGTTCGGCTGATCGGCGCGGTCGTTCGCGAAGGGCCGCGCGTAGAACGCGAGGGCGCGCACCGGCCACCGCTCGTCCTCGAGTGGATCGAAGGGGCTGGGCACGGAGAGGTCCGACAGCACCTGAATCGTGACGCTGCCGCCGCCGGGAAAGAGATTGCGCCCTCCGAGCGAGTCACCACTGCTCCATGCTCCGTCGATC
>JALYVY010000294.1 GCA_030852985.1 Gemmatimonadota bacterium | reverse complement strand
TGTGCATCTGGATAGATAGACGCCACGCAGGATGGTCCAGACAGTATTGAATGGCCGCCTGCGTGTTTTCGGCAAGGTACGGACCGTCCATTGGCTGCAGGAAGAAACTATCGAATTGCAACGACACAAAGCGGTCTGGCATCGCCGTCTCCTGCGGATATACGAGCTTGAGCTCATCGCCGCCACTGATGACGATCTCGGCACCAGCCTTGGGACTTACGCAGATCCAGTCGATTCCGGCAACCAGCGGCTGGGTTCCGTTCGTCTCCACCGCGACCGTGAATCCGCGGCGATGCAGGGCGTCCACGGCGGCTACGTCCAGCTGCAGCAGCGGCTCTCCGCCGGTACACACCACAAAGCGGGCGGCATCGGTATCAGTCGACGGCTGCCATGCGGCTTCAACTGCGTGCGCGAGGCTCTCGGCGTCGGCGAACCGTCCACCATCCGGGCCGACGCCCACGAAATCGGTATCACAGAACGTGCAGACGGCGCTGGTGCGGTCACGCTCGCGTCCTGTCCAGAGATTGCACCCAGCAAAGCGACAGAACACGGCGGCCTGCCCGGCATTCGCGCCTTCTCCCTGCAGCGTGTAGAAGATTTCCTTGACCGTGTACGTCATCGGACGGGCGCACGTCCCGCGTACGGAATTGGATCCGAGGAGCCGGCGTTCTCGAATCCCGCGAGGCGGAGCTGGCAGGCGTCGCATTCACCGCAGGCGTCTCCATTGGCGGCCGGATCGTAGCAACTGGTGGTCATCGAGTAATCGACGCCGAGCGAGTCGCCTAGCGTTACGATGCCAGCCTTGGACAAATGCATTAGCGGGGTGCGGATTCTGACGACGTCACCCCGGGTGCCCGAGCGCGTCGCGAGGTTTGCCATTCGCTCGAATGCGTCGATGTATTCGGGACGGCAATCCGGATAGCCGCTATAATCGAGAGCGTTCACGCCGATGAAGATGTCGTGTGCACCAGTTACCTCCGCGAATGCGAGGGCAAAAGAGAGGAATATCGTGTTCCGGGCCGGCACGTACGTGATTGGCACGTCTGTCGCGGCCTTGATGTCGCGTTCCTTGGGAACCGCCACGTCGGACGTGAGCGCCGAGCCGCCAAAAATGCGCAGATCGATGGTGGCGACCTCGTGTCTGGCGACTCCATACGACCGCGCGATACAACGCGCGGCGGTGATTTCGTGACTGTGTCGCTGGCCGTAATCGAACGAGAGCGCATTGATCTCGTATCCATCGCGCTTCGCGATGGCGAGAACCGTTGTTGAATCGAGCCCGCCGCTTAGCAGAACCACGGCCGGAGGAGACTGGGGCATTCCGAAATCTAAGAGGTGGGCTGCCGGACTCCGGGCCGCCGCGGCGGCGGAGCCGGAGACGACTACGCCGTCCTCAGCTCGCCGACCAGATTGCGAAGATGAGTGCTGCCGCGCAGCAGCAGCGCCGACGCCGTGGTCATCTGCTCGCATGCCGCGCTCTGCTCCTCGGTGGACGCGCTCACCTGCATGGCGGTTGCTGCGTGACCCTCTGCCGTGCGGGCAACCGCGGCGAGCCCCTCGGTGGCACACTGCACCACGCGAACGTTATTGTCGGCGGTATGTGCCACTTCCTCGGCGGCCCGTGTCGTCCGCTCCGCCGCTGCGGCAATCGATGCGAGCGCGTCGTCGATATCGCGCGACACCCGCTCGAGCTCGCCCACGTGGCGCTCGCCACGCTCCATGGTGCTATAGGTGCGAGTTACGCGGCTCGTTACGGAGCCGGTGAGCTCCACAACATCGTCTGCGGCGGCACGGGATTGATCGGCGAGCTTACGGATCTCGTCGGCGACCACGCCGAATCCGCGGCCGGCGGCGCCGGCGCGTGCGGCCTCGATGGCCGCGTTCAGGGACAGGAGATTCGTCTGATCGGCTATTCGGCCGACGGACGTAACGAACTTGTTGATGTCGCCCACGGTCGCGTTGAGCGCCCGCACTTCTTCGGCTGCTTCGCGGACGATGGTACGAACATCCACGAGAATCGTGAGAGTGCGTTCGAGCTCCGCGCGCTTGCCCGCGGCCTGCCCGTGGATGGATGCCGCGAGCGCCAGGACCTCTTCGGCGCCGGCGGCCACCCCGTCGGCGGCGTCCCGAATTGTGTCGAGCGACTGTGTGACGGACATGATCTGCCGAACCTGGGATTCCGCGCCAGCCGAGACCTGCGTGACGGCCTCCGAAACCTGGTTGGCGGTGTCCGAGATTTGCTGCGATGCGCTCGCGAGATCACCGGCGGAGTTGGTCACGTCGTCGGCGGTCCGCGTGGCGACATCGACCACCCGCGACAGCGAGTCGGCGGCGTGGTTCATCGCTGAGGCAACGGTGGCGAATTCACCGGGCAGGCCGGCTAGCTCGGTACGCGCCGTGAGATTGCCCTCACTGAAGCTGCGAGCGTGACGCGACAATGCACGGAGTGGCGTGTCGATGGCGCGAATGGCGCGAATGGCGATGAGAAGGGCGAGGAGTGCTGCGATCGAGACGGCACCGAGCACCGCGGTAGCGCGCCAGCGCGCGAGAAAGTCGAGACGTTCCGTAGTGTTGGATACCTCCCCGGACTTGGCGGCGTCGAATCGCGCGAGATCCTGGAGCAGGCCTGTTACGATTGTGCGCGCCTGTTCAGCTTGAACGCGCGCTTCGCCGGTGCGACCCATGTCACGGAGCCTGTGGGCGAGTGCGTAGGCGCTTTCGAAGTCTGCCAGACGGCTATCGACGGCGGCGATAGCGGCTATCTCAGTGGAGGTCGCGTGTTGCGTGAGCCCAAACCGGCGCTGGAGTCCGTGCGCCTCGTGGCCGAGCTGGCGGAACTCGCGAAGGGACGCCGAGTCGCCTGTCTCCATGTAGCCCGAGGCCGCCTGAATTTCACGAGTGATGATGTTGGAGTAGTCGGACGTCTGTTGTGCCGTTGCGAGAACGCTCTGCAGCTCTCCGGCGACGTCCGAGGCGCCGGCGCGTACCGCCATCCAGCCAACGACGCCGGCGATTATCAGAAAGAATACGAGCGCGCCAAAGCCCACGAAGAGTGTGTCACGGATGGTGCTCAGCCGGAGATGTTCGCGGAATGTCATCGTGCAGCTACCGGGACCATGAGACCGGATTGAACTCGCGTCAGTCGAAACGTGTCGCCGACGGGGTCCGTCCTGTCAAACCATGTTGGACCTGAAAGACTTGCGAACGCCGTGGAGCGATCGAGTGACGCGAGATAGTCACGGATTTTAGAGCGCGTGGTCGCGCCGTTCCTCAGCGCTCGCGCAACGAGCCTCGTGGCGTCGTAGGCGAGCGCTGCGTGTGCGTCGGGCACCATTCCGAAACGGGCTCTGAACGCATTGGCGAACTGGCGAGTACGAGAGCTGGGATCCTGCGCGGTGAACGGGGTGCCAATGAAGGTTCCTTCGGACGCCGGCTCGCTCACGACCCCCTGCCAGCCGTCGCCTCCCAAGAACGTCGTCCCGAGGTGCTGGCGCCTGGCCTCGCGGAGAATGCGGATCCCCAGATCCTCGTCGCTCGCGACGAAGACAACATCCGGCGTCTGGGTCTTGAAAAACGTGATGTAGGGCTCGAGGTCCGTGGTGGATCCCACCGGATCGTCACTGATGACCGTTCCCGTGAAACTGTGCAGGAAAGCATCTGACAGCCCGCGACCGTACGAGTCATTGTGGTACAGGATCGCGACGCGAGGTGCGCGATGAAGTGAGTCCGCGAGTGACGATGCGAACCGTGCGAGTGTGACCCCGTTCACGGAATCACTCGGGCTCATTCGAAACACCCAGGGAGAGATCCCGGTGATATCCGGTGACGATGGAGTGGTCGCCACTGCCGGTAGGCGTCCCGCGTCGTACACGTGCGCCGCGGATACTTCGGCACCGGACCCTGCATGGCCAATCACGGCAATGATGTCGCTGTTGGCAACGAACTCTCCGGCGATCCTCGCAGCGTCCGAGCCACTTGCGTGATCGTCTCGTTTCACGATGCGAATGGGAACGCCGTTGATACCGCCGTCGTGGTTGATCTCGCTCACGGCGAGTTCGATACCGCGCTGGTTCTGGATGCCGTAGGCCAGGGTCTGGGGTCCGGCCGCGCCTATGACGTACGCGTCAGGTCGGCGAGAGCAGGCAGCCGACGCGTAGAGCAGTATGGCGAGAACAACGTGAGCGGTGCGAGAATGCAACTATGCCTCCGATGCCTCCGCGCAGGGCGGGGCAGTGAACCACCCCGCGCGGCCGAGGCTCGACGGGGACAGCGGCTGCCCCACTCGCGGCCGCGAATGGGTGATTCCGCTCAATGGAAGTGTCGGCAGCCGGGGCCGCCCGGTTGAGCGGTCGCCAGTCCGTTGGGGAGCGGGCCGACGCGGTTAACTTTCGAGCATGAGCAGAGAGCCGTTCTCCGTCGGGATCATACAGGACGCGGTAGCCGCTACGCCCGGCGAGACCGTGGACCGTGCCGTTGCCCGGATCAGGGAGGCGGCTGGGCGAGGGGCGCAGGTCATCTGCCTCCAGGAGATGTTCAATTCGCATTACTTCTGCAAGAGCCAGAACAGTGAACGGTTCGACATAGCTGAGCCGATTCCTGGTCCGGTAACGAACCGAATGCAGGACGTCGCGCGAGAGCTTGAGGTAGTGCTGGTGGTGCCGATCTTCGAGCGCCAGGCTGCGGGTGTGTACCGGAACTCCGCGGCCGTAATAGATGCAGACGGGGCGCTGCTTGGCGTGTATCACAAGATGCACATCCCGGACGACCCGCTGTACTACGAGAAATACTACTTCACTCCCGGCGATTCGCATCACTCATACCAGGGCGAGAAGCATCCGGGTGCGAGCGGTTTCCGGGTGTGGAAGACGCGGTATGCCAACGTTGGAGTGCTGAT
>JALYVY010000113.1 GCA_030852985.1 Gemmatimonadota bacterium | reverse complement strand
AGGTAGGGCGCATCACGCGTGGTCCCGAGGTTGAAAATCGCGTTCGCGGTTCCGGAGACGAGGCGAATGTCTTCCCCACCACCCTTGTACCCCAAGTCGCTGAAGGACCCTTCGAGGCGGGTGCCGACAGGGGCGGAGGTTCCTCCGATGTTGATTCCGCCACTGACGATGTAGCCGATGTCGGTGATATCGCTCAACCGGCCGACGGGTGCGTTGAGGCCCCCGGAAATAAGGAGGGCGGCTTGTGCGTGCGCCTTTGGTGCGCCGGCGACGATTGCCACAGCGGCGAGTGCAACGAATAAACGTTTGAACATGGACAGTCTCCGAGAGGCTGTGGACGAGTGCCCCTTTCTCGATATTCATGCCGTCCGCAACCGGGCGTGGCCTTCAGAGGCTCTGCTCGTGTACCCGCTTCCGGATCTCGAAAAAACTAAATTGGACTATTTTAAATTTATAATTAATTTCAGGAGAGATAGGTTATTAAACTACCTTGTTAGGGTAATTATTTGCGCCTGTATAGTGTTGCGGTTGCCTCACTTGCGGTTTATGCCCCACGCAAGTGGACAGACAATCTGTTGTCGCAATTCAAGATCGAAGGACACCTTTCGGGTCGCCAAGGGGTCGCGCGTCGCATCTCCTACGCGACACTCTTTCGCCTCACCGTCATACGCCAACTTCACATCAACCTTGGAATCGGCGTGGGCGATGCCGTGCGCATCGCCGAAACGTTGCTCGATTCTGGACACTCGCCTGTACTCGAGGTTGGACACCTGACGTTGACTCTCGACGCCGAGACATTACGTCGCACGCTCGATCAACGGCTCGCCGCCGCCCTCGAATCGGCGCCGACCCCGCGGCGCGGACGGCCACCGCGGAAATAGCTCTCCGCTGCTATGGCGCGACCTTGGTCGCTCCCGTGACGTAGTAGTTCGTCTCCCCGAAGCACGAGCCGGGAATCCCGCGATGCTCCTGGTATGAAACGCTCACCCGCGAGCCCATCATCTGCGTGAGCTGGTTCGCCACGCTGTCGTCTCGCACGGTGAAGTTGAACACCTGCGGCGCCGAGCCCGGGATGGTGGAGAGCTGGAGCTCTCCTTCCCACGTCTTGCACACCCAACCCTTGCGCGAGAATTTCTGGATGTATCCCGCGCGGTTCCCCTCCGAGTAGCTCCAGTTCAGCGCTACAGCCGTCCACGCTGCCATTAGCACTGGAGGCACGACCAGCAGCAGCGCCATGCCGATGAATATCCACCGACGCGCGCTGTGCCCTCCCGGCTTTCGCGGGGTACTGCCTGTATCACGCGATGTGTCGCTTGCGCCCTTACCAACCTGCTCGTCATCCACTCAGCACCTCGTGGCTCACGCGAAATGGCTCGCCCCGCTCGTCGAGGCATGTGCGAAAGTTATCCCGCCCTCGTGCTCCACGCACGAGGACAACCGCAGTAGCTTTCGCATGTCCCCACACCAGTTGAACGCCGTGTCCTTCGCTCAGCGCCGTACCACCGTCACCACTCTCGTCGGCAACGTCCCCGTCGGTTCGTCACACCCGATTGTCGTGCAGTCGATGACGAACACCGACACGGCCGATGCTGCGGGCACCGCCGCGCAAGTTGCCGCGCTGGCTGAGGCTGGCTCGCAAATCGTGCGCATCACGGTCAACAACGAGGAGGCTGCGGCCGCCGTCCCCGAAATCGCGACGCGGCTCCGTGACCTCGGCCTCGACGTCCCCATCGTCGGCGACTTCCACTACAACGGACATCTTCTCCTCGCGAAGTATCCGGAGTGCGCGCGAACGCTGGCCAAATACCGCATCAACCCTGGCAATGTCGGCGGCAAGCGACGCGACGAACACTTCCGCACGATCGTCCAGATCGCGGTCGACAACGACAAGCCGGTGCGCATCGGTGTGAACTGGGGCTCGCTCGACCAGGACTTGCTCACCGAGATGATGGATGAGAACTCAGTCGCCGGCTATCCGCGCACCGCGAAAGACGTCTACATGGAGGCGATGCTCGCCTCGGCACTCCGGTCGGCAGAAATGGCGGAGGACGTCGGGCTTGGCCACGATCAT
The DNA here is from genome assembly GCA_030852985.1 of Gemmatimonadota bacterium. Lineage (GTDB taxonomy): Bacteria > Gemmatimonadota > Gemmatimonadetes > Gemmatimonadales > Gemmatimonadaceae > AG11. The sequence goes on along the minus strand of JALYVY010000113.1, from coordinate 11,977 downwards.
ATCTTGATCTCGGCAAAGGTGTCCCAGGTGCAGGACCTCGTGGAAGTCTACGGACGCCTCGCCTCCCGCTGCGACTACCCGCTGCATCTCGGCCTGACGGAAGCCGGTATGGGCATGAAGGGTCAGGTCGCAAGTGCCACGGCACTGGCGATCCTGCTCGCACAGGGGATTGGGGACACCATTCGCGTTTCGCTCACACCGAAGCCGAATGGCGATCGCACGGAGGAGGTCCTGGTAGCACAACAGATTCTGCAATCACTGGGACTTCGAAGCTTCGCGCCACAGGTCACCGCCTGTCCGGGCTGTGGACGCACGACGTCGACGTTCTTCCAGCACATGGCCGAGGACATCCAGACGTACCTGCGCGAACAGATGCCTGTCTGGAAAACATCACGCCCTGGCGTCGAGACGATGCATGTCGCCGTCATGGGCTGCGTCGTGAACGGACCCGGCGAATCCAAGCACGCGAATCTCGGCATATCGCTGCCTGGCACATTCGAGGAGCCGAAGGCACCGGTCTACATGGATGGCAAGCTCCTCACCACGCTCAAGGGCGACCACATTGTGCAGGAGTTCCTCGTGATTCTCGAGGACTACGTCGATCGCACCTATCCGGCAGGCGAGTTGGCGGGCGTTTAGCTCCGGCTACTTGCCTTTCTGCTCCAGGGCTTCCGCCACTTCGAGCAGCTCTTCCATGATCGGACCGTCAAACCCGACTTCTCGGAGCCGGTCGTAAACTCGGCGATACCACCGGATTGTTCCGACGCGTCCGACGTTGAAGCGGGACCAAACGGTGTCTGGATCGAGGGTGCGATTCAGGTCGGCGAGAATGGAGTTGCCATTGTGAAGCTTGTCGGCCGCACATACCCAGCGGGCCTCTTCCGATGCGCCGGCAAGCCGCGCGAGGTAGTCGTCCTTTCGCTCTTCACTCGATAGCTCGACACCCTCTTCGTCCACCTGACGGTGCGTCACGGCAAGCACGGTCTCGAGCACGTCGGGGCCGAACTTGTCGCCGATCCGCTGCTCCAGCATGTCGCGTGTGTAGCCGTCGCGCACGCAGTCTTCGATCACGTCGTGCAGGATGCCCGAAACGATCGTCTGCTCGTCCTGATCGTAGCGCGTCAGTATCACAGCGATGTTCGCCGGATGGGTGAGGTACGGAAGGCGCGTTCCCTTGCGCACCTGCCTGTCGTGATGCTTCGCGGCAAACGCGAACGCGTGGTTGATACGATCGGAATAGCCACGGAACGTCATGTCGAAAGGTACCGCCCATGTGAAGGCACGAACATACGCATCATCGGGAACCAGGCAGTTATTGCTGGAATCAGATTCCTGCCTCAGTTCGGAGAACCAAGGCAGATCAGCGATCTGCAACAACTTTTTCAGCAGCGAAACAGCTGCTCGAGCTCAGCTAGTCACTCATGCAGACGGCTGACCGACTGCGATCTCTGCCAAAGCTGCCCCACGATGGAGTTCGGTTTGATCTCGAGACCGCGTGCTGTCTACGCAATAGGACCACCGGCGTTGCCCTCAACGACCCTATCGCGAGATCTGCCCAGCGAGAATGAGGTCAAGGAGCGCCAGCGCACCTCCTTGCACGATCACGCCCATTCCGGCGCCGATGAGCTTCATTTGTCGACCGAGCCGCAATCCGACAGCGCCAAGCGCGATACCAACGAGTACCGCCCCGGCGTCGATACCGATCTCGAACCACAGCAGCCGATCCAGCCGCGTGGCACCGGCAATGTCCCTCGGTGCCAGATGTGGAAGCTGTAAAGCGGAAACAGCTGCGATCACGGCGCCCCACGCCACCGCCTGGATTGCGAAATGGCTCAGCAGGTCAGACCGGTGTCCGCGCACGCGTAGCCACGCCAGCACAGCGGTGCCCGCAAGAATACTGGCCGCTGCCCATAGCAGCAGGCGGAGCAGGTGGGCCCGCTCCGCGCCTTGGAGTGTGTCGGCCCACATGTATGGCATTGGGGAAGTGTAATCCACAACATGTGACCCATGCCCTATGCGACCGCCTCTGCCTCGGTTTCCGCGTCTTCCGTGGGACGCAGGTCGGCCAACACCGGGACAGGCGCGTTCCACATGACGATGCCACGCATCCGCGCGCCAGTCTCTTCGATCTCTTCGAGCGAGCGCTTGATGTCCTCGATGGACGTATGTCCCGCCCTTACGCAGAGGAGGACGTCGGGAATGGCCATGGCGGCTGAAAGGCCGGCCGTGACCTGCTCAATGGCAGCTACTACTACAATGGCGTCGTAGCGTTTGGATAGTGTCGAGCTATCTCGCTTCATCACTGCGGCAATGTCTTCTACGCTGGTCACACCGTCTCCAGTCGGAACGACATCAATCGTTCTGCTCCGACCCAGGTTCGTCGTTCGGATGGCCTGAGGCCAATCGACTGTTCCTTTCGTCACCCCAGCAACGCCAGCACTGGGGCGGATGCGCAATGCGGCACTCACCGTAGCGGCCGTCCCGTCCGCATCAATGAGCAGGGTCTCACGGGCTTCGTCCGCCGCGATCGCGGCAAAATTGATGGCGATGACCGCGGCAACTGCCGGGACATCGCCCGTGACGGTCAGCATTATCGCGTTCACCCCCGCGGTGGCGATTGTGAGATATACGAGCTGGTGTCCATCTGCTCCCGGATCGATGAATCCCGGCGACGACCGGTCCACTCCCCGTCGACCCCGCTCGTCCGAAGGCGGCAGTCGACGAATTTCACCCAGCACGCGGACGCCCGTGGCGCGTTCAACCTCATAGCCGTCGGCAATACGTGGGTGCCGTACCTCATTGAACAGCGCGACACCGAAGCCAAGCACCGCGCCGAACACGAGGGCGGCGGCGAGCATGGCCGGTGGTGAAGCACCGACGCTTGCGAGCTCCTGCGCCTTCTCCTCGCGCGCGTCGAGTGCAATGAGCTCGCTGCGCTCGCGGGCGAGCCGAGTGGTCACGCCAGCGGCGGCGGCATGTGCGGCGTCGCGTTCGCGCTGTTTTTCAAGCGTATCGGGAATAGGGCGCGACGCAATCGCTGCTGGCAACACGGGAGCTGGCGGTGCCATCGTGCTGAGCTCCGTGCGTAAGGCGGTGCGTCGTGCGTCTGCCAGCGACTCGATGTTCCGGCCAAGCTCGTTCGCGCGGGCTGTGAGGGCGACGAAGACCGGATCAACGCCACCAACTGCGCTATAGCTGTCGCGTTCGCGCTCGATCTCGACAAGGGAATCAAGCATCGCCTTCACGCGGGGGTCTCCCTGCATCGGCGCTGCCTGGGCAAGCGCGCGGTAGGAGGCGAGCAGGGGTGCGTTCTCCGAGCGCGAGATCAGCTTCCCTAACGTGTTCACCTCTTCCGTCAGCGAGTCGCGACGCGCGCGGATGGGTGAGCTGAGGAGGGCACCGCCGGCCACGGTATCCGTCGCCTGGACCGCGGCGGTGGCGCTGATGAGCTGTGCAATGTCCTGGCGCGCCTGAACCACGGCCGAGTCAGCCACCGCCGACTGACGCAATGCTTCACCAAGCGCGGCAACCGTTGACTCGGTATCCGGGCGAGATGCGGCGGGCGGACGCATGGCGGCAGCCGCTTTTCGGGCCTGTTGGGGCACGATGACCAGTGCGACCAGCGACGCGACGAACGTCAGCGCGCTGACGGTGCTGATGAAGGCAGGCCGTCTCAACGCATTGCGTGCCCGCGATCCGATCCACGCCGCGGGGTGCTGGGTAACGACTCCGAGCCGTCGGCTCGAGTGGCGGCGCTTTGCGCTCATCGGCGTGCGGCGACTCCAGCGAGTGCCTCGCGCAAGGAAAGCACGGCGCGCTCCTTTGCTTTTGCCTCCACATCGATCGTCATGCGACGGTCGCGCCAGGCGTCCGGAAAGTCGTCGGGGGTCACGTAGTCTGCGTGTGGACGTTTATCTCCGCCTCCCCAGCCTGAACGGGGCGACGAAATGTGAAAATGCGGCTCCCGTCCCTTCCACGTCGCCTCGGCCAATCGAGTGGCCTCGGCGATGTCGAGCTGGTCCGGATTGCACCGATGATGATGCACGTCGTACACCAGCGGGACGAAGAGTCGTTCGCACAGAGGCAACAGCGAGGCCGGCGCGAACCGGCGGTCGTCGTTCTCCAGCGCCACTCGGGCGCGTGCGGCTGGTGCCAAGGCTTCGATTCCGCGCTCCAAGCGCTCCAACGCGGCCGGAATCCCCCCGGCGGAACTGCCTGCATGCAACGTCAGGACGTCTGCACCAACCAGCTGGGCGACCTCGGCTTGTTTCCGCATTTCCTCAACGGACGCACTCACGACATCCGGTCTCTCCGAATTCAGGACCACGAACTGGTCAGGGTGAAACGAAAGGCGAATGTCGAGCTCGCTTGCCAATGCCCCGGCGGAGCGGAAGGCCGAGCGGATGTCCCCTGTACCGTCCAGTTCAGCGATCTCGTAGCCGCTAACCGGATGGGTGGCGAGCGGAAGGATCTGGCTGTTGATCCGGAACGCGCCGATGCCGATGTCGCTGCAATGCTGCACGGCGGCGATCAGTGCCGCGGAGTTGTCTTGCAGGATGCCCGTCAGGTACTCACGAGCAGCCACCGTATCGAGCGACGAGACGTGGCGGTGCGTGGCCCGCCGAAAGTGGATTGACGCGTCCACGAACTGGCAGCACAGCCCCAGACGGGGCGTGGTGGCGCCGGCACTCGCGGGCGAACGCACGACGGGGCGAATGCTTTTTCGCATCCGCCCCGCGGCCGAACGTGTGATACGGTGTCGCGAACTACTGAACCGTGATCGCGCCCTTCATGTTCATGGCCTGGTGCGGCGTGCAGATGAAGTTGTACGTGCCCGCCGGGACCTTGGCGAAGGAGATGACGTACGCCTCGTTCGGCGCCATCATCATTGGGCTCATCAGCTCGCCCATCTTGGCTCCCGACATGTTGGCATCGAGCTGCGCCTTGGCCGCCGGGTCCGTCACGTTCTGAAAGGTGACGTTGTGTGGTCCGCCCGAGACCATGATGAACTTGACCGCGTCGCCCTGCTTCACGGTGGTATTGGCCGGCTCGAACTTATAGCCGCTCGCGTCGCCGATCATCTTGACTTCGTGAGTCGTGCCGGTTGCCGGTGCAGCTGCCATGGCACCCGCTGCCGGAGCGCCCGTGGTCGGCGTGGTTGCCGCTGGGGTCATCGCAGCCGGCGTTGCCGCTGCCGGGGTGGCCGCACTCGCCGCTGCCGCGTTCGCCGCCGCCGTATCCGTCGCGGCCTTTTCGCCACCACAGGCGCCGAGGACCGTAGTGCTCGCAAGGAGCGCAATACCGTAGAACCGCATATCTAGATGCCTCCGAAAACTTTATCGTGAATGTCCCTCGCGGGGCCCCGCGAGATATTGTGAATTTATTCACAAGGGATCGAGCGCGCAATTATGCCCTTGAACTTTGAACTGGCGTCGCACTCGCACAACCGCTGCATGTACTGGGCCGATACGTGCCGCCAGCTGCCTGGCCTCGAGCCGCCAACGCCGCAGCGCCCGTTGACCCCCACGTGCCGGACCCCTACCTTCTCCCCAATGTCCGCTTCTCGCCACCACCACGTGCACCATCACCATGACCTCACGGGTCAGGGCGACGCACGCGTGCACGGGTAAGCCACAAGCTTCCGCTACCAGCACCCGTCAGCTCTCGGCCCGTCCCTTTCCGGACGGGCCATTTTTTTATCACGTCGAGGCATCATGCTCCGCATTGCACTACCGAACAAGGGTCGATTGTCAGAGGATGCGCGCGAACTGTTCACGGACGCGGGGCTGGAAATCCGCGCCGCCGGCCCCCGTGCGCTGACGGCGTCACTCGGAGGTGAATTCCAGGCCCTGTTCGTACGCGCGCAGGACATTCCCGAGTTCGTCGCCGACGGCGCTGCCGATGCCGGGGTCACGGGGTTCGACTTGGTTCAGGAGTCGGGACGGGCGCTCGACGAGCTCGCGGACCTGGAGTTCGGTCGCTGCCACCTGGCCGTCGCCGCCAAGGAGGACAGCAGCGTGCGGTCGCTGCAAGACATCGGTTCCGGGATGCGCGTCGCGACGGTGTTTCCCCGGATCACGCGGCGATTCTTTTCGGAACGAGGCGCTGACGTCGAAGTCGTACCCGTATCAGGCGCGGCCGAGATTGCGCCCCACATCGGTATTGCCGACGTCATCGTGGACCTTGTGTCCACGGGATCGACATTACACGTCAACGGATTACGCGAGATTGCGACGGTTCTCGAGTCGACGTCGCGACTCGTGACTACTCCTGCGGTGCGCGCCGATGCGTCACGCGGGCGGGCGCTCGATGAGCTCGTCGCCGCACTGAAGAGCGTTCTTGCCGCGCGCGGAAAGCGCTACGTCATGGCGAACGTGCCACGTGCGCGTCTGGAGGAAGTGCGGCGTGTGGTGCCAGGCCTGAACGGTCCCACCGTCATCGACATCCTCGATGGCGGCGAGTATGTCGCAGTGCACTCGGTCGTCAACGCCGCCACCATCTACCGCACCATTGCCGACCTCAAGGCCCTCGGCGCTGTGGGCATCCTCGTCACGCGCATCGAGAGGTTGATGCCGTGAGCCAAGTCGCAGATGGGGCGTCTGCCCAGGTCCCTCTTCCCGGCGTGCGGTGGATTGGTGCATGCGCCGAACTGTCGGCGAATGACCGTCGCGCCCTTTTCGAGCGTACGGCATCCGAAGGAGACGTCACTATCCGCGCACGGACAGCGGCGATCGTCGCAGACGTGCGTAACAGGGGCGACGACGCACTGCGATTGCTCGCGACCGAACTCGATGGTGTTGCATTGGCGGAGCTCGAAGTGCCGCGAGCACGGTGGGTGGCCGCCCTCGAGGCGCTCGAGCCTTCGCTTCGCGCTGCCATGGAGCGATCGGCCAGCAACATTCGCCGCATTCACGAGGCGTTCCGGCCGTCGCCCCAGGAAGCGGAGAGCGAGCCGGGGATCATCGTGGGACGTCGTCCAGACGCGTTGGGGCGTATCGGTGTCTACGCTCCGGGAGGTCGCGCCGCTTATCCCAGCAGCGTGTTGATGGGAGTAATTCCCGCACGTGTGGCGGGCGTGGCAGAAGTGGTCGTTTGCTCTCCGCCTACACACGCGCGCGGCCTGCCTTCCGATGTCGTCTTGGCGGCGGCAGCACTTGCGGGGGCCGATCGGGTGTTTGCACTGGGCGGTGCTGGGGCGATCGCCGCGATGGCGTACGGCACCGCGAGCGTGCCGCGAGTGGATCGTATTGTGGGCCCAGGGAATGCCTACGTGGCGGAAGCCAAGCTGCAAGTGGCAAGTGCGGTCGCAATCGACTCGCCGGCGGGACCCAGCGAGCTGCTGGTGCTCGCCGATGATGCGGCCGATCCGCGACTCGTCGCGCGCGAGATGATGGCACAAGCGGAACACGATCCGCTGGCCGCGGTGGTCGCAGTCGTTGCAAGCCGGGCGGTTGCGGAGGCCGTGGTCGCCGCGTTGGCTACGGACATTCTGGCACAACCTCGTCGAGATATTGTTGCCGCGGCGCTGGCGGGCCAGGGCGCGGTGCTCTGGACGGAGACGGTTCAGCAAGCGGTGGTCTTCGCGAACCAGTACGCCGCCGAACACTTGCTGCTGCTTGTCACCACGCCCGACGACGTGCTCCCTCGTCTCCGCAATGCGGGCACTGTCTTCGTGGGAGAGTACGCGTCCGTGGCATTCGGCGACTATATGACCGGCGCGAATCATGTGTTGCCGACGGGCGGCCTGGCGCGGTCGTACTCGGGCTTGTCCACGCTCGACTTCGTGCGCTGGACCACCTACCAGCGTGTCACACGCGAGGCAGCCGCGCGATTGGCCAATGACGTCGATGTGTTCGCGACGGCCGAGGGTCTGGGTGGTCACGCGCTCGCGGCGAGGTGGTGGCGTGATGAGGGGATAGCATGACAACGTCGGATTCGTTACGCCTGGCACGCGAGGCGTCGAGGGGACTTCCGCACATGGGCGGCGAGCTTCCACGGTGTGCGGTCGATCTCAGCGACAACACGAATCTCTGGGGTGCGCCACCCGCGGCGGTGCGCACGCTTTCTCGGGCACGCGGTGATGCACTCTCGCGGTATCCTGCCCTGTACTCCGAGCCACTGCAGGCAGCGCTGCTCGCGTATGTCGGACTGAGGGACGCATCGGGCATCAGTGTCGTGACCGGCTGTGGGTCGGACGATGTGCTCGACTCGACCATGCGTGCCTTTGGTGAGAGCGGTGAACGCATCGCCTTTTCGTCGCCGACGTTTTCCATGATTCCCGTGATGGCACGGCTGAATGGCCTGGATCCCGTCGCCATTCCGCTCACGTCATCGTTCGACCTGGACGTAGAGCGCCTGGTGGATGCGCGGGCGAAGATCACGTACGTCTGCGCGCCGAATAATCCAACGGCGACCAGCGTATCGCGTGCTGCAGTGGAGTACGTCCTCGAACATGCCGACGGCATCGTGCTCGTGGACGAAGCGTACGCGGAGTTCGCACCGGACGTCTTCGTCGATCTGGTGGCGCGGTTCGATCGCTTGATCGTGGCGCGCACGTTTTCGAAGGCGTTCGGCCTTGCTGGCCTTCGCATCGGCTATGGCGTGGCATCGACGGACATCGCTCGGCACATCGAGCGCGCGCGCGGCCCGTACAAGGTCGGCAGGCTGGCGGAGGAGGTGGTGGCGGCCGTTTTGGAGCCAACACCGGAGGGATTGGATTGGGTGCGCGCTCATGCGGCGCTTGCGATCGAGAATCGCGATCGTCTTTGTGTGCTACTGGGGGATCTCGGGCTCGTTGTGCTTCCGTCCGCGGCCAATTTCGTGATGGTGCCGGATGCTCGCGCCAGGAATCTCGCTGCGGGTTTGCGCGAGCGCGGCGTAGGCGTGCGATGGTTCGGCGGTCTTCCGCTGGCCATTCCCGAGTTCGCGCAATCCAAGGGAACTGCACTGCGGATCGGGGTTGGTCCGTGGGGGTCGATGGAGCGACTGGTCGGCGCGCTGACCGCGGTGCTCGCATGCGTGTGACGATCTTTGACTACGGAGCCGGAAATCTTCACTCGCTCGCGAAGGCGCTCGAGGTTGAGGATGTGGAAGTGAGTGTGGAGACCGATCCCGTTCAATCCGTCGACACGGACGTGCTCGTGCTCCCGGGCGTCGGGGCGTTCGGAGCCGCTGTCGAGCGTCTTGGCGCGGGTCGCGATGTGATGCGGGGCGCGATGCTCGCCGGCCTTCCCACGATAGGAATCTGCCTGGGCATGCAGTTGTTCTTCGATGCGAGTGACGAGGGGGAGGGAGTGGGGCTTGGCGTCATTCCCGGTCGTGTCCGGCGACTCGCGGCGCGGCGGGTGCCGCAGATCGGCTGGAATGAGGTGATCCCGGCGCGAGACGACGAGCTCTTTCGCAGCGCGCCCCTTCCCATCGCCTACTATGCGAACAGCTTCGTGTGTCGTCCAACCACTGACGACTGCGTGATCGCCTGGACGACGCACGAAGAAGACCGTTTTCCGGCCGCCGTCCGGGCCGGTGCCGTGGTCGGCGTGCAGTTTCACCCAGAAAAGAGTTCGCGCGCGGGCGTGGAATTTCTCCATGCGTTCCTGCGCGAAACGTCGAACAACCGAGGTTTACAGTGATCGCGATTCCGGCTGTCGACCTGCGCGACGGTGCCTGCGTGCAGCTGGTCGGGGGCTCATTCGCGGAGGAGAAGGTGCGTCTCGAGAATCCTGTTAATGTCGCGCGGACATGGGAGCATTACGGGTTCCGACGACTCCACGTCGTCGACCTGGATGCCGCGACGAGTCGTGGATCGAACATCGCCGTCGTGCGTTCACTGCTCTTCGACAGTGGCGTCCCCGTACAGGTTGGTGGCGGCGTTCGCTCCAGTGAGTTGGTGGAGGATCTTCTTGAAGCGGGCGCGGTGAGCGTGATCGTCGGCACGCGCGCCATCGAAGAGCCGGAGTGGCTTGCCGAGCTCGCAGCGCGTCATCCGGGCGAGATCATCGTGGCCTGCGACGTTCGCGAGCGGCGGGTCACGACACGAGGGTGGGCGCACACGCTGCCGGTGGACATCCTCGATGTTGTGGACGAGTTGAATGCGCTGCCGCTCGCTGGCCTGCTCGTAACGGCGGTTCATCGGGAGGGGCAGATGCAGGGGACCGACCTTCCCCTCATGGAAGACGTGGCGGAGTCGTCACACTTTCCGGTGTATGCGTCGGGGGGCGTTGCCACGATGCAGGACATGCGCGCCCTGGAGCACCGCGGACTCGCCGGTGTCGTCATCGGCATGGCGTTGTACACGGGCGCGTTGGACCCGGTCGTACTGGCTGGCGAGTTCGGCGAATGATCGGCTTACCGCTGCCTGAATCCCACTGGAGCATCAGATGACCATCGTCGTTCGCGAAACCAAGGAAACCACCATCCGCTGCGAGCTGACACACGGGACGGGTGTGGGATCCATCAATACGGGCAAGCCGTTCCTGGATCACATGCTGGTCGCATTCGCTCGTTACAGTGGCCTCGATCTGGATCTGCGCGCGACGGGTGACTTGTCGCATCACGTCATCGAGGACGTCGGCATCTGCGTGGGCTCGGCGGTTGCCGGCCTCGTTCCGGCCACGGCGGCCCGGTACGGCGACCGCACCATCCCGATGGACGATGCGCTCGTCCACTGTGCCATCGACCTGGGAGGGCGACCGTATTACTGTGGACCCCTGCCAAGTACCCTCTACGATCACTGGATGCGATCCTTCAGCGACAACGCGAAGGCGACACTGCATCTGCGCGTGATACGCGGCACGGACCGTCATCATGTCGTCGAGGCGGCCTTCAAGGCCCTTGGACTCGCGATTCGGGAGGCCTTCGTGGATACGGGCGCCGTCTTCAGCACCAAGGGCGGTGTGGTGCTGCGCCTCGAGGATCCGGCGTAGATGCTGACGCGGCGGGTGGTCGTATGCCTGGACGTTGCGGTCGGGCGCGTGGTGAAGGGGACGGGATTCGTGAACCTTCGTGATGTCGGAGATCCCGTTAATCTCGCGACGCGCTACGAGCGAGAGGGCGCGGACGAAATCGTGTTCCTCGACATTTCCGCCAGCGCGGAAGCGCGCGGCACGCTGCTCGACGTCGCCCGCCGCACGGCGGAGCGCTTGTTCGTGCCGCTTACCATTGGTGGCGGGGTGCGCACGGTGGATGACGTCGGCCTCGCGCTGCGCGCCGGCGCAGACAAGGTCAGCATCAACTCGGCGTCAGTGCGAAGGCCCGCCTTGATCACGGAAGCGGCGGACCGCTTTGGATCGCAATGCGTGGTAGCCAGCATCGATGCCAAGTGCGAGGGCGCCTCATGGGCGGTGTACGTGAAGGGCGGTCGCGAGCGTACAGAGCTCGATGCAATCGAATGGGCCGAGGAGTGTGTGCGCCGTGGTGCAGGGGAGGTGCTGTTGACCAGCATTGATCGCGATGGTGCGCGGACGGGGTACGACCTCGCGCTGACGCGGGCGGTTGCGGATGCGGTCGCCGTTCCTGTCGTCGCCTCCGGTGGTGCGGGCAGCGCGCAGGACGTCTGCGATGTGTTCGAGCACGGAAAGGCGGACGCAGCCTTGCTCGCCGGCATCCTTCACGACGGTGTCACGACGGTCAGCGCCGTGAAGCGTGCGATGCGCGTTGCCCTTCTTCCCGTGCGGGCCGCGTGACCTCAGCGTCGGCGCTCGACGATCTCGTATCCCCGGCAGCGGATCTCGCTCGCATTACCGGCGACATCGCACTCGGCTACTATCGGTCCAATCTCGTCGTCGAGACAAAGACGGACGGTTCCCCGGTTACCGAGGCGGATCGCGCGGCAGAGATGGCGGCCCGCGAGTGGGTTCGTCGCTTCTTTCCCGAAGACGGCTTGCTGGGAGAGGAGTTCGGTGAAGAGCGCGTGGGAGCCAGGCGACGCTGGATCATCGACCCCATCGACGGAACCAAGTCCTTCGTGCGCGGCACGCCC
>JALYVY010000017.1:33612-36365 GCA_030852985.1 Gemmatimonadota bacterium | reverse complement strand
CGCCTTCGACGGATCTCCCACAAGCAGGTCGACCTCCGCCGGTCGATCGAATCTCGAGTCGTGCGTTACGTAATCCCTGTAGTCCAGATCGACCGCCTCGAATGCGAATTGGCAGAGTTGCCGCACGGACCACGTTTCGCCCGTGGCCACGACGTAATCGTCCGGCTCGTCCTGCTGAAGCATGCGCCACATCGCGTCCACATAATCGCCCGCGAAGCCCCAATCGCGACGGGCTTCGATATTGCCCAATCGCAGATCCCTGGAGACCCCGAGTTTGATCCGCGCGGCGCCATCCGTGACTTTGCGCGTGACAAACTCGAGGCCGCGACGCGGACTTTCGTGATTGAAGAGAATCCCCGAAACGGCGTAGAGGCCGAAGCTCTCCCGGTAGTTCAGCGTGATCCAGTGGCCATACACCTTGGCTACTCCGTACGGGCTTCTTGGATAAAAGGGCGTCGATTCGCGCTGCGGCACTTCCATGACCTTGCCGAACATCTCGCTCGAGCTGGCCTGATAGAATCGCGACTTCGGCGCGGCCTTCTTCATGGCCTCGAGCATGCGTGTCACGCCGAGTGCCGTGAACTCACCGGTGAGCACGGGCTGTGGCCAGGACGTTTGCACAAAGCTCTGCGCGGCAAGGTTGTAGATCTCGTCCGGCTTAGCATCATGGATCGCATCGGTCAACGACGACTGGTCGAGCAGGTCCGCCGAAACCAGCTCGATCCTATCGATCAGGTGCGAGATGCGTTCATATGGAGTCGTGGAGCTGCGGCGCACGACACCCACCACGCGATATCCCTTTGCGAGCAGGAATTCAGCGAGGTAGGAGCCGTCCTGTCCGGTGATTCCCGTAATGAATGCCGTAGCCATCCGATAACGTTAGTTGAGGACGTGAAAAAGGGAGCCCGACCGAGCTCCCTAGTGCGTGCCGGATTGCCGGAAGCCGCCCGTCACGCCACCTGCACGCCGCGCGGAGCTCGCGGAACCTTCCCCGCGTTCAGGCAGCGCGTGCAGACCTTGACCTTGGTGATCTTGCCGTCGATGAGCGTGCGAACGACCTGCAGATTGGGCTTCCACGTGCGACGCGTCTTGTTGTTCGCGTGCGACACGTTGTTACCGAATGCGACACCCTTGTCGCAGTGAAAGCACCGATTGCGCTGGATGGCCATGTTACTTCGCCTCCGGCATGAACTCGATGCGCGCCATGTCGGCGCCGTCACCCTTGCGGAAGCCGGTCTTCAGGATGCGTGTGTAGCCACCGTTGCGCGCCGCGAAACGCGGCCCCAGCACCTGAAACAACTTGTCGGCCGCTTCCCGCTTGTGGATGTGGCGAATCGCGAGTCGCCGCGCGTGCAGCGTCCCAGTCCGCGCCTTTGTAACCAGCTTCTCGATGAATGGACGAAGCTCCTTGGCCTTGGCCTCAGTCGTCTCGATCGACTCGCTCTCGATGAGCGAGGTCGCGAGGTTGCGCATCAGCGCAAGCTTCTGCTCACTCGTGCGGCGTAGTTGCCGTCCCGCCTTCTGGTGACGCATCTGGTGTTACTCCTCTTCGTCGTCGGGCGCAGCCGCGGCAGCCTGGCTCGGCGGTGTGCCCCAATCGAGCACCCGAACGCCTTCCCCATTCTCCTCGAAGCGCATACCAAAGTTCAGACCTTCACGCTCGAGCAGATCTGCGATCTCCTGAAGCGACTTCTTGCCGAAATTCTTGACCTGCAGGATCTGGCTCTCTGTCTGGCGAACCAGGTCGCCGAGGCTCCGGATGTTCGAATTCTTGAGCGAGTTCACCGAGCGGACGCTCAGCTCGAGATCGTCGATCGGGGTCTTGAGCAGGCCCTGCATGCGTGCGCCGTCAGTGCCGGCCCCTTCACCACCACCGCCGGCGACTGGTGCCGACGAGTGCGAACCAAACTCCACGAAGTACTGGAAGTGCGTCTGCGCCAGCGCGGCGGCATAGCTCACCGCTTCTTCCGGCGAGATGGTGCCGTTGGTCTCGACCGTCAGCGTAAGACGATCGTAATCCGTACGCTGGCCCACGCGGGTCTCGGCGACCGAGAAGTTCGCGCGACGCACCGGGTTGTAGATCGAGTCAATGCGAACGAGATCGACCGGCAGGCCGCGATCGAGCGGATGCTGATCCGACTCGACGTACCCGCGACCCTTGTTGACGTAGAGCTCGATGTTCAGGTCGCGATCGTCGTGCAGCGTGAGGATGTGGTGAGACGGGTTGATGATGCGCACCCCCGAAACGGGCGTGACATCACCTGCCGTGACCGCACCAGCGCCATCGCGCTTGATGTGCAGGACCGCACTCTCGACGTCGTCGACCAGTGTCAGCGTGAGCGTCTTGAGGTTGCCGATGATCTGGTGCACATCCTCGACGACACCCGGGATGGTCTGGTGCTCGTGCACGACGCCATCGATGCGCACGCCCCACACGGCGGCGCCGCGGAGGGACGAGAGCAGCATGCGACGCATCGCATTGCCGAGCGTGTGCCCAAAGCCGCGCTCGAGCGGCTGCAAGCGGAACTCGGCGACATTGGGATTGTCCTCGCGCTTGGTCGCTTCGACCAGCTGCGGACGGACAAGACCACGAAGATCGATCGTAGAAGCCATGATTCAGTCAGTGTGTTCGGGTCATTCCGGACGGCGTTCCGATCCGGAAACGCTCTGCCTCGCCCCAAACGCGTGGCAGACTCGTAAAGGGGTTTGGGCCCCCGACCTGATAGCCAGACGGTCTAACAGTCTGACCCGTG
>JALYVY010000017.1:20662-33602 GCA_030852985.1 Gemmatimonadota bacterium | reverse complement strand
CACTTGTCCGACAGCTGAGCTGTCAGACTGTCAGACAGTCGAACTGTCTGACGGAAATATCTTCCTTACTTCGAATACAATTCGACGACGAGCTGTTCCTGCGCGGCGATCGGAATGCTCGTGCGGGCGGGCTTCTCGAGCACGCGACCGCTGAACGTATCCTTGTCGACCGCGATCCAGGGCAGCGGCGCACCACGCGACGACTGATCCATCGCCGTAAGCACGGACACCTGCTCGCGCGACTTCACGCGAAGGCGCACTTCCTGTCCGGGCTGCACGTGGAAGCTCGGGATGTCGACGCCGGCCTGGTTCACTTCGACATGACGGTGCCGAATGAGCTGGCGCGCCGCCTTGCGGCTGGATGCGAAGCCCATGCGGTACACGACGTTGTCGAGGCGCGTCTCGAGGGCGGCCAGCAGGTTGTGGCCTCGAAGGCCGGGCTGCGAGCTGACCTTGTCGAACGTGTTGCGGAACTGCTTCTCGCTCACGCCGTAGATGCGCTTGATCTTCTGCTTCTCACGGAGCTGCTTGGAGAACTCGCTCGCCTTGCGGCGACGTGCCGTCGCCTGGCCATGCTGGCCCGGCGCGTACGGACGACGCTCGACCGGGCACTTCTCGGTAAAGCACTTGGTGCCCTTGAGAAACAGCTTGGTGCCTTCTCGGCGGCACTGACGGCAGCTCGGACCTGTATAGCGACCCATCTCAGACTCTCCGACGCTTCGGGGGACGGCAGCCGTTATGCGGGATCGGCGTCACGTCCTTGATCGACTTCACCTGCAGCCCCGCCGCGGCGAGCGCCTGAATGGCCGACTCGCGGCCGCTGCCAGGACCCTGCACGCGCACGTGCACCCGCTTCACACCAGCCGTGAGCGCCTCGCGAGCGCACTGCTCCGCCGCGACCGTCGCGGCGAAGGGCGTGCTCTTCTTGGAGCCCTTGAAGCCAGCCTTGCCACTCGAGCCCCACGCGATCGCATTGCCGCGCGGATCCGTGATGGTCACTGTCGTATTGTTGAACGTCGCGTTGACGTGGGCCACGCCCTCCGCCTCCACGACCTTCTTGGTCTTCTTTCCAGTCGCCATATAATTACTTGGTTACCTTCTTCTTGCCGGCAATCGCGCGGCGCGGACCCTTCTTCGTGCGCGCATTCGTGTGCGTGCGCTGACCACGAACGGGAAGCCCGCGACGATGACGCGTGCCACGGTACGACCCGATGTCCATCAACCGCTTGATGTTCATCGAGACCTCCGTACGCAACGCACCCTCGACGCGATACTCCTTCTCGATCACCTGACGCAACTTGTTCACGTCAGCATCGCTCAGGTCGCGAATACGCAGCGCCGAGTCGATCCCCGCCTTTTCCATGATCTCCAGCGCGGACGCCCGTCCGATGCCGAAAATGTAGGTCAGTCCGATCTCAACCTTTTTGTCCTTCGGGAGATCGATGCCAGAAATACGAGCCATTCTCTATCAGCCCTGACGCTGCTTATGCTTTGGATTGCGCTTGCAGATGATGCGAGTCACGCCGTTGCGCTTGACAACCTTGCAGTGCTCACAGATCGGCTTCACGCTGCTGCGGAATTTCACTCGAATACCATCATTGCAAAACGTGAGATTTTCCAGCCAAGTCACTTAGAATAACCGGGGCGGTAAGTTATCGCAACCCCATGAAATACGACCCGTTGCGTCTTCCCGAGGCCTCGCGCGCATCCGCCCGCATGGCACCCCACCGGCCGCGCTTCCCCAGCCGTCAGGGAAACGCCACGAGCGCGTTCTGGACCGGCAGTTCGTCATGCCGATCACTCCCCCCGTCGATGGGCGACCGGAATCCATCCCGCAAGAGTGCCGCGCCAACAAACGCCACGCCTTCCTGCCGGAACGATCCCAGGAGGTAGGGAACACCCTCCGACCCAAGCGGCGACGGCCCGTCCATCACCTGGAAGTGCAGATGCGGCAGGTCCGAATTGCCGGAATTGCCTACGTACCCGATCACCTGTCCGGCGCGCACGCGATCACCCCGCTTCACCGCAAGCCGACCCGGCTGAAGATGCGCATAGAGCGCGTAGCGACCGCCGCCGAGATCGAGCACGACATTGTTGCCGGCAATCGTCTCCAGCGTGATAGGCACCGCCCGCTGCTTCACCTGGGGCGTGTTTTCCGGGATTCCGTCGGTCGTGGCGACCACCACGGCCGCGGCGACCGCCATCGCCTCCGCGCCGTACCCGTAGTAGTCCGCGTTCCGCGACACCTCGCCGGCACGCGTCAGCTTCCCGTCTGCGCCGAGCGCCACCCAGTCGGTCGCGAAACGCTGGGCAATGCGCGCTCGGCCATCCAACGCGATCAGCGATCGGCGGTGACCGGTTTCGTTTGACAGCCCATTCCCCGCGATCCAACGACCGCGCAACGGCGGACCAAGCACGAGGGACGTCGGTCGCGGCACGTCGAACACTGGACCGTTGACAAACTGTTCTGTCGGCGGGCCTGCGGCGCCGCCGGCCGCATCAGCCGTCGCCACGCTCTCGAAAGCCAGGCGGTGACGCATTGTCACGGGAGCCGTGTCGCTGTCTACACTCACAAGGAGAAACACGATAGCGCGTGCGCCCCCGAGGATCACGTTTCGTCCACCGGCGCGTGCCGCGGGGGTCAGTGCCGCAAAACTACCGGCAAGTTGAGTGCCCTGCAGATCAGCAAGCGCGGTCGGATTATTCCCCGCCACAGTGACGCGCGTGAGCGCGAGTGCCGTGCCACCGAAATTGGTGACATGCAGCTCATAAAGCAGCCGCAGCTTGCCCTCCGCCATCACCGGGGTTGGGCGCAGCGGTACTTCGATGTCCACTGGCACGGGCCCGACCATTGCGCTCTGCGCCGTGAGGGGCGACACGGGGGACGCGCACAGGATCAGCGCAATCGACGCGAGCCGGCGATGTGTCGCGGTTGATTTTGAACAGGCGCGTTTCTGCATCAACATGATGATCAGCCACTCGTTGAGAGTCGCAAGGACACGCACATCATCGTCCGACAACAGCGAAAAGGGCGCCGACGCAGAAGCAGTGCCGGATCTGGGCGCCGACCGTCAGGAGTGCCGAACCGGTCGCCGGCGTCAGGTAGTTCTGGATCCGGACTTCTCCGACGCGCCCAGCTCAGCGAGCACCTGCTGCATCGCCGCTCGGGGGTCGCCGGCGGCGGTCACCGCGCGCCCCAGAACCAGGTAGCGTGCCCCGCTCGCCTGCGCCGCCGCAGGCGTGACGACCCGCTGCTGATCGTGCGAATGCCCTCCCGCCATCCGTATTCCCGGTACGAGCACTGCCAGCCCGGGATGCGACGCCGCGACATGTCCCGCCTCCGCGCCGCTGCAGACCAGCCCGTGAAGCCCCGCCGACGCGGCATCCGACGCGAGACGGAGTACTTCAGACTCGACCACAAGCGGCGTCCGCCCCCAGGCGGTCGCGAGGCTGGCCGCGTCAAACGACGTCAGCACAGTCACCGCCATCACACCGCACCTGGCGCCCGCCGCCTCCTGCGCCGCGCGAAGCATGGCGGGGCCGCCACTCGCATGCACCGTCGTCAACCGCACGCCCAGCGCCGAAACCTGACGCACCGCGCCGGCCACGGTGTTGGGAATGTCGTGGAACTTGAGGTCCAGGAAAATCTCCGCGCCGAGGTCATCCTGCAGCGAACGCACAATGCTCGGCCCCGCCGCTGTAAAAAGCTCGTTGCCCACCTTGAAGAAGCGGCACGTGTCCCCGAGCGTGCGCGCAATGGCCATGGCCTCGACCGCGGAAGCCACGTCGAGCGCGACAATCGGAATCGATGTCGTCATGGCGAGGGTACCTCCAGTGAGCCGACAATGTCCGCAATCCGCGCCACGCCCGCCTGCGCGCACCACTGCGCGAGGCCGCGCACGACCCGCTCCGGCGCTCGTGGGTCGCGCAGCATCGCTGTGCCCATTCCCACAAGGCTGGCGCCCGCAATGAGGTACTGGAGCGCATCATCGGCCGTGGCAACGCCGCCAATGCCCATGATTGGCACCGAGAGCGCGCGTCGAATCTTCCACGTCGCCAGCACCCCCACCGGGCGCAGCGCTGTCCCGCTCACGCCACCGGATCCAAAGCCGAGCGCGGGACGCCGACGCCCGACGTCGATCACGAGGCCGGGAATCGTATTGACAACGGAGATGGCGTCAGCCCCGGCGTCCACGGCAACCGCCGCGGTGCGCGCGATATCCGGCAACATGGGCGAAAGCTTCACGAAGATCGGGCGACGCGTCGCGGCACGTGCGCGCCGCACGACATCCGTGAGGGACGCGTGCTCCGCGCCGAACTCCATGCCGCCGGCTTTCACGTTCGGGCAGCTCACGTTGATCTCATACCCATCGAGCGATCCTGCGGAGTCCGCCGACAGGGACGCATCGAGCTCCGCAATGACGGCCGCAAATTCTTCCGTCGTGAAGCCCACGATATTGGCCAGCTTCCGCGTGCGCGGCAGGGATGCGGCTAACCACGGCAGATGGTCGCTTCGCACGGCGGCGACACCCGGATTCGCCAGCCCGACTGCGTTGATCATCCCGCCATCGAATTCCGCCACGCGCGGCGATCGGGCGCCGGCCCGCGGCTCGGGACTCACGGCTTTCGTCACGATGCCGCCGAGCGCGCCCAGGTCCACGACGCCGGCCAGCTCGCGGCCGTAGGCAGCGGTTCCCGCGGCGAGGACGATGGGATTCTGGAACACCAGGCCAGCGACGTCCACCGCGAGCGGTCCGCGGTGCAGGCTCACCGGCGAGTTCCCCCTCCACTGCCGGCGCGCTCGTCCGTCGCCACGCGGCGCTCGTAGCGCTTGAGATATTCGACCACGCCATCCGCGATGGCCGCGGCCAACTCATCCATCCGGGCCGCGTCACTCATGTAGGCGGCATCGGAGGGATTCGTGCCATACCCGATCTCGACGAGCACGGCGGGCATGTATGCCTTGACGAGCACCGCAAAACCAGCCTGCTTCACGCCCCGATTCGTGCCGGGATGCACCTGCCCCACTCGACGCTGGATGATGTCGGCGAGCTCGTTCGCCTCGCGCAGGTGCTCGTTCTGCTTCATGTCCGTGAGGATGAAACTCAGTGCGTCGCCGCCCTGCGCGGGCGTACCCGACTCGTAGCGCACTACCTCATTTTCCATGCGCTCGACCCGCTTCGCATCTTCCGTCTTGGCTTCGGCCAGAAAATAGGTCTCAAAGCCTCTCGCGCCCCCGGGGTTCTTCCACCCGGGATTGGCGGCATTCACATGAATACTGACGAAGAGGTCCGCTTTCGCATCGTTGGCGATGCGGCCGCGGTCCCACAGCGCGATCAGTGTATCGGTCGTGCGGGTGTATTTCACGTCGATGCCGCGCTGACCCAGCGCTGCGCCCACGCGCTTCGACACGCTCAGCGTGATGTTCTTCTCCTGCACGTCCGGACCGCCGGCCGCGCCGCCGTGCATGCCGCCGTCAGGCCCCCCATGCCCCGCATCGACGACGACAAGACGGCGCTGGCGAAGCGGCCCGAGGGGCGCGTTGCTCGTCGTCGCGGCCGGGCTCTGCGGCGCGGCGCGCGTGGGGTCGTTCGCCGCGCGACTCGGCCCGCTACTGCGCGACGATGTTGTCGCCTCGCGGGCCGCAAACTTCTGACCAGACGAGAACGCACGGAGCTCGAAACGCGTGGCATCCCATATGAGATTCGGCACGAGTCGAGGTACGATCTCGGCGAGCAGTTGCAGGGGAATGTAAAGCGCGCCCTTCCGCACTTCGGGTGAAGCGGCAAGCTGGTACGTCTGATCGCCCACGCGCGCATAGCGAACGCCGTCGGTGACTTCGATCCCGGCGCCGTTGACGATGAGCATCCATCGGTTCCCCGTCAGGTGCGACACCGTGATAGGGACAATCGGTTTCAGCTGCTCGGCGCGCAGCAACGGGCCGCCGATGCCGTTCACCAAGGCAATGGACGCCGAGTGGGTGGCGTCCTTGACCAGCAGGCTCGTGGGCCGCGCGACGGAGTCACCGGGCGTCGCGGCGGCGAGCTGAAATGCCGTGGCCAGCGCGAGGATCATCGGGCGCGGAACACGCGGGCGATCTCACGATCAGCGTCTTTCGCCTTCGCGTCTTCGCGCTTGTCGTGCGCCTTCTTTCCCTTGCCGAGTGCCATGGCCACTTTTGCGATACCGCGTTTGAAGTAGAGCTCGAGCGGGACAAGGGTGAGGCCCTCGCGCTCGATTGCTCCTATCAGACGCCCGATTTCCCGTTTGTGCAACAAGAGCTTGCGCGTGCGGGTCGGTTCATGGTTGTTGTAGCTCGCGCGCTCGTAGGGCGAGATGTGGAGGTTGATGAGGTAGATCTCGCCCTCGCGGACCATGCCATAGGCGTCGGAGATGTTCGCCTTTCCGTCACGAAGCGACTTCACCTCGCTGCCGGTAAGCACGATACCGGCTTCGTAGGTGTTGATGATGATGTAATCGTGCCGCGCTCGCCTGTTCTTGGCGATCGATTCAACTTCGGGGTTCTCGTCCGACTTCGACATGGTCACGGTGGGCGATGCCCGCGACGCTGCGAGCCAGCCGTTCAACTTAGAATGCGCACGTCGCAGCGGCAACGCGATGCGTTGACTTGGCTGCGCGCGTCCGGTTAATTTGCGCGTCTGTTCCGGTGTGCGCTCGGGTGGTGGAACTGGTAGACACGCAGGTCTCAGAAGCCTGTGCCTTCACCGGCGTGGGGGTTCAAGTCCCCCCTCGAGCATTTGCATTCATGGCGCCTCTCGCATCGCATGCGAGGGGCGTTTTGCATTGAACGGCCGAGCGGCGAGCAAGAAGCGAATGGAGAGCTCGAGCCACGAGCCGAAGCGTGAGCTTGAGCTGAGCGCTCGAGCCTGTCCACCATGCTCAGGCGTCGCATCGATCGAGATCTCGCTACAACTGCGGAACAGCGACGACAGTTGGCGGACTTACGGAAAGAACGGAACTCGGACCTGGACGTCAGATGTTCCGCCCATATCCGACATTCAGGTCCGATGTCCGCCCTTTTTCGTTTTCCGCCAACTGTCGTCGCTCTTGGCTGGCTTCCTTCAGCCTTTCCGCGGCAACAAGCGCTCAGCCAGAAGACGCCGACAGCAATCAGGTGCCCACGATAATGGCCCTGCTCGGCGCCACATCTTCGGGGAGGCTCGCCGCGCCGAAGCTCGCACGCAACGCCGTATTCGACTCGAGCAGGTAGCGAGTCACCAGTTCCGCTCCCTGGCGTACCGCCGGTTCATCCGTTCGGATGGGCCCGCCGGAGAATGCCAGCAGGTTCTGCGCGACGCGCAGTGTTGGCGAACCCTGGCCGCGTGACGTGAAAGCGTCCCGGTACGCGCTCAGGCGCGCATTGAACTGACGCTCTGCCAGCTCGACGAGGCCGCCGTCGACGTTGCGGTCCTTGTGCATCCGGTGTACGAGCGCGCGCAGGGACTCTGACGGCGTTCGATCGTCCAGCGCATCGCGCTGCGCCACCAGGATGCCGAGTGCGCGGCGGAGATACCGCAGCTCCCACATGGCGTGATCGACGTCACCACGCGTTGCGCCGCGGGCGAGCCAATCGATGTCGCCGGGCGCCGGCTCCTGCATCAGTGCGGCCGCGTATGCCGCGCTGCGGCGCAGCAACGCGCGGTTCGCACGGAAGCTTCGAAAGAGGCGCACGGGCGCCTGCACCGTCAGCCCTGAAGCACGGGGAGCGCCAGGCGCCGGGAGCCAGCACGCACTGGCGGCTCCAGTCCCACGCGCTCGCGAACCTCGCTTTCCTGCAACAGCAAGTCGCTCAACCGCACGCTGTCCAGGACCTCATCGATGCGCCGCTGCAGCAGTTCCCACACGGGACGAATGCTGCAGTCGTGTGATTCCGCGCACCGCGCCGCTTCCACTGGATGGCTCACGCAGTGGATGTCGAAGGTGGAATGCTCCGATGCAGAGATGACGTCGCGAACGGTGATTGCTTCCGGGGCGCGCGACAAGCGGTAGCCGCCGCGGGCTCCGCGCGTACTGACCACGATGTCTGCCCTGCGGAGCTTGAGCATGATCTGCTCGACGTAGTCGGCCGGTAGACGCTCACTCGCGGCAATCTCGCGCCCCGTCACGGGCGTGTCGCCGAGGCGGCGCGCCAGATGCAGGGCACAGATCAACCCGTACTCGGCTTGCGTAGTGATGCGCACGCGGGGGAATCTAGTGGGGTCGCCGGGCTTCGGCTATTCCGCTCGGCTTCGCGCCTGCGAGCCGTCCAGTGAGCGTAGGCGCGGGGTCATCCTTCAGCCGCCCGCGACCATCCCGTGTTTACCGCCCGGCACGCCGATCTCGGTCATCTTGCGCAGGTCGAGTACATCGTCGATTTCGTCGGCCGGCAGAAGTTGATCGCGCTTGACCATGTCGCGTACCAGCATGCCTTCCTTCACCGACTGCTTGCTCAACTCTGCCGCGCGTGCATAGCCGATGTGCGGCATGAGTGCGGTCGCGAGGGCGGCGGAGCGCTCGACCCAGTAGGCGCACATATCCTCATGGGCCTCGATGCCGCTGACACACTTCTCGTTGAAGACGGTGGCGGCGTTCGTGAGGATGCGCATGGCCAGCAGCACGTTGAATGCGATCACGGGCATCATCACATTCAGTTCGAGCTGACCGTGTTCCGCCGCGATCGCCACCGTGGTGTCGAGCCCCATGACCTGAAAGCAGACCTGGTTCACCATCTCCGGGATGGAGGGGTTGATCTTCCCCGGCATGATCGAGGAGCCGGGCTGCACGGCCGGAAGCTTGATCTCGTCGATACCGGTGCGGGGTCCCATCACCATGATGCGCAGGTCGCTGGCGATCTTGCTCAAGTCGATCGCGAGCACGCGCATGGAGGCGCTGAACGCGGCAACATCGCCCATGCTCTGCATGAGCTGGATGCGATCCTGGCCCACGCGCAACTCGAGCCCCGAGATCGCCTGCAGGTTGCGAACGGTCAGCTCCGGATACTCCTTCTCGACCGTTACACCGGTACCCACGGCGCTGCCACCAATACCCAGGTCGCGCAGGTAGTCGGCCGCCTCCGTCACTCGCCGGATGCCGCGGTCGAGCGAGCCCGCGTAAGCGGTGAACTCCTGTCCGAGGCGAATGGGCATGGCGTCCTGCAGGTGCGTGCGCCCCGCCTTCACGACGTGATCGAACTCCTTGCCCTTCGCGGCAAGCGCGTCGCGCAAGCCTTCGAACGCCCCCACGAATCCATCGAGCTGCGAAAGACACGCGAGCCGGATGTTCGTCGGGATCGTGTCGTTCGTGCTCTGCGCCATGTTGACGTGGTCATTCGGATGCACTGGCGCATACGTCCCTCGCGCGGCACCCAGCAACTCGTTGGCGCGGTTGGCGAGCACCTCGTTCACGTTCATGTTGTGCGACGTGCCGGCACCGGCCTGGTACGGATCCACAATGAACTGCGAATCGTGCTTGCGCTCGAGCACTTCGTCGGCCGCGGTGATGATCGCGTCGGCCAGCTTGCCGTCGAGACGCCCGGTCTCCTTGTGCGTCTGCGCCGCCGCCTTCTTGATCCACACCTGGGCCATCACAAAGGGCCAGAGTGGAGCCAGTCCGCTGATGGGAAAATTCTCCTTCGCGCGCACGGTCTGCACGCCGTAGAGCGCTTCCGTAGGGACTTCCTTTGGACCAAGCGGGTCCTTCTCGGTGCGGGTCGACGCGGTCATGTGATCATCGAGGAAGAGGAAGACGCCATGGCCGAAGACGTGGCATCGGTGCGTGAAGCAATCGCGGGCTGCGGATTCCCGCCGTTCGCATGAATGCGGCGAGCCAGTGTGACGAGCGCGATCGACGCGCCCACCACGCCGACGCCCATCATCAACACGCTGAGCCCGTGGAGGCGGCCGAACTCGACGCGTCGTGCATCCGTCATCGCCAACGTGTCGATGGGCGCCCCGACCGCGGTGAGCAAATCGTGCAGACGTCGTTCGATCATGAGGGCTGCCGCATTTCCGGTGAGCAGGAGCAGTCCGCCAAGCGCCGTGATGCGCGCGCTCGTCGCGTAGTACGCCGTGGCCATTCCACCGAGCAGAACTCCACTGATGAAGAGCACAGGCAACGCTCGGCCCACCAGCGCACCCGCCAGCGCTCGCGTGGGCAACACGGCAAAAGCCGCCGGTGCAATGACCGCCGCAACGAAGACGGCCACGCCCAGCCACGCCGCGAGCAGCGCGATGCTGACCAGCGATGTGTACAGGCCCCGTCCGTTCATCGCTTCACGGTGCGCGCGCGGCCCGACAGGAACGGATTGGTCTCGATCTCCTTCCCGATTGTCGTGTACGTGCCATGGCCAGGATAAACGACGGTCGATGCCGGCAGCGCGGCAAAGTGTTCGAGCGACACGTCCATCGCGTAGGGATCCGAGAGCGGAAGATCGGTTCGGCCGATGCTGCCGGAAAAGAGCAGGTCACCGGAGATGGCCACGCCATGTCCATTGAAGCTCACCTGCCCCGGCGCGTGTCCGGGTACGTGCATCACCACGAACTCGAGCGTGCCACATGTCAACCGGTCGCCCTCGGCGATTGGCAGCGTTGCGGCTTCCGGCTGATCCCAGGGTAGGCCGTACATGCGCGAGGCGTGTGCCGACAGCCGCTCGTAGAACGGCAGGTCGAGCGGATGCAGGTAAACAGGCACCGCGTACCGGGCCCGCACCGTGTTGATCGCGCCGATGTGGTCGAGATGCGCATGCGTCAGCCAGATCGCATCGAGAACGGCGCCGGATTTTGCCACCATGTCGATGATACGCTCGCCGTCATCGCCCGGGTCGACCAGCACGCCACGGCCGCTTTCCTCGTCCACGAGGAGATAGCAGTTTTCAGCGAAGGCGCCGACCGTCCGCGATTCGATTCTCATATGGCATACCCGCCCGTGCCCTCGGGAGGCACTGGGCTGCCTTCCGCACGCGCCTTCAGGTATTTCTCGACCGCAATGGCGGCCGTCGTTGCGTCACCGACGGCCGTCGTGACCTGCCGCGTGAGCTGAGACCGCAGGTCGCCTGCCGCGAAGAGGCCAGGAATCGACGTCTGCATGATGGTGTCCGTCTTCACGTAGCCCATCTCATCATGGTCGAAGTGCCCGTTGATGATGCCCGTGTTCGGGCGGAAGCCGACAAACACGAAGCAGCCGGTCGCATCGAGGGTGCGCACCGTATCGGTGACGACGTCCCGGAGGCGCAGCGCCTTCATCAGCCCCTGCTCATCGCCGAGCACCTCCTCAACGACGGTATTCCAGATCACCTCGATCTTCGGATTCGCGAGGAGCCGTTGCTGCAGAATCCGGGACGCGCGGAAGCCGTTACGCCGGTGGATGACGTAGACCTTGTCGGCATACCGCGTGAGAAAATCGGCCTCCTCCACCGCGGCATCTCCGCCACCAACCACCGCGATCGTGTGCGTCTTGAAGAATGCGCCGTCGCAAATGGCGCAGTACGAAACGCCCTTGCCGGCAAATTCCAGCTCACCGGGAACGCCGAGCTTCACCGGTGTTCCCCCGGCAGTGACAATGACGGCGGGTGAGGTGTAGCGACCGCCGTCGTCGGTGGTGGTCTCGAAGGTGCCGTCGGGCAGCCGCGTAACGCACGAGACATTGGCCGTCACGAACTCCGCCCCAAACTCACGAGAGTGATCCTCGAACTTCTTCGCCAACTCCCATCCGAGGATGGACTTCTCACCGATCCAGTCGTCGAGCTTCTCGGTGTTCAGCAGCTCGCCTCCAGGAACGCCACGCTCCAGCACCACCGTGCTGAGCATGGATCGGCCCGTGTAGAGTGCAGCGCACATTCCGGCTGGGCCGGCTCCAACAATGACGACGTCATACTGCTTTGCTGTAACCAAGACCGATCCCTCGACGGGGGGCACGTACCGACCGCAATCGTGCAATCTCGCCAGAAGAAGTCCGCGATGGAACTGGAACGTTCCACGATTCGGCTCCACCCGAGGCCGGCGGCGGCCCTCCTTAGCTGCCTAGCTCGACGGGAGGGCCGACCTCGATGCGCTGAAGCGCACCATGGCAGTGCGACGCGGTGCCCACGAGGAACGAGGCCGCGCCGCGCATTCCCCTCTCGGCAATGGCCCGGTCAGCGGCAACGACATCCGCGACGTCGATCATGCCCACCCCATAGGTTCGATGGGAGCAATGAAAGACGAATGGTCCCTCGACGGTGCGACCTGCTCCCCGTTCGTCCGCTACGTAGGATGTCAGGGCATCGGGAAGGCTCCACGAGCGCGCTCCCCTGGTGGCGGGACAAAGGACAGGCTCGACGCAATTGACGGGACAGATCCACTCCGCAAAGCTGACGAACTGGGTGTTATCCGCGCCCGTCATCTGCCAGGGCACCTTGGGCGCGGTACCCATCGGCGCGACTGCGATCTGCCGCCGCGGCCACCGCACCTGCGCCCGCATCAATAGCCACTCGGCCATCAAGTGCGGCATCAGCGGCGAGGGGACGATCGCGTCGTTTCCCGCCGGCGCGCGGCCGTCACTTGCGTCTGACAGAAAGCGCGAAAAATAGTCCGTCCAGCTCGCGGTCTCGAGACGGAGGGCGGAGGGTCGATCCGCCATCGGCAGCTGGGCGACGAGACATTCGCGATCCCGATCGACCACGATCAACTCCTTCCATTTCGCGGCGCCGACGGCGGCCGCTCGGCCAAGCTGGCGAACGTAGTAGCTGCCGTAGCATCCGCCCCCGATGATGATGATGCGGCCGAATGCGAGTGGCGCGCGCGCGATGGGCAGCGCGCGATCAGCGCCGGACGTGCCGTCCCCCATCGACGCGAATTACCTCGCCCGTGACGAACTCCGCCTGGACGAGATAGACGACCGCCTGGCCGACGTCCTCGGGTGAACCGATGCGTTGGAGGGGCGTCGTGCGACGCAGGTGCTCGGC
>JALYVY010000017.1:0-20652 GCA_030852985.1 Gemmatimonadota bacterium | reverse complement strand
TTTCTCGGGATCGAAACCATCTGGCAGGAGCACGACGCCAGGCGCCACTCCATTCACGCGAACGTCGGGCGCCATCGTGTGTGCGAGAGCGCGCGTCATCTGCACGAGGGCGGCCTTCGTCATGCCGTGTGGGACGTATCCAGTCCATGTCTCGAATGCCGCGAGATCCGCGATGTTGACGATATTGCCTCGCGCGACCCGAAGAGCGGACGCGGCACGCTGCGCAAGAAAGAACGGAGCGCGGACGTTGAGCGCAAACATGTCGTCCCACTGCTTCTCGGACACAGAACCGAAGGGGGTATGCACCATCACCGCCGCCGAGTTCACGAGGGTATGCATTTCACCGTGCTCGAGGACCAGTGCATCGATGAGTCGCTCGCACGCCTTGATCTCGGTGAGGTTCGCGCGCACAAGGGCGGCGGAGCCTCCCGCGTCCTCGATGATGCTTGCGGTATCGCGCGCGCCGTCGACCGACTCGTTGTAGTGCACAGCGATGCGCATGCCCAGCGCGCCGAGCGCAATGGCGATCGCACGCCCCACACGTCGTCCGGCGCCCGTGACGAGCGCGACGCGTCCGTCGAGGTCGGTCATGCGGCAGGCGCGCGACGCTCGAGGAGATGTGCATCCTGCAGCGCGAGCCACTCGAAGGGCACCTGCATCATGCCGATCGTGCGCGGCCCCTCCGCGGCACCGTGCCAATCCGATCCTCCACTCACGAGCAACCCAAGTTGCGCGGCCAAGGCATTCAGTCGGTTGGTGTCATTCGGGGAGTGCCCGGGATGCCGAACTTCCACCCCATCCATTCCAAGGGCTGCGAGCGCCGTCAAACGTTCGCGCGTTCCCGCCGGGCCGGGGTGCGCGAGGATGGCGAGACCGCCCGCCGCGTGGATGATCGCGATTGCTGCAGCCATTCCCAACTGGTCCTTGGCGACGTACGCCGGCTTACCCGCGCCAAGGTACCGGTCGAATGCATCGCGAACATCCGTCGCCCAGCCGTCGGCCACGAGCGCGCGGGCGACGTGCGGTCGCCCGACGGCACCACCGCCCGCCTGCGACAACACATCGTCGAACGTCACCATTACCCCGAGCGCGATGAGCTTGTCGACGATCTGCTGCCCTCGGCGCTCGCGCATGTCGCGCAATGCACCGAGCTCGCGTTCGATCACGAGTGTGTCGCTCAAGTGGAGTCCGAGCATGTGCGTCTCAGCATCGCCCTCCACGGCACTCAACTCGATGCCATTCACGATCCGTACGCCAAACTCCACGCCGGCGTCCTGCGCTTCGGGCAGCCCCGCGACGCTGTCGTGATCGGTCAATGCGATGGCTTCGAGTCCGGCGATCTTCGCCGCGCGCACGACGTCCCGCGGGCTTTGCGACCCGTCTGACGCCGTCGAATGCATGTGGAGATCGACATAGGCCGCCGTCGCAATCGTCACGGCGTGTAGCCGGCCTCTGGAGACATCTCACTTGGTTGGGACTGCGCGAACAAGCGCGAGAGGTCGGCGTCGGTGAGCTCCGCCAGCGCCGCCTCACGTGAGCGGATGCCATGGGGTGAATATCGCGTGACTCGTACCTCGCGATTGTCGCCCGCGCCGGCAACGAAAAGCAATGCGAACTCATCGCGGTCGTACTGCGTGACTCGACCGGAAGGCATCACGCGCCAGGCGCGTCCGTCGAGCGAGATGGTGCGGGTCGGCATCTTACAGCTCCACTTCGTGATAAATGCGTGCAGGGTCGAGCACGCGCTCGGGCGCTGATGCGTGCGCCCGCGCCAGAGTTTCGGGGTCGGGTGCTTCGCAGAACTCCAGAAAGGCTCCGCGTAGCCCGGTTTCCTCGAATACCCAGTAGCGGCATCCCACGGACGCGTAGTAATCACGTTTCCGCTGGAGACGCTCGGAGAACTTCACGCGGTCCGGTGGCGTGACGAGCGTGCGCTGAATCGTGAGGCAACGCGGCATATCAGACGGCGCTATCGGGGAATGATTCGAGCCCGCCCTTGACGGCGGCTAGGAACCGGTCGGCGTCCGACCCATCGACGATGCGGTGGTCGAATGACAGCGAGAAATATGCACAGGTGCGGATCGCGATCGTATCCTCCCCGTCCGGACCGGTGACAACCTTCGGACGCTTCTCGATGGCGCCGAGCCCCAGGATTGCGGACGTGCCGAGCGGAATGATCGGCGTGCCAAGCAGGGATCCGAACACCCCGGGGTTGGTAATGGTGAAGGTGGCTTGCTGCACTTCTTCGGGCTTGAGCCGCTTGGTGCGTGCCCGGTCGGCGAGGTCGTTGAGCGATCCCGTGATTCCGGACAGCGAGAGGGTGTCCGCATTCTTGATGACGGGAACGATCAACCCCCAATCGAGAGCGACGGCGATGCCGATATTGTACTGCTTGCGATAGATGATCTGCGACCCAGCGACGGCAGCATTCAAGACGGGAAACTGCTTGAGCGTATCGACAACGATCTTGATGATGAAGGGCAGGAAGGTCAGTTTCTGGCCATTCTGCGCCTCGAACGCGGCGCGGGAGCGTTGCCTGATCCGCGCGACGCGGGTGAGGTCGATTTCGAAGAAGGTCGTGACGTGGGCGTTCGTGTGCCGCGACGCCACCATGTGATCGCTGGTCAGCGCCCGAATCTTCGACATGGGCTCGACGGCATCGCCAGGCCGTGCCTGCGGCACGGGACCGTGCGTTGCGGGACCCGCGGGCGCATGCATCGACATCCGCTCGGCGGCGGGCGACGCGAGGTACGACTCGATGTCGCGCTTTGTGACACGCCCTTGCACACCGCTCCCCTGCATGGCCGCGATCTCGACGCCATGCTCGGCGGCGATCTTCCGTACGAGCGGTGACGACTTGGTGCGCAGTCGGTCCTCAAGGCCGTTCGCCGCGCCGCTGCGCGCTGCCGAGATGGTGGCTGCGGGGGAGTGATGGGAGGCGGGCGTGGGCGAGGCGGTAGCTTCCGCAACAGGGGGGGGGCCCCCGGCGCCCTGCGCGCTTGTCGGCGCCGGCGCGGCGGCGACCGCAATCGAGGCACCTTTCTCCGTCTCGATGCGCGCCACGATCGTCTGCACCGCGACGGTTTCGCCCTCGTGCACGATCACCTCGGCCAGTACACCCGCCGACGGCGCGGGAATCTCTGCGTCCACCTTGTCCGTGCTGATCTCGAAGATGGGTTCGTCCCGCTTCACTTCGTCCCCGACCTTCTTCAGCCACTTCGAAAGCGTGCCTTCAACGATTGATTCGCCCATCTGGGGCATGATGACGTCAACGCGAGCCACTACTCGATCCTCTCACTCTGGGTTACGCGCGGCGCTGCGTACCTTCCGCATGCGCCAGAGCACTACGACCGGCACGAGAACGAGGCCGATGCGAGCCCCCCACGTCCAGTAGGTGCTCCAATCGCATGGAGCGCCCGTCTCCGCATCGGCCCCGCAATGCGTAACGCCACCGACGATCTTCGCGACCAGCACGGCAATCATTCCGCCACCAACCAAGCCGGCGATGGCACTGATGCATCCTACTCCAACGTAAGGCCAGACGCCCTGCGTCGTCTCCCGCGACGCTTCCGGGCCCAGGTTGTCAGTGTCACGCATCAGCACGCCCGCAACTGCGGGACCTCACTAGTACGACGCTTCGAGGGCGTGCGATGGGTCTTCCGCGCGATGGACCTGGAGAAAGAACTTCTTCACGTTCCGGTCCAGTCGGCTCTCGCCCATCTGATCGGTGACGACCTCGACGAACGTGTAATGGCCGCCTTCGGGGCGCACCGTCAGCTTCATGGCGCCGAGAGTGCCGCTAAGATGCCTGCTGCGCGCTGTGTTCGTCCCCCCGGACATCCCCAGCGTCGCGAAAAAACGGTCGGCAACGACCAGCACGTCCGCCGGGATCATGTGACTGCGATAGAAGTGACGCATTGTCTTACGGTTTCCCGCTCCGCTCCTGGAGCACGTCCTGCATCCATTCCGTCTTCTCGAGCGGCTTGGATGGCTCACTGTGAAACTGAATGCCCACCGCCCATTGCTCGGCGCTCACATAGTTGAGCTTCGCGGTATAGGTGCCCACCTGCGGTGCCTTCTGAAAGCCATCAAAGGTGCGGGGACCGCCGATCACCCCGGTGTTTGCGAAGATCCGACCTTCGCCGGTCTCCACAGGTTGGCCGGTCTTTCGGTCAGTGACCTTCACCGTGTAGATGACGTCCTCGCGCGCGTGCGGCGGAATTGGATCGGAGGTAATGACGAACTTGTAGCTCTCCGTCCCCTGCCGCAGCTCGAGCTGGTGATCTGCCCCGCCGCACGAGGTGGCGCCGGTCGCCGCCAGCAGCAGCATACCGGCGCCCATGACGCGCGCGACGCGGAAGGCCGTCACGACTGGTAGTACTCCAGGCCGAGATGCGTGATCTGCTCTTCACCCATGAGATGGCGCAGCGTGTTCTTGAGCTTCGTCTGCTGAATGAACAGGTCGTGCTCGGGCTGAAGACCGGGAGCGGCCATGGGGCTCTTGTAGTAGAACGACAGCCATTCCTGGATGCCCTTCATGCCCGCCCGCTGCGCAAAGTCGCTGAACAGCGCCAGGTCGAGCACCAGCGGAGCGGCAAGGATCGAGTCGCGACACAGGAAGTTGACCTTGATCTGCATCGGATAACCCATCCATCCGACGATGTCGATGTTGTCCCACCCTTCCTTGTTGTCGCCACGCGGCGGATAGTAGTTGATGCGAACCACGTGCGCGAAGTCCTTGTACAGCGCGGGATACTTCTCCGGCTGGAGGATGTTGTGGAGTACCGAAAGCTTCGACTCTTCCTTCGTCTTGAAGGACGCCGGATCATCGAGCACCTCGCCGTCGCGATTGCCGAGGATGTTCGTTGAGTACCAGCCGGCGAGTCCGAGCATGCGCGCCTTGATGCCGGGCGCGATGATGGTCTTCATCCAGGTCTGGCCTGTCTTGAAGTCCTTGCCGGAGATCGGGACGCCCTTGTCATTGGCGAGCTGCACGAGTGCCGGGAGGTCCACGGAGAGGTTCGGCGCGCCGTTGCAGAATGGGATGCCTTCCATCAACGCCGCGTAGGCGTAAAGCATCGACGGGGCAATCACCTCCTCATTGTTCTCCATCGCCTTCTCGAACTGCTCGAGCGTGGCGTGTTGCGGACCGGGCTTGATGAAGATCTCGGTCGACGCACACCAGACGATGACCAGGCGATCGCAGTTGTTCTTCGACTTGAAGTCGCGCATGTCCTGGCGGAGCTGCTCGGCCAGGTCGCGCTTGGTCTTGCCCTTCTTGACGTTCGTGCCGTTCAGCCGCGTGACGTAGTGGTTGTCAAAGACGGCGGGCATCGGCTTGATGGCCGTGAGGAAATCCTTGATCGGTTCGAGGTGCTTGTCCTCGAGGACACCGGCCTTTTTCGCGGCGGTATACGCGTCGTCCGGAATGGGATCCCACGCACCGAACACGATGTCGCCCAGGTTCGCGAGAGGTACGAAGTCCTTGATGAGCGGCGCACGATTCTCGGTACGCTTGCCAAGGCGGATCGTCGCCATCTGCGTGAGCGAGCCGATGGGCTGGCTGTTCCCGCGGCGAATATTCTCCACGCCAGCCATGAACGTCGTGGCCACGGCGCCGAGGCCCGGCGTCAGGATGCCAAGCCGTCCGGTGGCGGGACGCGGGGTGGACGGTGCGTCAGCAGCAGAACCTTGCACGTAATCTCCTTTTAGACGAGGGCGCGGTGCGCATCGGCGGGCATCGAATCGGGGACGGGCCCCGTCTTCGCGCGCGTTTCAGCGGCACTCGCTCGCGTGGTGGCGCCATAGACGTACGACACGCGCTGGATCACGGTGATCCAGGCCGTAATGGTCAATGTCACGATGATGATGGCGAGTGGCCATCCGTTGAAGAACAATCCGAACAGCGCCTGCGGTGCCGCCATGAGGACCACGCGCTCCGGCCGCTGCAGCATCCCGACCTTGGCATCGAGACCGAGTGCTTCCGCCCGTGCGCGCGTATACGACGTGAGGAATGCGCCGAGCAGCCCGAGCAGCGCGGTGATCATGAGCGGTATGCTGTGGTGCAACGAGCTGGTGGCGTAAAACACCGCCAGGCCGCCGAGCACGAAACCATCCGCGAGCCGGTCCAGGGTAGAGTCGAGGAACGCGCCAAACGTGGAGCTCAGGTTCGAGCGCCGCGCCACGGTTCCGTCGAGCACGTCGAAGAGCGCCGTGATCGAGAGGAACCAGCCGCCCGTCTTGATGTGACCCGTGGCGTAGATGATGCCGCCGACCACGGTGCAAAACGTTCCGAACACCGTGATCGTATTCGGGTGCACCTTGCGCTCCACCAGCCAGTCAGCGACGGGGTCGATGAGCCGCAGGTAGCCGTTTTTGACCCATTCGGGCAGAAGCGTCATGCGGCTCCGAGGCGCGCAACGGTCCCGCGGCATGCCGACGGCACAGCGGTGACGAGTGGCTGAAAATGGTACGAGCCGGAGCAAGCGCTCCAGCACGCAAAGTTAGGCGGCGTCACCACGTCCAGCAACCAACGCTGGCATGTAACACCGTATCAAGCTGCTTCAGGGAACACTCCACACGTACAGCCCCGTCAGTGCGACGTCGCGGCTCTGATACGTCCGCGATCCATCGACGGTGACCGCCTTGAAGGTGACCTTCGTTCCGCTCGACATGCCCTGCACCGGCACCTTCTCGACCGTGTTCGCCGGAATCTGACGAAGGAAGAGCTCGGTACTGCCCGTCGCCGTTGCGTAGATGTTCACGGCCTGACTCAGGTTGTTTGTCACTTGCACCGACAAGGCGCCCGGGACAGTAGGCGCTGTCCGGACCTCGACGGCGCGGCCGCCGCAGGCGGTGGCGGCAGCAAGCACGAGCGCAACGCATGCGACTCGAATGGATGCTATCATGAACTGCTCCTGTGTGATCGGTCGATCGCTCGGTCAGAGCGCGGGACATACCCGACTCCATGGCGGCCGGGTGACTGTCGGGAGGTTACTCATAGAGACGGAATGGCGCCACTCTGCGGAGCCATTCGGCGACAGCCGCATCGTCACGCGCGACGACGGTGTCAGGGTCCTCGCCGCGCAGCAGCGCCTCGCGCATCGCGGGCCGCCCGAAGCGATCGTCCCAGGTGGCAGTGCGGACGACGAGCGAGTCCGCATTCATGCGCTTTATTGCCCAGAGCAAAGCCGCGCCGGTTCGGCCCGCGTCGTAGACATCCCGGTCGGTGAGGAGGATGCGCACGCCTGGAATCAACCGGCCGGAGTACTTGCCGTCCGTGGCATTCACCGGCGTGAAATCGCTGCGCTCGAATCGAACGCCGGGAAGCTTCCGCCGATTGAGCACCGCCACGACGCTGTCGGCCGCGAGCCAAGGGGCGCCCAGCCGCTGGAATGCATCACCAGTCCCGCGACCGACGCTCAGGTTGGTGCCCTCGAATGCCACGAGCGCTGGATAGAGCGTCGCGCTGGTGAGGGTCGGCAGGTTCGGCGACGGGCGCACCCACGGCAAGCCCGTTTCATCGAACCACCACTCGCGTTTCAAGTTCGCAACCGGAACGACGTGCAGGTCGGCGCCAATCTTCAGGTCAGCGTTGAGATAGCGCGCCATCTCCGCCATGGTCAGTGAATGCCGAAGTGGCGTCGAGTGCAATGCGTAGGCGCGCCCAGGGCGCGCTGCCGTTGGCTCCTCCGCATTGGCGAGCGACGGATCCAGCATGGGTCCGTCCGCGTGGAAGTTGCCCAGCGGGTTCGGGCGGTCGAGCACGACGATCGGCAGGTGATTGCG
Source organism: Gemmatimonadota bacterium (assembly GCA_030852985.1). GTDB lineage: Bacteria > Gemmatimonadota > Gemmatimonadetes > Gemmatimonadales > Gemmatimonadaceae > AG11. The sequence continues at coordinate 12,864 of JALYVY010000017.1, read as the reverse complement.
CGCCGCGGCGCGCATGGCGTACACTACCGAGCCAACATACGTCCAAGTGCGCGTGCCGATGTCCTGAAGGTCGACGACGAGAATCTCCACGCCGCGAAGCGTACTGTCCGGAGGTCCGATCGTTGACGACGTGTACAGCGAATGGACGGTCAGCCCACTGCGTGCGTCGATGCCACTGGCGAGATTCTCGCGATCTTCCGTACCCCGTATCCCATGCTCCGGGGAAAACAGAGTGACGAGTTTCACGCCGGCGACCATGGCCTCATCCCCGCGCATGCGATCGATATCCGATACGCCGTGCTCGTCCACACCGGTCTGGTTGGTCAGCAACGCCACGCGTCGCCCGCGAATCAGTCCGATGCTATCCGAGAGGAGAACGCTGATGCCCGGGCGCACGACTTTCCGTTGCCGCGCGATCGCGGCCGTGCCGCCCAGAACAGCCGTGGAGCCGTCGGGCGTTGTCACGGCCCCGATCGCTCCCCCAGCCGCGCGCCCGAACTGACCGCAGCCGATTGCGCCCAGCGCGATACACGTGACAACCATTCTGCTCACTCGAGACATCCACTCCTCCATGCGTCGTAGACCGATTTGCCCTTCCCCGGCCATTTTGCCCGTGCTCCTTGGGATTCTAAGCACCTGCGTCATCCCGCAGCGAACGCACGCACAATCACGGCCGTCCACGAGTACCGCCTCATCTGCTGCAATGCGGCGCACACTGAAGGATACCTTGCAGGCGATCCTGAATCGCGCCGTGGCGGACAGTGCCTTTCCCGGCGCAGTCGCGGTCATCGGCACGCATACGGGTCCACTCGTTTCGGTAACGGCCGGACGCCAGGACTGGGGATCCGATTACAAGACCACGATCTCCACCATCTGGGACCTCGCGTCGCTGACGAAGGTCGTCGGCACGACATCAGCCATGATGCAGCTCGTCGAAAGCGGCAAGGTGGAGCTCGACGCTCCCGTGCAGCGATACCTTCCGGAGTGGAAAGGCGTGAACAAGGAGAAGGTCACCATCCGTCACCTCCTCACCCACCAGAGCGGACTTCCGGCGTTCAAGGAGTACTTCCGCCTCAACGTTTCGCCCGACTCTACGCTCGCCCTCTTCATCGCGACGCCACTCGACACGTTGCCTGGCGTACGCATGGTGTACAGCGACATCGGCGCGATCCTGCTCGGCAAGGTGGTGGAGCGCGTGAGCGGCGAGCCGCTCGACAAGTACCTCGAACGTCATGTCTTCGGGCCGCTGGGCATGCGCGACACGCGTTACAAACCGTCGAAGAGCGAGCGGTACCGCATGGCCCCGACGGAGATCGACCCGTGGCGAGGACGAAAGCTCATCGGCGAAGTCCACGACGAGAATGCCTTTGCACTCGGCAAAGTGTCAGGGCATGCGGGGTTGTTCAGCACTGCACGCGATCTGGAGAAGCTGGCCGAGACGTACCTCAATGGTGGAGCATTCAACAGGAATCGGCTCGCCAGACCGGAGACGATCAAGCTCTTTACCACGGTGAACGACTCGAGCTTCTCCAGCCGCGCGCTCGGATGGGACACGCCGAGCGGCAACAGCTCCGCCGGTCATTACATCGAGCGTCCGGCGTTCGGGCACACGGGATTCACGGGCACGTCCATCTGGATTGCACCACAGTACGACCTGTACGTTATCCTCCTCACCGCACGGGTGAACCCGACGCGGCAACACAACAAGATCGGTCCGGTTCGCGTCGCTGTCGCCGACGCGGTGATGCGAGTGCTCAAGCCTGACGTGGTGGCGCGCATCGATCAGCGTACTGGCTCCTTACCCTCTCCCACGGGACGTCCATGAACCTCAGCGCAGTCGACTGGGCGATCGTCATCGGCTACTTCGCCCTCTCGACGGGCATCGGCCTCTTCTTCACCAAGAAGGGCGGCGAGAGCATCGAGGAGTACTTCCTCTCCGGCCGCAACGTGAGCTGGTGGCTGGCCGGTGCCAGCATGGTGGCGACGACGTTTGCCGCCGACACGCCGCTCGTGGTCACCGGCTTCGTGTTCGCGCATGGCGTGGCGGGCAACTGGCTCTGGTGGAGCTTCCTCATGAGCGGGATGCTCACGGTGTTCTTCTTCGCGCGTCTCTGGCGACGCGCCGGGGTGATGACCGACGTGGAATTCGCCGAGTTGCGGTACAGCGGCAAGCCGGCCGCTGCGTTACGGGGCTTTCGCGCGCTTTACCTCGCCATTCCGATCAACCTGATCATCCTCGGCTGGGTGACACGGGCGATGATCAAGATCCTCACGATCTCGTTAGGCCTGCGCGACGTCCACGTCGCCGGTGTCACGGTGAGCGGCGACGTGCTGGCGGTGGGCCTGTGCTTCGTGGCGACGATGGCCTACGCGGTCGCCGCCGGTATGTGGGCGGTGCTGTGGACCGATCTTGTGCAATTCGTCATCAAGATGAGCGCGGTCATCATCCTGGCGGTCTACGCGGTGCGTGCGGTCGGTGGGATGGACAAGCTGAAGTCGGGACTGATCGCGCACTACGGCAATGCGGACGCGGCCATCTCGGTGCTGCCGGTGCGCTTCGGGTTAGGCGGCATGACCGGGTATGTGTGGATGCCACTGCTCACACTGGCGGTGTTCCTCTCCGTGCAATGGTGGGCCGCATGGTACCCGGGCGCCGAGCCCGGTGGAGGCGGTTACGTGGCGCAGCGTATCTTCTCGTCGAAGACCGAGCGCGATGGGGTGCTGGCCACGCTGTTCTTCAACGTGGCGCACTACGCCATCCGCCCCTGGCCGTGGATCATCACCGCGCTTGCGACGGTAATCCTGTATCCGGCTGGCATCGGCCCCGCGCATGACCACGAGGCCGCTTACGTACAAGCGTACGTGGACCTGCTGCCAACGCCGTGGCGCGGATTCATGATGGCGGGGTTCGCCGCGGCGTACATGTCCACCGTTGGGACGCAGCTCAACTGGGGCGCGTCCTACCTGGTGAACGATTTCTACAAGCGCTTCATCAACAGGGATGCGACGGAGAAGCACTACGTGAGCGTATCGCGCTGGGCCACCGTACTGCTCTTCCTCGGCTCCATCTTCGTGACGTGGCAGATCCAGACGGTCGGTGGTGCGTGGGAGTTCCTGCTCGCGCTCGGGTCAGGCACCGGACTCGTGCTCATCCTGCGCTGGTACTGGTGGCGGGTGAATGCATGGAGCGAGATCAGCGCGATGATTACGTCGTTCATTGTGTCCGTGGTGGCCATCAAGATGGTGAAGGCCAGCCTTCCCGCAGACAGCCCGCTCGTGCAGACCTACGTCATGCTCATCACGGTGGCGATCAGCACGGTGGTGTGGCTCACGGTCACGTTCCTCACGCCACCGGAGGATGACGCGAAGCTGGATTCGTTCTACGAGCGCGTGCGGCCTGGCGGTCCTGGCTGGCGACGCGTCTCGGCGCGGCTCGGGCACGCCGGTGAGACCATTCCCGGCGGAGCGCTCGCCTGGACGAACTGGCTGGCGGGCATCATCGCGGTGTACGCGAGCCTGTTCGGCATCGGGAAGCTGATCTTCGGCGAGACCGCAACGGGTATAGTCATGCTCGTCGTGTCCGGGGTGGCGTTTGCATGGATCGCCAAGGCATTTCGCGAGGAGGACGCCGGCGAGCGGGGGCAGCGGGATGTCGTCAAGGCCGGCGGGGTCTGATCGAGCGGGAACTTTGCCTTGAACCCCTGCTTTCTGAGGGGTATACTGCATGAAGAGAGTAAGCACCGCGCAGATCGGCATTGACTGCGTCACACACAGGAGGACCAGTGAGCACCACCAGCCAGCCCGAAGTCATGATGACCGTCACGCCCGTCGCCGGCGAAGAGGTCAAGAAGTTCATGTCCCAGGAGGGAGTGGATCCGAGTGTCGGTGGCCTGCGCGTGAGTGTGCAGCCCGGCGGATGCAGTGGATTCAAGTACGGCCTTCTCATCGAGGACGCCGCTGCCGAGGACGACGTCATTCTGGACCAGGGTGAGTACCGCGTTTTCGTCGATCCTTTCTCAGCGCAGTACATCAGCGGCGTCGTGGTCGACTACACCTCGTCGATGCAGGGATCCGGGTTCACGTTCAAGAATCCCAACGCAACGGGTGGTTGCGGGTGCGGCAGCTCTTTCTCGGCATAACACCTCACCACACATGAACCAGCCGGTTTCTGGCGCCCATCCGGACGTCGGTGCCGGACACGGGGCCCGCGATCGCACAGCGACTCGCGGGCCTTCGCACGTCCGGTCAGACGAGCACCTCGAGAAAATTCACACGGTGGTCGTCCACGACCACGACGACATCGCCAGGCTCGTGGCGCAGCGCATTGCGGCGCTCATCACCGAGAAGCGTGCGGCGGGGGAAATGGCGGTGCTTGGACTCGCCACCGGTTCGACACCCATCGGCGTGTATCGCGAGCTGATCCGGATGCACCGCGAAGATGGATTGAGCTTCGCCAACGTGGTGACGTTCAATCTCGACGAGTACTACCCGATGACGCCGGACAACATCCACTCATACCACCGCTTCATGTGGGAGAACCTGTTCTCCTACGTGGATGTGCTGCCGGAGAACATCCATATCCCGCGTGGCGATGTACCGCGCGAGGACGTCGAGGCCGAGTGTCAGCGCTACGAGATGGAGATCGAGCGGTGCGGCGGCATTGACTTCCAGATTCTGGGCATCGGGAAGACGGGGCATATCGGATTCAACGAGCCCGGTTCAGGTGCGGGCAGCCGAACGAGGCTCGTGCACCTCGACGCGATCACGCGACGCGACGCCGCAGCGGATTTCTTCGGTGAGGAGTTTGTCCCGAAGGAAGCGGTGACGATGGGCGTGGCGACGATCCTCGAGGCGCGTGAGATCGCGCTGCTCGCCACGGGCGAGCACAAGGCGCGCATCATCAAGCGATCGGTCGAAGGCGAGATCAACCTCGAGATCGCGGCGACGTTCCTGCAGCGCCACCCGGCGACCACCTTCTATGTCGACGCCGCGGCAGGTGCGGAACTGACGCGCATCGCCATCCCGTGGACGATCGACGAAGTGCAATGGACCGACGACCTCAAACTTCGCGCGGTCGTGTGGCTTTCGCAGCAGACCCAGCGGGCGATCCTCAAGCTCACGCAGCGCGACTACGCCGAGCACGGCATGTCGTCGTTGGTGGCGCGGTCGGGATCGCCGGGTGCGCTCAACGGGGAGGTCTTCAACGCGCTGGGCGCAAAGATCCGCGGCAAGAGCAAGTTGCCGCGTGGCAAGCGCACGATCTGCTTCTCGCCCCACCCCGACGACGACGTCATCTCGATGGGTGGCATCCTGCGCAAGTTCGTCGAGAACGACAACGAGATGCTCATCGCCTACATGACGAGCGGCAACATCGCGGTGTTCGATCACGACGTGCGTCGCTACATCGATTTCCTGCGTCGCCTGGAGCATGATCGTGGCAAGGGTCGACGCCAGGCCGATACGCTCGCTGATACGGTCAACGGCTTTCTCGACCGGAAGCAACCGGGTGATGTCGACATCCCGGAAGTGCAGGACATCAAGCGGATCATCCGCGAAAGCGAGGCCGTCGCGGGTCTCGAAGTCATGGGGTTGACGCGTGACCATGCGCGCTTCCTCAACATGCCATTCTATCAGACCGGGCACGTGCGGAAGGATCCTATCGGCCCCGCTGACATCGCGATCGTGAAGGATCTGCTCGAGGAATTCAAGCCGGAGATCATCTTCGTCGCCGGAGACCTCTCCGATCCGCATGGCACGCACCGGATGTGCAAGGAAGCGATTGACGGCGCGTTGCAGGCGTTGTTTGGCGACCGCACGCAGCAGGACGACGTCGCGGCCGGCAATGCCGCGAGTCGGCTCAGCAAGCCGGAAGTGTGGCTTTACCGGGGCGCGTGGCAGGAGTGGAGCATCACGGATGCCTCCTGGCTGGTGCCGATGTCGCAGGAGGAGTTACGGCTCAAGATCCAGGCGATCTTCAAGCATCAGTCGCAGAAGGATTCGGCGCCCTTTCCCGGCCAGGATGATCGCGAATTCTGGCAGCGCGTGGACGCGCGCAACAAGGACACCGCGGCGCTGCTCGACCGTCTTGGTCTGGCGGAGTATTTCGCCATGGAAGCTTACGTCGTCGAATAGGAGCATACCGTGACGCGCTTCACCACACTCGACGCCGTCGTCCTCGTTGCGTATCTCGCGGGGACAACAGGGCTTGGCCTCTACGTCGGGCGAAAGCAGCGCGATGCCAAGGACTACTTCGTCGCCGACGGAGCCATTCCGTGGTGGGCAGTAATGTTCTCCATCGTCGCCAGTGAGACGAGCGCACTGACCTTCATCAGCATTCCAGGACTGTCGTACGGTGCGGCCACCGGCACCGGCACCCTCGGGTTTCTCGAGGTGGTTGGGGGCTACATCATCGGGCGGTTCGTCGTCGCCGGTGTTCTGCTCCCACGCTACTTCGCCGGCAACCTCGTTACTGCGTACGCGCTGCTCGAGACCCGCTTCGGCCTCACCACGCGAAGGTTCACGTCCATCATCTTCATGGTGACGCGTGCGCTCGCCGACTCGGTGCGTGTGTTCGCCACGGCCATTCCCGTGGCGTTGATCATTGCGCCCTCAATGACCAACCAGAGCTATGTCATGCCGACGGCCGTGCTCAGCCTCGGCCTGCTGACCGTGCTCTACACGTACAAGGGCGGCATGAAGGCGGTGGTGTGGACCGAGCTCCTGCAGGCGTGCATTTATATCAGCGGGGCCTTCGCCGCGATCGTCATCCTCGGTCATCTCGTGCCGGGCGGCTGGTCGCACATCTGGGCGACCGCTGGCGCCGCGGGCAAGACGCGCGTCCTCAACTTCAGTTTCACCAAGTCGGACCCACACACCGTGTGGGCCGGGCTCATAGGCGGTGCGTTTCTCGCCATGGCGTCGCACGGCACCGACCAGCTCATCGTGCAGCGGCTCATGTCGTCGCGATCGCTGCGCGACGCGCAGAAGGCGATCATCGGGTCGGGCTTCGTTGTCTTCCTGCAGTTCTTCCTGTTCCTTACCATCGGGCTCGGGCTGTGGGTGTTCTACCAGGGGAGGCTCTTCCCGACGACCGACCTGATCTTCCCGACCTTCATCCTCGAGCGCATGCCGCCGGGACTCGTCGGCCTCATCGTGGCAGCCATCGTCGCGGCAACGATGAGCACACATTCCGGTGCGATCAACTCGCTGGCCGGAGCCACGACGCACGACATCTACCTGCCAATCACGAAGCGTACGGTGGACGATCCGCAGACGCTGAAGATGGGGCGCCTGTTCGCACTCGGCTGGGGACTCGTACTCACGCTGGGCGCCCTGCTCTTTCCACAGGACACGAAGACGCCGGTCGTCGTCGTCGCCCTCGGCATTGCGTCCTTCACGTCGGGCGGCCTGCTCGGTGGATTCTTCCTCGGTATCTATTGGCGCCGGGCCATCCAGCGCGATGCGATTCTCGGCATGTCGATCGCCATTCTGACGATGGCGTTCGTTGTCTTTGCGAAGCCGATTGCGGCGGCCTATCCTTCGCTCTCCGCACCGCTCGCGCCGGTCACCGGCATTGCATACCCGTGGTTCGTGCTGATCGGGGTCACCATCACATTGATTGTGGGCATCATCTCCTCCTTTACGCATCCCATGCCGGCACGCGTGCCGGCATCCATATGACCTTCCTCGTTGCCGGCGTTGATGGCGGTGGGTCCAAGACACGCGTCATCGTTGCCGATGAACATGGCACACCGCTCGGCGAGGCCGTTGGCCCTGGCAGTGCCGTGCGTCCTCCGGGAGGAGCGGCGCACTCGGCGACGGTCATTGCCGCCGCACTCGCCGAGGCACTGGCGTCGTGCGACATGTCCGGCGTTGTGCCCAGGGTGCTCTCTGTCGGGGTGGCGGGAGCGGCGCGCGACGCCGAGCGCGATGCCCTCATCGAGTCGTTGACCGTTTTGGAGATCGCGGAGGATGTCGTTGTCGTCTCCGACTTCTCCATCGCGCTCGACGACGCCTTCGGCGATGGACCGGGCGTGCTGCTCATCAGTGGCACCGGCTCCGCGGCGTTCGGGCGCGGCCCATCGGGCGCAACCGCGCGTTGCGGCGGCTGGGGACCGGTCTGCGGCGATGAAGGCAGCGGCGCGTGGATCGGCCGGCGAGCGCTCAGCGTCGTGACCGCGGCGGCCGACGGCCGCGAGCCCGAGACCGCCTTGGTAGGCGCGGTGCTCACCGCGGCTCAGGTCAATGAGCCGTGGGAGCTCATTGCGTGGGCGGCGCAGGCGACGCCGGCGATTTTTGCGTCACTCGCTCCGGTGGTGAGCACCGTGGCCGACGGCGGTGACCTGCGCGCGAACGCGATCATCTCGTTGGCGGTCGAGGAGCTCGTGCTCCATGTGCGCACGCTCGCGCGATCGCTCTTCGGGGACGAGCGCGCCGCCACGCCGGTGGCGTTCACGGGAGGAATTCTCACACGCGGCACGACCGTCCGCAAACGGCTCGAGCACCGCCTGCGCAGCGCGGTGCCAGGCGCGCAGGTCGGTGTCATGGTCGTGGATCCTGCCCGTGGTGCCGTGCGCCACGGGCTGAGACACCTCGGTGAGTCCATCGCGCGATAGGGCGGCGTGATCCTCGAGCGGCTCAAGGAAGAGACAGCAGCGGCGCATGCGCGCACGGAGCGTGCGCTTCCCTCACTTGAGGAGTTGGCGCGGCCCGCGGCGTATCGTCACTGCCTGCTCGTGTTGCACGGCTTTCATGCGAGCTGGGAGCCAGCGATCTGGCAGGCCCCGGGGATCGAGGCACTCCGTTGCGATGCGGGGGTGCGCCGCAAGCTGCCCTCGCTCCAGCGAGACCTCCACTCGCTCGGCGTTGATGTGGGCGCGCGCGCGGGCATGGTCCCAACGGTCCCTTCTTTCATTCGGACCGCCGACGCCGTCGGAGCCATGTACGTTCTCGAAGGCGCAACGCTCGGCGGACAAGTCATCGAGCGCCATGTCGCCATTCGGCTGGGCGTTACACCACTGCACGGTGGCGAGTATTTTCATGGTTACGGGAAACGCACGGGGGAAATGTGGCGCGCGTTCGGCGGGAGTCTCACGCAATGGGTGCGAGACCATGGCGATGAGGATGCGGTCGTTCATGGGGCGATCGCCTGTTTCGCCGCCCTCGAGATGTGGGTGTTCGACATCGGATCGCAACGCGCCTCAACACTTTGACAGGAACGTCGATGACTGACGGTGCAGCCGCTGGCTTCGTTGCGCCTGATGCGACGATCGACCTTACCAATTGCGATCGCGAACCGATTCACATTCCGGGTGCGATCCAACCGTACGGTGTGTTGTTCGCACTGCGCGAGCCATCGCTTGAAGTCGTCATGACGAGCGCGTCGGTCCATGCGATACTCGCTGTTCCGCCCGCGGATGTGATTGGACGCCGGTTCGAGGATGTCTTCGGCGCGGCGGCCGCGAGCGAGGTTCGATCGATGCTGTCGCGCCCGTCGTCATCTGCCTTCTGCCGCCTGCGACTGGGGCGTGCCGAGTCGGCGTTCGATGCAGTCGTGCATCGGAGTGATGGACTGGCGATCCTCGAGCTCGAGCCCGCCGCAGAAACGTCCGACATGACCGTCGAGCGCATGAGCAGCGTGATGCGGGAGACGGTGCGGCGCGTGGAAACTGCGGAATCGTTGGCCGATCTCGCACAGAGCATCGCTGACGAGATGCGCGCGCTCACAGGCTTCGATCGCGTTTGGGTCTATCGGTTCCACCCGGACTGGCATGGCGAGATCATCGGCGAATCCAGGCGCGAAGGGATCGAGACCTGGCTGGGCATGCACTACCCCGCGTCAGACATCCCAACGCAAGCGCGCGCCCTCTTCCTCCGGAATTGGGTGCGCGTCATTCCGGACATTGCGTTCACACCGTCTCCGCTCGAGCCGCAACGCGATCCGCTCACGCAGCAGCCGTTGGATCTCGGGGGATCGCTCCTGCGCAGCGTGTCGCCGATCCACGTGGAGTACCTCAAGAACATGGGAGTCACGGCGAGCCTTGTCATTTCGCTCATTCATCGAGGGAAACTCTGGGGGCTGATTTCCGGACACCACTATTCGGGCCCCAAGTGGCTGCACCACGCCGATCGCGCGCTGTGCGAATTTCTCGCGCAAGCGCTTTCCCTTCAGATCGGCTCGGCGGACCGGCTGGAGGATCGCCGCTACGCGCTTGAAATCCGCGAACGCCAGACTCGACTCTTCGAGCGACTGGTCCAATCCAGCAACCCCAATGCGGCGGTGACGAAGGGCAGCATCACGATCGCCGACCTCATCTCGGCGAGCGGCGCGCTGATTGTTCGCGGTATTGAACGCATGGGTGTCGGTGTAACGCCGAGCGACCCCCAGGTTGACGCGCTCCTGGCCTGGCTGCAAGCGCTGCCCGAGGACATCTTCGAGACGTCTGCGCTTCCGTCGCAGTTCAAGCCGGCCGAGGAGTTTGCGGATGTGGCGAGCGGACTACTCTCGGTTGCCATCACGCGCGATCGTCGCGACATGTTACTGTGGTTCCGGGGAGAGCAGCGCCAGACGGTCAAATGGGCTGGTGATCCGCGCAAGCCCGTCACCTTCGAGGCCAACGGAGCGGCGCGACTGCACCCGAGGGGAAGCTTCGCGCTCTGGGAGGAGGAAGCACGCGGCACATCCGTGCCGTGGCGTGCAATCGAGGTCGAAGCGGCGCGCGACGTGCGGCGCGCCCTGCTCGACATCCAGATCCGTCGTTCGGAAGAGATCTCCCGCCTGAATGAGGAACTGCTCGTCACCAACGCGCAACTCGAGGAGAGCGCGGCCGAGATGGAGATCCAGTCCGCCGAGCTGATGGAGCAGCGGGAGGAACGCGAGAGTCTGCTCGATCGCGAACGGGCGGCGAGGGAGGAATCGGAACGTGCGAACCGCGCGAAAGCCGACTTCCTCGCGGTGATGTCGCACGAACTGCGGACGCCCCTCAACGCGATTGGAGGCTACGCACAACTCATGAGCCTCGGGATGCGCGGACCACTCACGTCCGAGCAGTCTTCGGACATCGACCGTATCCAGGTCAACCAGCGTCACCTGCTCGGCTTGATCAACAGCATCCTGAATTTCACGAAGCTGGAAGCAGGACAGATCCAGTTCACCATCGCCCCGGTACTTCTGGCTGACCTGCTGAACGGGCTCGACGCCCTCGTGGCGCCGCAGATGCAGGCAAAGTCCATTCGGTTCACGGTGAGCGCGTGCGATCCGGCGTTCCAGGTACTCGCCGACTCCGAGAAGCTCCGTCAGATCATGCTGAACCTCCTGACGAATGCCTTGAAGTTCACGGATGCTGGCGGAACCGTGACGATATCCTGCGCGCGGGATGGTGCGTCCGTCGCGATCGGGGTCGCCGATACGGGGCGCGGCATCGCGGCCGACGCAGCTGCGTCAGTCTTCGAGCCATTCATCCAGATCGACCGCCACAGTACCCCGGCGTCAGAGCAGGGTGTAGGCCTTGGGCTGGCCATCAGCCGAGAGCTCGCACGCGCCATGCACGGCGATCTTCAGCTCACGAGTGAAGTTGGCGTTGGATCGACGTTCACTGTGCGCCTTCCAGCCGCGAACTAGCAGCTAGACGACGAGTTGGTCCGACGGTCTATCCATGTCGGCGGGCGCAAGCTCGAACGAGCCCTCCCAGCGCGCCATCACGACCGTCGCGAGGCAGTTGCCGACGAGATTGATCGATGTCCGCGCCATGTCCATCAGGGCATCCACGCCGAGGATGACCGCGACGCCCTGCAGCGGAAGCCCGAACTGCGCCAACGCGCCCGAGAGGATCACCAGCGACGCCCGCGGCACTGCAGCGACGCCTTTGCTCGTGAGCATCAACGTCAGCATCATGAGGATTTGTGCAGAGATCGGCATGTCGATGTTCGCGGCCTGCGCGACAAACACGGACGCGAGCGCCAGATACAGGGTGCTTCCGTCGAGGTTGAACGAATAGCCCGTTGGCAACACGAAGGACACGATCCGGCGCGGGACGCCGAGCTTCTCCATGTTCTGAAGCGCAAGCGGTAACGCCGCCTCGGAAGACGCCGTCGTGAAGGCGATGAGCCACGGCTCCTTGGTCGCTTGCCAGAAGCGGCGGAGTGGCACCTTGAAGACGATGGCGATCGGGATGAGCACAAACAGCACGAACACCGCGAGCGCTCCATAGAGCGTGAGTACGAGTACGCCGAGGTTCCGCAGCACGCCGAGACCGCTCTTGCCGACCGTCACCGCAATGGCGCCGCCGATGCCGAACGGCGCGAAGGCCATCACGATGCCCACGAACTTGAACATCACCTCGCTCAAGCTTTCGCAGAATGACAGCATGAAAGTCTTTGCCGGCCCTTGCACCTTCGATAGCGCCACGGCGAACAGGATCGCAAAGAAGACGATCTGCAACACCTCGTTCTTCGCCGCCGCCTCGAAGAAGCTCTGCGGCACCGTGTGCTCGACGACGCCAGAGAAAGTGGCGTGCGTCTGCGCCAGTTGCGCCCCGGTGTCAACGCTGGCGTTCTCGAGGTGCACACCGCGCCCAGGCTTCACGATGTTCACGGCAAGCAGGCCAACGACGAGCGCCAGCGTAGTGACGATCTCGAAGTAGAGGATCGAGCGGAACGCGAGGCGCCCGACCTTTTTCAGGTCGTCGCCATGGCCGGCGATGCCGATGACGAGCGTCGCGAAGAGGATCGGCCCGATGATCATCTTGATCGCTCGGACGAACAGGTCCGAGAGGATCTTGAGGTCGGCGCCGTCGAAGCCCGGCGTGTCCGGCCCCTTGCCGGGGAAGAGGACGCCGATGGCCACGCCGGCGGCCATACCGATGA
>JALYVY010000112.1:9858-14304 GCA_030852985.1 Gemmatimonadota bacterium | reverse complement strand
ACACGATGCTCGATGCAGTTGTGCTGCGCCCGTTGCCCTATCGCGACGCCGACCAGCTCGTGTCCCTCTCGTCGCCTGTGCCGAAGTTCAAGGGCGACACGCTCTGGGGACTCGCGCGTCACGAGATCTTCTACTTCATGGACAACGCCCACTCCATCGCGGAGATCGGTGTCTGGCAGAACGACGAAGCCGCCGTCCAGAACGACAACGGCCTTCCAGCCGAAACCGTGAAGCTCGCGAACGTGAGCGCGAGCCTCATGCACGTGCTCGGACTCGGCGCCGAGCGCGGCAGGCTGTTCACGCTCGAAGACAACAGCACCCGTCAAGCGACCGTCGTGGTGCTCGGCAACGCCTACTGGAAGCGCCGCTTCGGCGGCGACACCGCCATGGTTGGTCGCGTGATCAACATCGAGGGCTATCCATTCACGGTCGTCGGCATCATGCGCGAGGGCCAGCAACTGCCTGATCATCCCGTCGACATCTGGATGCCGGCGTACGTGCATCCCACCATGCAGGCGATGAACAACCACACCTGGAGCGCGATTGGCCGGCTGCGTCCAGGCTTCGACGCGAAGGCTGCCGAGCGTGAACTAGCGCCACTCACGGCGCGCCTGCCCGAGGTGTTTCCGCAGGCCGAGCCGGAGAACTTCGTCAAGAGCACGGGCTTTCGAACGCAGGTGCGACCACTGCGCGACGTCGTCGTGGGCGACGTCATGATCCGCGCGCTCTGGATCCTCTTTGGCTCCGTGATGGTGGTGCTGTTCATCGCGGCCGCCAATCTCTCGAACCTCTTCCTCGTCCGCATCGACGCCCGAAGGCGCGAGATGGCGGTGCGCGCAGCGCTCGGCGCCGAGCGCGTGCATCTCGCGCTGCAACTGTTCGCCGAGAGCCTCATCATTGCGGTTGCGGCTGGTGCACTCGCGGTATTGCTGGCCGCCGTGGGGCTCAAGTTGCTGCTCGTGTACGCACCCTCCGACCTTCCTCGCCTCGCGGAGGTGCACGTGAGTACCGCCGGCGTGGTGTTCGCGCTCGGTGGTGCGGTGCTTACCGCATTGGTGCTCGGACTCGCGCCCTTGCTTGGCAAGTCACCGCTCGACGTCGGGCTCCTTCGGGAAGGCGGTCGTGGGCAGACCGCGTCGCGCCGGGGACAGGTCGTGCGTGCCGCGCTCGTGGTGAGCCAGGTGGCGCTGTCGCTCGTGCTGCTCACAGCGAGCGCGCTCATGGTGCGCAGCTTCGCGAACCTTCGCTCTGTAAAGCCCGGCTTCGATCCGTCGGGTGTGCTCACGATGGTCGTCGGGCTGCCGCAGAGTGTGTACGGGAAAAGTGGCGAACGCACGAGCTCCTATTTCGAGCAACTCGTCACGCAGGTGCAGCAGTTGCCGGGTGTGAAAGTCGCTGGCCTGTCGCAGAGCATTCCGCTCGTGGGTTCGAATCTCTGCACGGGCGTCAACATCGAGGGCGCCGAGGCGGGGCAGGTGCGCGGAGACTGTCCACCGGTGACCATGGTGTCGCCTGGATACTTCGAGGCAATGGGCATTCGGGTGGCGGGGCGGCCGCTGACCTGGGGTGCGATGAACGCGCACTCGGGCGACATGGTCGTGAGCAGTGCCTTTGCCGAGCATGTGTGGCCCGGTGAGTCGCCCCTGAACCGGGGCATCAAGTTCAACGGCACCACGCCGCCCTGGTACCATGTGAGTGGAGTCGCCGATGATGTGCTTGCCGCGGGCCTCGACCAGCCGCCCATCACCATCGTTTACTTCCCGATGCTCACCATTCCGGGCGCGACGCTATGGGGAGTGCCTACTGGCATGACGCTCGTGGTGCGCACGTCGATGGGAAATCCCACGTCGTTGTCGAATTCCATCGCGAAGCTCGCCTACCAGCTCGAGCCGCAGGTGGCCATCTCGAATGTGCGGACGATGGATGACCTCGTCGCGAAGTCGATGTCGCGGCGTTCGTTCACGATGCTGCTGCTCGGCATCGCGGCAGCGATGGCGCTCTTCCTCAGCGTTGTCGGGCTGTATGGCGTGATCACGTATGTCGTCGGCCAGCGCCGCGGCGAGATCGCCATCCGGATGGCACTCGGCGCGCAGGCAAGTGCAGTTGGACGCATGGTCGTGGGCCAGTCGATACGGCTCACACTGCTCGGCATCGGGATCGGCGTCATGGTCGCGATCGTCTCGATGCACGTGCTCGAGTCGCTGCTGTTCGGCGTGAGCGCCACGGATCCGTCGTTCATTGTCGGCTCCGCGGCGTTGCTGCTCGTTGTCGCCGCCGCGGCTGCGTACGCGCCAGCGCACAAGGCGTCGCGCGTCGATCCCGCCGATGCAATGCGTTCGACCTGAAACGAATCCTCAAGCCACCGGGACTCTCATGAATGACGCGCCACTCATCCATCTGGACGGCATTCGAAAGGTGTTCTACACCGACGAGGTGGAGACCCATGCACTCGACGACATCCATCTCGAGATCCGCGAAGGTGAGTACGTCGCCATCGAGGGCCCGTCGGGCTGCGGCAAGACGACACTGCTGTCGCTCCTGGGCCTGCTCGACTCCCCGTCGGGCGGCGAGTATTCACTCGCCGGTGAATCCGTGGCGACGCTCACGCCGTCGGAGCGCACCCGCATCAGGAACCGGCAGATCGGCTTCATCTTCCAGGCGTTCAACCTGATCGGCGACCTCACCGTGTTCGAGAACGTCGAGCTGCCGCTCACGTATCGCGGGATGTCGGGCGAGGAACGCGCGCGCCGCGCGGGTGATGCGCTGGAGCGCGTGGGGATGAGCCACCGCGCGAAGCACTATCCCGCGCAGCTCTCCGGTGGGCAGCAGCAGCGCGTGGCGGTGGCGCGCGCGGTCGCCGGCGATCCGCTCATTCTCCTTGCCGACGAGCCAACGGGCAACCTCGACTCGGCGAACGGGGAGGCGGTCATGTCGCTGCTGCGCGACCTCCACGGCGGTGGCGCGACGATCTGCATGGTGACGCACGATCCACGGTATGCCGAGCAGGCGTCGCGATCGGTGCACCTGTTCGATGGGCGCGTGCAGGTGTGAGCGACGCCGATCTCGGCCGCGCTGTAATAGCGAATGCCGGGTCGGCGCGGACCTGAAGGATGGCCAATTGCTGCTGTCGCTGATACACTCTCCGAACTTGCGGTTGCCGTCCTCGTCGCCACTTCCTTCATTCGGTCCAATGCGATTCGCCGACACGTTGCTTCCCGAGTTCGACAACGAGATGCGCATTACGCGCACGCTGCTCGAGCGCATCCCGTTCGACCAGAAGGACACGAAGCCGAACCCGAAGTCGCGCACGCTGATCGAGTTGGCGTCGCACATCGCCAACATTCCCCGGTTGGGCGCGTTGATTGTGAACACTGATGAACGCGACATGGCGGCGCCGGGCCCGCCGATCGTGACGGCGTACCCGGATTCCGAAGCGCTGCTGGGCGCGTTCGATGCGAATGTCGCCGCGTCGCGAGAGGCCATCGCTGCGCTCGACGACAGCAAGCTCGGGGACACGTGGTCAATGCGAAACGGCGCGAACGTGATCATGGCCATGCCGCGCGCGGCGGCCCTGCGCGCCATGCTGATGAGCCACATGATTCATCATCGGGGGCAGTTGAGCGCCTATCTCCGGCTCAACAACATTCCGCATCCCCCGATCTACGGGCCGACGGCGGACATGCCGCAGCCGCGCTGATTCACGTTGGCAGGGTACGTGTTGGAATCCGCGATAGAGGACGCATACCATCAACTGAGTCTCCGGCATGTCCGTGCGATCTGTTAACCTGACGAAAGCGTCCGCACGCCTGGCCTGCTTCTGGTTGATGCAGGCGCTCGCCCTTCCATGCCTGGCGCACGCTCAGGGAACCGGTGGGGATTCTGCGTATACCATCGGACCGTGTCACATCCGCACGGACAGCCTCATGAACTGGGACGCTATCGCGAGCCACGTGGACCGGCAGGCGCGCCTGGTTGTCGCGGGAAAGGCGGTCAGCTCGTTAACTGAGCAGGCTCTTTCCTATAATGTCTCGGGCGCGCCGGGGAGACCGTGAAGCCGCCGCCAGCCTGGGTCCGATCAGCACTCCATTGGCTCACAAGGTGAGCGAATGCTTTGGCTTGGCGCCCTTAACGGCTTCGATGGCGATTGAAGTATCGAACGTGACGAGACGGCCGCGGTTGCTGACTGCGAGCGCAAGCAGATAGACGTCGGTGATCTGTCGCGGACCGTGAACGCGCGTCGCGTCAACGAGACTCTCGTCGAGGAAGCTCTGATCGTCAGCCCAGAACGCATGCGAGCGGTCCGCTGTCGCGGAGCGAAGACGCTCCACGATCTCGTGCACGGAGTGCGCATTCGGATAGCCAGGATGGGACATGATCCGTACGCAGCCGTTCTGTGTAATTGGGCATGAAGCCCACCCATCGCTGGCGTTGTTGCCAAACCACGCC
>JALYVY010000112.1:0-9848 GCA_030852985.1 Gemmatimonadota bacterium | reverse complement strand
CCAGTGCGGCACGGTGCGAGGTATGATCGGCATCCAGCAGCGCGATCAGCACATTGACGTCGAGCAACGAGCGCATCAGTACGCGTCGTCGTTTCGCAGTTGATCGATCAGGTCGTTGGTGATGATGGTCCCGCGGCGGGCGAATGGCTTGAAACCATGTACGCCTTTCGGTTCGCGCACGGCCGCGGGCTGGGGTGCCGTGAGTGCCTGGCGAACCAGCTCTGAAATGACCTGTCCCGCTGTTTTCCGCTCGCGCTTCGCGCGCTCCTTGGCGGCGGCCAGGACGTCGTCGGCGATGTCGAGAGTGGTTCGCATTATGTGATGCTATTGCATCACGCATCGGATGTCCACGCCTCAATTGTGTTCCGCAGCGATCGGTGTACCGCACGACTTCGCCGAAGCAGGGACCAGCGCCGCGCGCTCGTGTCCTGGCTGCCTACTGGCCACCTCGCCAAACGGTCGTGCAGCGCCTGTCGAGATTCACGATCACGGTGTCGACATATCCCGCGCGAAGCGTCGCAGCATATATCCAACGCTGATCACTGGTCACGCGGATCTTGAGGCTGTGCAATCCAGGATCGCGATCACGAAAGATCGTGGTTCCTGACGAGTCGCCAGGCATTCCACCCGCGGAGCGCGGCCCCCAAAGCTGGATGTCGTTTACGCGCACGCCGTGTGGTGGTGCACCCGTCACGATAGTGACCGCAAGCGCAGAGGCGGTATCCGCAAGCGATGGCGCCCCAGCCTTGGCGTATTGCGCATAGGCGGCACTACTGTCACCGCAGGTGAGCAACTGAGCTGTGGGTGCGGCAGATCCTGGTTGAGGTGCGGCGCAGCCGACGACAAGCATCGCCAGCGAGGCGTGAGCGCCAATCCTGAGCATCAAGGCGCCTCCTACTTGCGACGGAGCACCTCATACTTGCCCATGACGTCCCTGTACTGCGCCTTCGCCTTCGCTGCCGCTTCTACCTGCCGAGTAGTCGGCGCCACATCGGCACTCTGCATCGACATCGCCGCTGCGAGCAGCGCGGTGCTCGCGCTCTCGAGCGTCGGCGGTCCGGCGGCAACCTGACCGCGTCCGAATCCACCACCGCCACCACGCCCACCACGCTGCACCGGTGCGGGCGCGAGCGAATCGATCTGCGCCTTCAACGTCGGATTGCTCGCCGCGACCTGATCCGACTTCGCCCGTGCCGCGAGATACGCCGCATGCGCCGCACGAGCGTCGTCGTACAACTCCTGCGACAGCGACGCCACCTTTGCCAACGCTGCCGCCGGTGTCTTTACACGCGGATCAAGACGTACCGTCATCGGCTGCGTGTATGTCTTCCCATCCGCCGTCAGCCGAACGGTGTAAGCACCCGCCGGCGCCCACGGCGCATTCACCGCGGGATAGGTCCGATGCGGCACCGCACCCTCCGCGGGCTCACCCGGTGCAGCGCCGGGTGCGACGATCGGCTCGAGATGCATGTCCCACTGGAACCGATGCATACCCGGCGCACCCGAGAGGACTTCAGTCGGCGCAGCCCAGTACAGCGGAAACGCACAATGCGGTGCCTGCGGGTTCTGCTGACACACACGGTTGTACGCCACCGGATCAATACCCGCATCCGGACTCGGCGCCCTCTCCGCGCTCGTGTACGCGCGCACGACCTTACCCGCATTGTTGACCATCTCGAGCTTCGCGGACCCGTTACCCGATGGCAGGAAATAGTCGATGCTCGCACCGGGCGGCGGATTCTCGCCAGCGGGCAGCTCGGGCGGCCAGGGCGTTGGCTCGTTGGTCGCGAATCGTACGCGCACGGCCGTCGCGGGCTTCACGAGATACGCCGCGCCCGCGGCAGCAGCCGAGCGAATCGCGGCCGCGGCGCGCAGCGGGGTGACGTCGTCGAGGATCCAGAAGCCGCGCCCGTGCGTACCTGCGATGAGGTCGGAGCAGAGGCACGACGCGTCGTCCTTGAGCTCGAGATCGCGTACGGAAACGGCGGGCATGTTCCGTCTAAGCGACTGCCAATGATCGCCGTCATCACTTGAGACCCACACCTGGGTTTCCGTACCCGCGTACAGCAGCCCCTTCACCTTTGGATCCTCACGAATGGCGCTGGTG
Source organism: Gemmatimonadota bacterium (assembly GCA_030852985.1). Taxonomy (GTDB): domain Bacteria; phylum Gemmatimonadota; class Gemmatimonadetes; order Gemmatimonadales; family Gemmatimonadaceae; genus AG11. The sequence continues at coordinate 7,741 of JALYVY010000112.1, read as the reverse complement.
GCCTGACCCGCGGTGATACCGTTATTGATCTCGGCCCACGTTCTCCCGCCATCATGGGTGCGCCAGAGGTGCGGATTGAGGTCGTCCACACGCATCGTGTTCGCGGCCGCATACGCGGTCCCCGCGTCGAAATGCCCGGCCTCGATGTTGAAGATGCGCGTCCACGGCTTGATCGCACTCGGCGTCACATTGCTCCACGTCGCGCCGCCGTTAGTCGTCGTCTGGATGTTGCCGTCGTCGGTGCCGGCCCACATCACCTTCATCGTCACGGGCGACGGCGAGAACGCGGTGATGGTACCGAGAGGCGCTGGCGTCACGGTGTTGGCATACTTGCCGGCATTGGTCGGAACTGACCACGACTGACGCGCGAGGTCCGGGCTGATGCGCGTCCAGTTGGTGCCGCGATCGGTGGTCTTCCACACAGCGTTCGACACGTAGTACAGCGTGTTCACATCGAGCGGCGACCAGTTGATCGGCATCGTGCGGACGTTGCGATTGAACGCCTCATCCTTCGGACCCTTGATGGTCATGTCTGGGCCGACCTGCGTGGTCTGCCCGGTCTTGCGATTGTAGAGCGACACCCCATTGCGCGCGCTGCCGAACACCATGTCAGGATTCTTTGGATCGGGCGCTGCTACGCCGTACTCCTGGATGTTTACAGGATGCCAGTCATGGAACGTGATGCGCCCGTCGTCGGAACGGCTCTGCACGCACGCCGAGCCGGAATCCTGCTGCCCACCGCAGACCATGTATGGGAAGCCATTGTCGGTCGACACGTGATACATCGCGGCGGTCGGCTGCGTGTACCAGTTGCTCCACGACACCCCACGATTGCCGGACACGACCCCGCCCTGATCCGCGACGACGAGCAGGATATTGGTGTCGTTCGGATTTACCCACACGCGCTGGTAGTCGTCGCCGCCAGGTGCACCGCGCACGGCAGTCCACGTGACGCCGCCATCCTCGGTCCGCCACATCACTGTTGACGCACTGTAGACGACGTTCTCGTTCTTCGGATCAACGGTGATGGTTGGCAGGTCACCGCCCCCGATGCGGCCGAGCGGCCGGTTGTCCATCACGCGAGGCGGCGTGTTGGTCGGTCCGTTCAGCGCGAGCTGCCAGTGCTCTCCCGCATCGACACTCCTGTACAGATTGACGGTGCCGGTGACCGCATTGCCCTGCGCCGCGCCAGCCACCGTCGCGTAAAGCACCTTCGGGTTACTCGGCGCAATCGCCAGGTTGGCCTCGATGACGGACGGCAAGCCTTCGTTAAGCTGCTTCCACGTGTTGCCGCCGTCGACGGACTTGAAGATGCCGTTGCCCGCTGCGCCGAACTCGCGTCCCTCGATGAAGCTCTGCTGCTGTTGCCACAGCGCCGCGTAAACGATGTTCGGATTCACCGGGTCGATGCGGACGTCGTTGCCGCTGGTGTACTCGTCCTTGTAGAGCACCTTCTCGAACGTCTGGCCTCCATCGGTCGACCGGAAGATGCCACGCTCGGCATTCGGACCATACGGGTGGCCGAGCGCCGCAACGAACAGCCGGTTCGGATTCACGGGATCGACGTCGATGTACGCGATCATCTGCGTGTCATGGAGGCCGAGGTGCGTCCACGTCTTGCCGGCGTCGGTGGACTTGTACATGCCGTCGCCCTGCGAGAGGTCGGGACGAATGATGCCCGCGCCGCTGCCAACGTAGATGATGTTCGGGTCGCTTGGCGCCACCGCAATGGCGCCGATGGAACCGGTCGGCTGGTCGTCGAAGAGCGGCAACCACGTGGACCCGTAGTCGGTGGAGCGCCAGACGCCACCGTTGTCGAAGCCGATGTAGAAGACGTTCGGCTGGCTCGGCACACCCGCCAGCGCGCGGGCGCGGCCAGCGCGGGTGGGGCCGATCTGGCGCCAGCGCATATCAGCGGCGGCGTCCACGGTTTGCGCGAAGGCAGGTGCGTGCGCGAGGAGGACGGCGGCTGCGAGCAGCAGGCGATGAGTGGTGCGCATGTATTGTCGGCGTTGAGAAAGGAGCGGCGTGCAGGCTGAATCAGTCTGGCGCCGAAATCACATGTACGCTAGGCGCCAGAGCCGCTAGCGGACTGGATTTACCAGCCGCCGCTCACCGCGACGACGTCGCGAGCAAGAGTCGCGGGAAGAACGAAGGGATCTCGTCGTCGCTCGGCCAAGCGTCGTCTACATCGGCTTGCGCTCGTTATCGGATAGGTACGGAAATCGTGAAGTGGTGGCTTGTCTCCCCACCTTCCTGAAGTCGCAGGGGCGCACCTGGCGCCGCGATGATGCTCCCCGCGCTTGGCGCCGACTGCGTCGCGAAGATGACGTCGCCGCCCGAGAATGCGTCGCAGCCCTGATTGCCGCAGTTGGCGCGGAACGCATACGACAGTTCGATGTCGTGCGTGCGATAGCGCATGCCGAAGGACGGTCCGGACTCCACCCAGTTCTCGTGCTGCCTGCGCTGCGTCTTCGCGATGTTGTTCGTCTGGAGGAGATCGTAGGAAATGGCGTACATCGCGAGCCCGAAGTTCACGGTGAGCGCCCCGTGCTCACTGCTGTCCGCGCCCCAGGTATGTCCCACCCCGAGCCGTGCCTTGGTGTTGTGGAACTGGAAGTGATTCTCGACCGTCTTGTCGCCGGCCGGGATCGTCGTGCCATCGGGCCTGGTGGTGATGGTGGCCGCGTCTGCCCAGGTGTTCGACGTCATCGGTTCGATGATGACGTCGGCGCCGATGGTGAACGACCCCGTTTCGCGTGCGGCGCCGAGTCCCACGTTGAAGGCGTTGGTGGTGCCCGGATCGCGCGGCAGGTTCTGGAGCACGTAGTTGGGGATCTTCGGGTGTGACAGATGGTTGGCGGTGCCGAGAATTCCCACGTGCCAGCCTTCGACGCCAACCGGTTGCACGTATTCCGAGTGAAGTCCCCAGATGTTCGTCTGATCCAGGTTCACATCCGTGCGCGCGGTGGACGTCCACACCCTCAGGACGGGGTCATAGATACCCGTGTTGAAATGGACGTCGTGGCGCATGTCGGTGGTGTTGCGGAGCACCATCAGCTCGAACACGTGCCCGGGCTCCCACTGCTTGGTGGCGCCGAGGCGGTAGTCGTTGAACGAGCCGGACTGGTCGATGCGATCGCTGCCCTGGTAGAGCAGGTCGACGCCGTCCACTGCTGCAAGGTTGGAGTGCGTGGCGCTTACGCCGACGGACACGTTGTGGTCATTGAAGCGGCGTGCTATGGAGCCGGCGAGATATTGGTTGGTGGCGGTAAGCTCACTCGTGGGACGATTCCATGTTGGGCCGGCGCGATCGATCTGCTGCATGGCGCCGACGGCGGCGGCGGCCCACGAGCCGCTGCGCGCAAGGAACCCGATGGGCAGCGTGCGGCCGCCGCCGCGATTGCTCGAGATGCTATGGGAGTATGGTGCTGTCGAGAGGGTAAAGCCGTTCAGTCGCGTGGCCTTGGCGGGGTTGGTGAAGGGGTCGGCAAGAGTGTCGTCGAGGGCGATGGAGATGCCGGCGAGCCCGGGGCGGCTGCTGGGGTAGATCTCGAACTGCTCGTCCTGCATCACCGGTACGGTGCGTGGCGTGACGAGTTGGGCGGCAGCGGTTGTCGTCGACAGTATGGCGAGGAGTGCGGCCAGTGATGCGGCGCGCAGCGGCTTGGGGGACGGGGCACTCGCGCGCATGGCGGGCTCGGTGGAAGGTGGGTGCTGGACAGCCCAACTTCGCGTGCGGGCGTTTGGTCACTCTGGAGATCCTGCACAATCGCCGCGAGCGAGAGTGGTGCGCCCAGGGCGCGCTCCGTAAACCGACGCTACTTCCCTCGACATGGCGCTCGGATTCCGGCAGAAGCGTGGTGGAGCCCCGTTCTTCGCCTGCCGCGCACTATCCGTTGCGCACCACTTCGCGCACGCACTCCACGAACGCCAGCGCAGCGGGCGCGCGTGGCGCACCCCGACGCCACACCGCCACGATCTCGCGCTGAAGGTCGTGATCCACGAGCGGCACGTAGGTGCACCGCGGCGTGTTGTGGCGCGCCGCCGCGATGGCGGGCACGATCGAGAGCCCCATGCCCGCGCCCACCAGTTCGAGCACCGTCGCCAGCTGTGCGCTGCGACAGACCACCGGCGCCTGCATGTCGTGACTCGAGCAGAACTCCGCCACCTGTTCGCCGAGGCAGTGGGCGGGGTCGAGCGTTATGGCGGGCGCCTTACGAAGCTGCGCGAGCGTGATGCGGCCGGCGCGCGCCGCGGGGTGATTCGACGGAACCGCGACGACCAGGCGGTCAGTGCCGAGGCGCTCGCAGTCGAGATGCTCGAACACGAATGGCAGAGCCGCGATGGCGACGTCGAGCGTCTCGTCGGCAAGTAGCTTCGCGAGCCGCTCGCTGTAGTCCTCGCGCAACTCCACCCGCACGTCGGCATTGCGCGCGCGCAGGCGACTGAGCGCGTCGGGCAGTACGTACGGCGCGATGGTGGGAATCGCGCCGACCGTGAGGCGGCTCACGCGGTCGGCCTGCTCGAGGTGGAGCGCGTCTTCGGTGGCGCGGATCTCGTCGAGAATCTTCCGGGCGCGCGGGTACAGCGTTCGTCCGGATTCGGTCATCGCCACGCCGCGGCCATGGCGCTGGAACAGCCGCGCCGCGAGCTGGCGCTCCAGGCGCTGGATCTGGAGCGTGAGGGACGGCTGCGAAATACCGAGGTTGCGGGCAGCGCGGGTGAGGGAGCCAGCGTCGGCGGTCTCGAGGAATGCGCTCAGCAGGACACTATCCATGAGCGATAGATAACACCTATGGCTCGTATACAGGAAGTACCCATTGTCGCCTATTGGTTGACGACCTAACCTTCCACTCCGCAGCCGTTCGTCCGGAACGCTGCAATCCGGTGGAGGTTCACAAATGGAAGGACATCCGATTGAAGCTGGGGCGAAGTGCCCCGTCGTTCACGCGGCGAAGCCAAAGAGCGGTTCCAGGTCGAACCGCGACTGGTGGCCGAACCAGCTCAACCTCGCGGTGCTCCACCAGAACGCGCCCACCACCAACCCACTCGGTGCCGCCTTCGACTACGCCGCCGAATTCGAGAAGCTCGATCTCGATGCGGTCATGGGGGACCTGCGCGAGCTCATGACGCGGTCGGAGTCGTGGTGGCCAGCCGACTGGGGTCACTACGGTCCGCTCTTCATCCGCATGGCGTGGCACAGTGCCGGCACGTATCGCACGGCCGACGGCCGCGGCGGCGCGTCGTCGGGTACGCAGCGCTTCGCGCCCCTCAACAGCTGGCCGGACAACGGCAATCTCGACAAGGCGCGACGCCTGCTCTGGCCGATCAAGGCGAAGCATGGCAAGCAACTATCATGGGCCGACCTCATGATTCTCGCCGGCAACGCCGCGATCGAGTCGATGGGGCTGCCGACGTTCGGCTTCGGCGGCGGACGCGCGGATACCTTCGAGCCCGAGCAAGACATCTACTGGGGCGTCGAGGAAGAATGGATGGGCAACGCGCGCTACTCGGACGAGTTGGTTCTCGAGGCGCCGCTGGCCGCGGTACAGATGGGCCTCATCTATGTAAATCCCGAAGGACCGAGCGGCCAGCCTGATCCACTCGGGTCGGCGAAGGACATTCGCGAGACGTTCGCGCGCATGGCGATGAACGACGAGGAGACCGTTGCGCTGATCGCCGGTGGCCACACGTTCGGCAAGGCGCATGGTGCGGGCGACACGAAGCTCGTCGGCGCCGAACCGGAAGGATCACCCATCGAGTCGCTTGGTCTTGGGTGGAAGAACACCCACGAGAGCGGCGTCGCCGGTCATACGACGACGAGCGGCCTCGAAGGAGCGTGGACGCCTACTCCTACTACCTGGGATAGTTCGTTCTTCGACACGCTGTTCGGTTACGAGTGGGAGCTGACGAAGAGTCCTGCGGGCGCACAGCAGTGGAAGCCGACCGCGGCTTCGGCGCAGACGCTTGTGCCCGATGCGCACGACGTGGGCAAGCGGAATCCGCCCATGATGCTGACGTCGGACCTCGCGCTCCGCTTCGACCCGATCTACGAGCCGATCTCACGGCGTTTTCACGAGAATCCGGACCAGCTTGCGGATGCGTTCGCGCGCGCGTGGTTCAAGCTCACGCATCGCGACATGGGCCCCCGCCCGCGCTACCTCGGCAACCTGGTCCCGAGTGAAGTGCTCATCTGGCAGGATCCGATTCCAGCCGTTGATCATCCGCTGGTCGATGCGGTGGACATCGCGGCGCTGAAGAAGAAGCTGCTCGACTCAGGCGTGTCGATTGCGCAGCTCGTGTCGACCGCATGGGCGTCGGCGTCGACGTTCCGTGGCTCCGACAAGCGCGGCGGCGCGAATGGCGCGCGCATTCGCCTCGCGCCCCAGAACAAGTGGGAGGTGAACCAGCCCGCGAAGCTCGCGCGCACGCTCGAGATCTTCGAGAAGATTCGGAAAGAGTTCAACGGCGCGCACAAGGGCGGCAAGCAGGTATCACTTGCCGACCTGATCGTGCTCGGCGGCTGTGCCGCGGTTGAAGCGGCGGCGAAGAAGGGCGGGGTGGACGTCGAGGTGCCGTTCACGCCCGGCCGCATGGATGCGTTAGCGGAACAGACCGACTCGGATTCCTTCGATGCGCTGGAGCCGCTGTCCGACGGTTTTCGCAACTACCAGAAGCGGGCGTTCACGAAGTCGCCGGAAGAGTTGCTCATCGACCGCGCGCAGCTGCTCACGCTCACGGCTCCCGAGATGACAGTGCTCGTCGGTGGGCTGCGGACGCTGAATGCGAACTACGCCCAGTCGAAGCACGGCGTGTTCACCGACCGTCCGGAGACGCTGTCGAACGACTTCTTCGTGAACCTGCTCGGCATGCACACCGAGTGGGCGCCGATGCCCGGCAGCGATACGCTCTTCGAGGGTCGCGATCGCGAGAGTGGCGACGTGAAGTGGAGCGCGACGCGGGTGGACCTGGTATTCGGGTCGAACTCGCAGTTGCGTGCGCTGTCGGAGGTCTATGCGGCCGACGATGCGAAGGAGCCGTTCGTGCGCGAGTTCGTTCGCGTGTGGGACAAGGTCATGATGCTCGATCGGTTCGACCTCGGCTGATCAACCGCAGCGCTCTCCCTCGAATCAGTGGCTGTCGCGAAATGCGTCCGCGGCATGTCGCTGAATATTGTACCTCGACGCAGCGCCGGCCGTGGCCGTGCCGGCGTCACCACACTGGAGTGGTCAGATGACCTGACGCTTCACGGCGGTCGCTGGATCCCCGGTATTCGGAGTGCCGCGAGGCTCGATGAGGAGGAGGTGGACTTCCTCCCTCGCCACGGGGCGGTGCTCCACCCCCTTCGGCACGACGAAAAGCTCACCGGGGCCGAGTGTGACGGTGCGGTCGCGAAGCTGGATGTCGAGGGAGCCCGCGAGGACGAGGAAGAAATCGTCAGTGTCGTCGTGCTTGTGCCAGATGAACTCGCCCTGGAGCTTCACGACCATGACGTCATTGCCGTTGTATGCGGCGATCACACGCGGATGCCAGTGATCGCTGAAGGTCTCGAGCTTCTCGGCGAGGTTCATGTGTTTTCAGAATCCGGTCAGAGGTAGAAGCAATAAACATCGTCGCCGTTCAGGTAGTCATGATGCATGATCGATTGGAGACCGCCGGCGCCGCGATGTCCAGGACACGAAACTCATCGACGGCCGCGGTATCAAGTGCGGAGAGCCTGCTGCCGCGACCTGGTCCG
>JALYVY010000016.1 GCA_030852985.1 Gemmatimonadota bacterium | reverse complement strand
GAGCGGCACTGCCTTTGCCTTGATGGGGGATACTCAACGAGGAGATGATAGCATGAGCATTCGTCATTACGCCCGGCTCGGAGCCGCCGCCCTTGCGATTACGTCGCTTGGTGCCTGCGCCCAGACCGGCGGACTCGGCAACGTTCTCGGAAGCGTGCTCGGCGGCGGACAGCAACAGTCCAACAACCAGGTGAGCGGCACGGTCCGCGGCGTTGACACACGGAACGGACAGATCGTGTTGCAGCAGTCCAATGGACAATCGGTCGGGATCAGCTACGACAACCAGACGAAGATCGTTTACCAGAACCAGAACTACAATGTCAGCTCGCTGGAGAATGGCGATCAGGTAACGGCGCGCATCCAGCAGACGCAGAATGGCGGGTACTACACGGATTACGTGCAGGTGGACCAGTCGGTATCGAGCAACAACAACACGAACAACGGCGGCGTCTATTCGAGTAACGGCCAGACGCAGTCGTTGCAGGGCACGGTGAGGCGTGTGGACGTCTCGAATGGGTGGTTCGAGATCAGCCCGAACAATGGCGTGGTACTGACCGTGACGTTGCCATACAACGCAGCTCGCGCGGACGTGCAACGGTTCCAGAACCTGCGCAGCGGGGACGTGGTGCGTTTCACCGGCGTGTACCTCAATAACTCTCGCGTCGAGCTTCGGCAATTTTATTGATCGATCGCCGGCCGATCACCTGATAGCGGGCGCTCATCCGCCTCGCGGAACGTAGCCACTCCAAGCACTGACCGGGTCGTCCTCAGCGGGCGGCCCGGTCGTGCATCTGGCGACATCGAAGCAGCGCGGCACAGAGAGTCATCGTTTGGCGGCCGTCAGCATACCGATTTCTCGCAGCCAGCGCTGGAAGTCGGTGACCCATTGATCGCTCTTCGCCCCGCGTGGCGCGACGCCGAAGCCATGGCCGCCTGTCTTGTAGACATGCGCATCGGGCTTTACTGACGAAGCGGTGAGCGCCCGGGAGAAGCGCGGCATGAAGACTCGCGCAATGCCGTCGTCCTCAGCCCACGCCATGAAGACTGGTGGTAGCCCGCTGGGAATCGCCGGCATGACACCAAAAGGTGCGCCGTAGATCAAGGCAGCGAAGCTGGGTCGCGCGGCAGAGTCGCGTTGCAGCAGTGCGCCGCTGACGACCATGCCGCCAGCGGAAAACCCGATCATGCCAATGCGCTTCGGTGACACGTCCCACTCCGCCGAGTGTTGTCGGACGACCTTGACGGCCTTGATGCCGTCGGCGATGCCGTATCGCCCCGCGGTGTCCTGATCCATTGGAGGAATGCCTTCGAACGTCTTCTCGATCGTGCGATACTTGAGCACGAACGCCGCAATCCCGCGTGCCTGAAGCCAGTGCGCAACATCCGTCCCGCCCTGGCTCGTCGCGAGCGCGACGAAGCCTCCGCCCGGCGCAATGATGACACCCACACCGGTCGCCGAGGCTCGATCGGGGAGGTAGGCGGTAATCGTTGGCGTGACGACGTTCATTGTCACTGTCCCGACCGGCGTGTTCTCGTACGTGACTTCCTTCTGCGTCCAGCGCTCGGAGCCAGGGGCGACACCTGGCCACAGCTTGACCGTCTGCGAACCAGCGATCATGGGAAGCATGATCAGGACGACAGCGCCGAGTGCGCGTGCGTTCGATATTTTCGTGAGCATATATCTGGTCATCGATCAAAATTGTCACGAGGGTAACGCGACGCCATGATGACTTCGAGTAGGGGCGACATGACCATTTGCGGCGTCATGCGCTGCTCTTTCTGTAAGAACAGCGTTGAAAAGAATAGCCGCAAGCCGTTCGCGTTGCCCGTGAGCATCCCCATCACTCGCGACTAATCGTGAAGAGCGTCCCAACGAGTGCGGAAACAGCGGGAGCGTCGCGCAGACCGTGGATGACAAACGCGCTGCGTGTCGCGACGGGGCTGCTCATTCTCGCCGTGAGTTACGTCCTGGTCGGCCTCATACGGCGTGACGGGCCGGCAGCGATGGACGCATGGCGTGGCGTCAGCGTGCAGTGGTCGTGGATCATTCTCGCAAGCATGTGTGCGATCGCCGGGCAGCTCATCTACGTGTATGGCTGGATCCGCCTCCTGGCTGATTGCGAAGTTGCGCTCCCTCCATGGCCAGCGACACGAATGTTCTTCGCGAGCAACCTCGGCCGGTATCTTCCGGGCGGAAAGGCATGGCAGATGGGGATCGTGGGGGTGATGGCCGCCGAGATCGGCCTCCCGCCGGCGACGCTTGCGGCAACATCGCTTCTCACGGGCCTCGTCGGTATTGGCGTGGGTATGCTCGTGTTGATCGTCACGGGCGGCGCAGCGATCGGTGTACCGAGACCATGGGTGGTCGTGCCGCTGCTGGGAGTCGCGTGTGTCCTGGCAGCCCCGCAACTGCTGCGTCTGTGGCCACGCGCCTACGCGTTCGCGGTCGAGAAGTGGCCGCATGTCGCCACGATCACGAATGCGGGCATGTGGGCAACGGTGTGGACGTCCACCGTGAATTGGCTCTTCTGGGGACTGGCGCTCTACCTGCTCGCTCGAGGGTTGATCGGTGATCCGGGCGCGAGTCTCAGCACTTATGTGGCGGCGTGGGCTGGTCCTTTTATCGCTGGCCTGGTGGCGGTGTTCGCACCGGCTGGCGTCGGTGTGCGGGATTCGGCCATGACAGCGGTGCTGCACGCCGGTGGACTGGGCCCTGGCAATACGCTTGTCGTCGTGGCGATCGCGCGCATATGGGCCACCGTGCTCGAGGTTGTGCCCGCGGCGCTTGTCCTGCTGGCACGCCGCACGGGTCGCTAGAAAGCGGCTTGAGTCCAGTCGGTGCGTTCGTGTCCGCCAGCGCGCTGCCACCAGAGAACTCGACGCCATCACCTGCTCCCAGCGGCACATGATGCTGGTTGCGCCCTGACTCGGGGCGTTCAGGGTGCGGAGCGCGGCGCGTGACCTCGGCCGCCGCGAGAGGTCTGGCCCCGCTTCCGTCGGCCGCAATGATTCTTCAGGCGACCGGTTGGCGAACGCCGGGAGACCGTTCCGCCACCGCGATTGCATCAATGGAGAAGATCAACCCGCGAGGCAACGCGATCACTGGCGTCGAGCGCACGGGCGTCGCTCTGATCAACCTGGCGCACCGTATCTCCACGTTGCCGCCGACGTCTAGCGTAAGACTGGCTGAGCGTCTTTGCTTCGTGAACATCCGGCGACCCATCACGGCAAACCCACGGGTCGATTCCGTCGATTGCGCGGCCGTACCGTCGAGCATCTTCATGCGGAGCGCGAGTTGATGGCGCGATGGTCCGCAAGCAGAGCCCGCGGATACCACGAATGGAACTCGAGCACGAGCATGGGCCTGCATGTTCGTGTTCGCACGCTAGCGCTCGACGATCGGCGGCTGCCCTGCTCGCCAAAGTCCGGCGCGAGCTGCACCTTGATGCATGGATCTTTCGCAGCTGAACTCCAGACTCGGCGACCGCTTCACCATCGAGCGCGAGTTGGGCCGCGGCGGGATGGGCACCGTGTATCTGGCGCGCGACAAGCGTCTCGATCGCCTGGTCGCGCTCAAGGTGCTTCCGGCTGAAGTCGCATCGCAGACTGTGCTTCGCGAGCGCTTCCTTCGCGAGACGCGCATGGCCGCAGGCTTTTCGCATCCGAACATTGTCCCCGTGTATTCGATCGAGGAACGCGATGACCTGCTGGCCTACGCGATGGCATACGTTGAAGGCGACAGTCTCGCCGATCGCGTGAAGCGGTCAGGGCCACTGAGCATTCGCGAAACGGTCAAGCTGCTGCAAGACGTTGGCTACGCGCTCGCATACGCGCACGGGCGCAAGGTCGTGCATCGGGACATCAAGCCCGACAACATCATGATCGAGCGCGCGACCGGCCGCGCGATGGTGATGGACTTCGGCATCGCGCGCGCGATTACAGGCGCGGCGCCGACGGCGACGCAGGGCCTCACGCGTGTCGGCGAGGTCGTGGGCACGCCAGAGTACATGAGCCCCGAGCAAGCGACCGGAGACACCGTAGACGGCCGGAGTGACCTGTATGCGCTCGGTCTCACGGCATACTTTGCCTTGAGGGGCTATCCGGCCATTAGCGGAGATACGACTGGCAAGATCCTCGCGCGACAGATTACCGAGGAGCTCCCTCCGATGCAGAGCCTCCGCACTGACGTGCCTCTGGCCCTCGGCGAAGCCATAGACCGATGCGTGATGAAGGACCCGGCCGAGCGTTTTCAGACCGGCGAGGAATTGGTCGAGACGCTGGACGCGGCGAAGTTGTCTGGCCCGGAGATTCCACTCACGATCCGCCTGCTGCAACAGGAACAGTCGTCGCTGGCGATGGTGTTGCTGTTCGGCTTTGTGATCGCGTACATGATCCTCGCGCTGGGATCAGCCACCGATCGCGGGAACGACGACATGCTGCTGCCGATCGTGATCCTGATCAGCGTGTTGCTGACCCGCGCCACGCAGGTCATCCGTGAGGTTGGGCGGATAGCGGCCAGCGGCTTCTCCCGCGAGGAAATCCAGAACGGGCTCGCCGCCGTGCTCGGCGAGCGCGCGCAACGCCGCGCGGAGCTGCGCGCCGACGGCCGGTCGCAGGCCGACAGGAAACGGACGCTGCGCTTCGCGATCATGGAGCTGCTGCTCGGGGTCCTGATGTTCATCGTCGCGCTCCAGTTTCGTCACAAGCGTCCTACCGGCGGATACACAATCGACGTTCCCGGAACGATCCTCGTATTCTCGGCGATGATCCTCCTCGGCGTGGGCCTGGCGTTGCTGATCCGCAGCCCGTTCCGTCGTCCCGTCGGCGAACGCGCGTACCGCGCGTTCTGGCTCGGCCCGATCGGTCGCGTCTTCGTGCGGGTGGCCGGACGGTCCGAATGGAAGCGGCAGGGATCGAGTCCTGTTCGCACCCGAAGCGCGGCTTCGCTTTCTGTGCGCACCGTTCTGCCCCCGGTTGCACGTCCAGTCGTGGAGCCACAGCGCCTCGACGCGCTCGAGCAGCGGGTGTCCGATCTGGAGCGTTGGAGAACGACCGTCCGGTGAGATTCTCCACACGCTGATTCATTCCACTTACATGTCCGTCAAGCCTTAACACCGGTGCGGTGTCGAGGTGCATCGCGTGCCGCAGCCCAGCAGAGCGCGGGTACGCGCGTAGCGGCTTCAGGGAACATCGGTACAGTCAAATCACCGCCACGACGCGCCCCTTGCCAGCGCGGTACGTCGATGCCGTGGAAGGAGGGTGTTCCCACGACGAGCGGCTGACATGCGTACGCGACGCGACCAGCGGCTCGCGCACTTCCAGTCACCATCCGGCGACAGAACGAGCACCGAGTTGCCAAGCCGCCATGAGCCGGCGAGGCGCTGCGGCGACGAGATCGCTGGATTGAGTTCAATCTGTGCATACGCATGATCTTGCGCCCAGAGCACCACGGCGATGCCGAGCGCAATACAGATCGCGACCACCGCGCGTACTCTCGACCAAGGGCGCGACAAGACCGTGCTAGCCGCCAGGGCCAGCCCGCACAACATGCCAAGAAGCCATAGAACGAACGGCATCCGACGCCTCTCATCGTGCGTCAGATGTGTACATCTTGCCTACTCTCGGCACTCCTCGCGGCGGGGCATGACGGAGGACGGGATGCTGCCGCGGGGCGCCGGTCGCCACTCCACGTCAAACGCACCTCGATAACCGAACAGGCGCCCCCACCGGGGGTTGCTTACCTCGACCTCGATGCGGAACCGTCCCAGCGCGTCGTCATACCACTCGCAGACGTCCGCCACGCCAGAGAAGAGCATCGGAAAGCGGAATGCTACAGACCCCTCGTAGAAACGCTGCTCGCCCGAACGGATGCGTAGGCCGCCGCGATGGTCCACCGAGAGCTCGAGGTCCACCGCGAGGTGTTGGTGGGTGCCCAGATAGTCGACGATGCAGCCGCGGCGCTGCGAGTAGATCATGTACGCGTCGAACCGTCGGCGGCGGCCCATGTTGAAGGTGCGCACCCACGACACTGTCTCTCGCCCGAAGCCGTCAACGTACGCGTAGTTCTCGATCGTGAATGGTACGTCCCGTCGTTGCTCAGGGAACATGATCCTCCGCCACGAGCCGAGGTACAGGAATGGGAGTGTGTACACGGCCCCGCGCCACACCCGTTCCATAACACCCGTGCCGATCGACGCCAAGCCGTCAGCGCTCGAGAACCCGAACCGCCGCTGAATCTGCGGGTGCAGCTGCGCGAAATCGGTCCCGAGCGCCTGCTCGTAGATGGAGGTCATGCCGGTACACGCGGGTGTTCGCCGGGTCGAGCGCGCAGGCAGCGTGCGGCCGACGGGACATGCGCGCTCGTGAGCCACGCTACACCCGCGAGCGCGGCCACCGCGATGTTAAATGTGACCGGATTGAATGCACGTACGAGCTCCGTCGGGGAGAAGATCGCGACCCCGATGAGCGCGACGGGCATGAGCGCGAGGATCACGACGATTGGCCATCGAGCGCGCCAGCGCAGCAAGAGCGCCGCACCGAGCGCGACCTCGACGATCCCGATTGCGATCAGCACTCGGCCACCGGTATCTGCCGGCAGCCCCGCGTTCGAGAGCATGCGCAACTCCGACGCGTGGCGGTAAAGGAGCTTCGGGACCAAGCCCTGATACAGAAAGATCACGATCAGAGCAAGCCGAGCGCAGGCATGGACGAGGCCCCGCTCGAGAGAAAGCGCCGGGTCGATCCCCCGTTCGATCCAGAGCCGGAGGCGGTCGAAGCTCCACGCGGTCGCCCAGCCGATGAGAGGGCGGAAGAGTAGACGGTCAACGATATGACCGGGGCTGCCGAAGCGGGTTCGGTAGTCGTACGACGTCAGGAAGCGGACGCCGTCGGCGGTTGGGACGTACTGCCAGTAGCCGCTCCCCTCGCGGATCAGCGACTTGGGATCGGTCGACCAGAACCGGAGCGAGGAAGTACGCGCGCCCCCAACGCCGTCCCGGGTACCGCTGCTCTCGCCTTCGCCACTCACGCGGAGGCCGAAACCGATGCGTGTCTCGTACCGGAACCGTTGCGGTCCGTCCCCGTCGCGTGGCATGTAGTCGATTTCAGAGAACCGGAGGTCCCATCGCTCGTGCAGCGCCGGATCCTGCGTGCGCCGCCAGAGGTCCTCCAAGGGACCGCGAATCAGAGTCTCGACGTAGATGCTCATGCGCAGGCGAATACTCAGAGAGTGAGTTTACGCCGGAGGCGTTGCTTTTTCACGGCTCGTGGTTCCACGCGAGAAGCGGAAGCTGGTAGATCAGTTCGCGCACCGAACACTCCTTGAGTTGGGCCAGGTGCCGGAAGGCCCGGCCGGATAGATGCGTATCGCCTGACGGCGCGACGACGGCCACTCGTGAGAAGAATCTGCGCGTGCTCGCGCGTTCGTAAGCGCCCCCGCGAAGGAAAGTCGCGCCGAGGGCATGCGCCTCCCGGCATGCGCAAGCGATCAACAAGAGTGCCGCGCCGAGGCCACGGCCGCTCGGAGCGACGTAGACATCGGCGATCTGCGCACCGCGCATCGCCCAGTGCATGTCATACACCTCGTCCCACGCCAGAAACCCGATCGCAACATCGTGCTGCTCAACGAGCAGGACGTGCTGACGTCCTGAGGAGCTTAACACGTCGCGTCGCAACTGATCTGCAGTACTGCCGACATGGCCCGGATAACCCTCGTAAAGGTAGCCGCGCAAGAGTCGAGCAAGACACTCTGCATCGCTCGGGTCCGCAACTCTTACGTGCATAAGATCTGTAGATGTTGGCTAGACGTCATGACTTGCGTCGGTCTCCGAACCGAGGTCCGTGCGGTACTTCACGGAGCGCTCGACATCTTCGAAGCCGATCGCCTCGTGCGCCCGCTGCGACAGGACGTTGTCAAGCAGCGCGTCGGAAGCCAGTTCCGTGAAGCTGTGCCTGCGAGCCCACGCGACGGCCGTTCGGCCGAGGGCGGCGCCGACTCCGGCGCGCCGTACGTCCGGATCCACGTACCAGCCTTCGAGATAGGCGACGGGGCTCGTGGCGCAGCCGTCCGCGTACGAGCGCCCCCCGATTTCCGCACATCCCGCCAGCCTATTTCCGAGCGAAGCGAGCGTCCTCAGATCGCTCGACAAGTTCAGCGTTCCTTAGGTAGTGTCCATCCTGAAACTCTAAGAGCGCGACGCGACGTGGGTTGAAACGAGTGACGCATTCGGTGATGGTGCGCCCGTTCGATTGATGTAGTTTGGTGTTGTCGAGACACCCAAATACATCACGAAGAGGCACCGCCGAATGCGTCACATGTCGCCACAGCTCCCCCTCGTTGCGCCGTGGATTGCCCATGCGCATGCCGCCGACCTGGCGGCGATGAGTGCCGTGCTGGATGAACAACCTGTGCTCGCCGCCCTCATTCAGCAAGACCTGGAGGCGGGGTGCGTAACGGAGCATTCGTAATCCTCAGCTCGCCCGTCGGCTGCAGCGCACATTCGGCAGCCGCCGCGACACCGCCGGACTCAGGGGACTCGGAGCGTGATGCGTACCTGCGTGGTCTGAGGAACCGTTCCGACTGGCGCGACGGTCACGATCGTGAGGACGCTATCGCGAACGGGCGCTGATGATCCGATCCCCGCGCTTCGCGGATCGGTGGCAATCACATACACCGAGAGCGTGTCTGGCAATGCACCCGCTGGCGGCTGACCGATCATGCGAGACAAGCGAAGTCGAAATGAACCCGCTGAATCAGTCATTTGAAAGGTTGAGCTGAACAGACTCGGTCCAAGCACCGGTCGCGGGCCGACCGAGATGCCGGCCAAGGTTTGGCCCCTCGAACCAAGGACCCGACCTGCGACCTCGAAGCATCCGGTATTGCCGAACTCGTAAGTCTGTTGGCACGCGGGCGAATCACCCACGTCGCTCGGATTGTGGCACCCCACGATCAGGCCGACAAGCACCGCTAGAGTGATGCGTGGAATGAGGCTCCGTGGACTGTGCGGCACTTGCCTGGCCTAAACGGGTGGATGTCTGCTGCCGAACGCCCGAGCTCTGCTGCAAGGCCATCAATCAAAGGCGAACCCGCAGCGTTCGCTACCGCAGCGGCCCTGTCTGCAGCAGCGCACGTATAGCGCAGGCGCGACGTCGTATTGACGCCACGTATCTACGCCGCGTAGATTCTTCCCATGCGCTTCGACTGGGACGCGGCCAAGAATCGCACGAATATCCGGGATCACGGACTCGCCTTCGCCGACGCGGAGGCGGTGTTCGAAGGACCGACGTGGGAACGGTGGGACGATCGCGAGGACTACGATGAAGACCGATGGGTCGCGGACCAAACAGGGTGTGGTCCGTCAGATCATCTCCGCCCGCAGGGCAACGCGTGATGAGCGTGAAGCGTACTACCGCGGCATCGGCGGCTAAGGGGAAGCGGCCGCCGCGGAAGCGTGGCGCCGCTTCCACAGACTGGCAGCGGCTGCGCCAGATGACGGACGATCAGGCGGAACGCGGGGCGGCCGGCGATCCGGCGAACGCCCCTGCACCGGCGGCCTGGTTGGCCGCGGGCCAGTTAGTCGAACCGGTGCGCAAGCGGGCGATCTCCTTGCGTCTGGATCCGGACGTGGTGGACTGGTTTCGGAACACGGGGCCCCGGTACCAATCGCGAATGAACGCGGTTCTTCGCGCCTTCGTGCAACATCAGCGTCATGCTGAGGAGCCGACTTCGAAGCGAAACCGGACTGGATAGCCGTTGCCTGCGCTCGCAGCAAAGATGTTGCGGTATAACGAGGCTGTAGAAACACCTCGTGTGAATCGTGCAGAGAATCGGGCCACATCGCAATCGCTTCGTCTCGCGTCGAGGACTGCGCATGGCCGGCTACAAGTACGTGGATCGGCATCCCCGCTTCTTAGCCGTGGATCTGGCGAAACAGCTCCTGCCCGGCACGATCGAGCATGCCGTCCATCACCTGTTCGAGCACGAGCTCGACCTGACGGCGTTCGATGCGCGCTTCATGAATGATGTCACGGGCGCCACGGCGTATCCGCCGACGATGTTGTTCCAGGTTGTGCTCTGCGCGTACGCCCACGGCATCGTGAGCAGCCGTGGGATCGCGCGCGCGTGCGAGGACCACGTGACCTTCATGGCTCTCTGTGGCGCGACGGCACCGCACTTCACCACGATCGCCCACTTCATCAGTCCGCTGGGCGACGGTCTCGTGCCGGTCTTTGCGGCGGTGCTCGCCGTGTGTGACGAGCAAGGCCTCATTGGCCGAGCGATGTTCGCGATCGATGGCGTCAAGCTGCCGAGCAACGCGTCGAAGCACCGGAGCGGGACTTGGGCGGAGTTGGCCGAGCGGGCGACCAAGCTCGAAGCCGCGGCCGCCACCATGCTGGCCCGGCACCGCGCCGCGGACGTGGCGCCGGTGGTGCCTGATCTCGCGGCCAAGGCAGCGAAGCGCATCACCAAACTCACGGAGGTTGCGACGCAGATCCGGGCGTGGCTCGTAGCGCATCCCACGGACCGCCGCGGTCCGAGCAAATCCGGCCAGGCGCGCAAAAGCAATCTCACGGACAACGAGAGTATGAAGATGGCCACGGCGAGGGGGGTCATCGACGTCCGACACGTTGATCACTGCCGATGCCGGCTACCACAGTGAGACAATCTCACGGCACGCCATGCCCGCGCGATCGACGCGTTGATCGCGGACGGTCGGATGCGCGAGCGCGGCGAGCGGTTCGCGACGCAAGGCCGGCACCAGACGGCGCCCGATTCGCTGCACGACAAAACGCCCGTCGAGGCGACGCCCTCCTTTGATCGCCCGACTGCTTCAACGGACGTTATATAGCCGCTCGACGATGTTCGCTGGTCAGCTCGCGCGGGGCAGCGGCGCCAGCTTGGCGATTTCCTATGCCTCGCTCGACCGGAGGACGCATCGAAGCACAACAGGCATACACGCCGACCCGACTCGACGATCGACCGTAGCGTCGCCAGGTCAGCCTGCGCGACCGATGTCGCCATGTGCTCGCGAAAGATCTCGTGCATCCGCTGGTGCTTCCCCGCACGCGCGGCGGCGCGCCCATCGGCAGGCGTCCCAAGCCCGCGCAGATGCAGGTACGCGACGCCCGCGCCCGCGAGATTGGCGGTCAGGCGAGACTTCGCAAACCCCGGACGGCGCGACATCGCGAGTGCACGCACGTCCACCAGCAGCGACGTGCGATCGGCTCGCAACGCATCGAGGAACGAGTCGACGGTTGCGCCCTCGTAGCCAATCGTCGCGATGTGAATGGGTGAGGACGTCATCGGATTAGCTTCGAAGTTGTCGATCGTGGAGCGCATCGTCCCGCCTGACTCCATCGAAGCGAGCCTGCGCTGGCTGCGATGGACGCGACTGGCCCCGCACATCCTTCCACTCATCACGCGCGCTGCGCAAGTTGTTCTCACGCGCGTCGACGCGGCAACATCGAGTTTCCATCAGGCGCACCACCCGCAAGGAAAAGCAAATGAAGCTCTGGGTGGATGCAGACGCGGCGCCCCGCGACGTGAAGGACATCGTGTTCCGCGCCTCGGAGCGGCTCTCACTCGAGACGATCTTCGTGGCGAACCAGCGCGTGGAAATTCCCGCAGCGCATCGGTTCGCCTCGGCCGTGCGTGTCGGCAGCGGACCCGACGTGGCCGACCGCTACATCGAGGATGCCGCCGAGGCGGGCGACGTCGCGATCACCGCGGATGTGCCGCTCGCTGCCGCCCTGGTGCAGAAAGGCGTGGCGGTGCTCGATCATCGCGGAGAGGCCTTCACCACCGAGAATGTCGGCGAGCGCCTCTCCGTGCGGGACTTCATGGCCGACCTGCGGTCGGGTGGCGTGGAGACCGGCGGTCCCAAGCCATACTCGCCGCGCGACAAGCAAGCCTTCGCTTCCGGACTCGACCGCATGCTTACGCAGGCGATCCGGAAGCGCTGAAGCGTACTCGGGTCAGGCGGTCGTTTCGGGGTCGCCGTCGCCCTGCGGCTCCGCACCCTCTACCTCGGCCTCGCCCTCCTCGCCACCGCCTTCCTGCCTGCGCAGCAGGCGCTCGGCGCGCTTGTCGTCCTTCTTCTTCTTGCGGTCCATTTCTTTTTTGCGCTTCTCGAAGTCGTAGTTGGGTTTCTTGGCCACTGGCGGGGGAGTTCTCCGTTATCTGTGATCCCGATTCTCCTGCGCCGCCGAGTGCGACGTCAGGGAATGATAGCGCTCCGCGCGAAGGCGCGGCGGCTACGGCCGCTGCGGGAAGATAGGAGGATTGGAAGATAGGGAAGCGCGTTCGCCCTACCCTCCTATCATCCTATCATCCTATCATCCTATCATCCTGTCGTTCACATCCAGAACATCCACCGGTGGGTACCGATGACGTACAGCGACAGCGCGAGGTTGGTCGTGGCGTGCGTCAACATCAGGTCGCCCATGGAGCGTGTCTTCCGCATCCAGAGATTGTAGACGATGCCGCAAAGGAGCCCCACCTCCCAGAACGGGCCATGCTCCGCCGCGAAAAGGATCGCAGTCGACCAGAAGGCGAAGGGTGTGTAGCGTCCGAGTGGGATGTTCTCGAAGTGAGTGTCCTGGATCCAGCGGGGTAGCCAGCCGCGCCAGAAGAGCTCCTCGAGAACGGGGACGAGCAGCGTCGCGCGCATGGTGCGCAACGCGAGCATCAACGGCGAGAGGTCAGCCTCGGGGATGGAGACCGTAATCTGCCCCGTGATGGAGTTCTGGAAGAGCGGATGCGTGCGCCATCCCGGGACCAGTGCATCGGGCGCGATCCAGAGTGCGCACACGGCGAGTCCGATGCCGATGCTGGCAAGCCAATGGGGCGCGCTGCGCGGCAGCAGGTGTCGGGAGAAGACGAGAATGGCAGCCGTGATGACGGCATCCCTGATCAGCTCCTTCGCGGGGTTCAGGAGCGGCAGGTACCGGTCGAGCGCCAGCCAGATGATGAAGACGGCGAACGGACCCACCCAGGCGATGGTCCTGCTCGACGGTGTATCGGGGAGGTCGGTCATCGCGGGCGGAGAGGGTATTGTCAGGCGACGAGACAATCTAAACGCATGCCTTGTCATCGGCGCGTCCCAACGAACGCCGCTCCCACGTCGTAGGTTATCCGAGCTCGTACGCCGTCCGCGCCCACTCCCTGGCGCCGCTCCCCCGCATCAGATCCTCCCAGGAGACCCAGTCATGCCTGTCCCGCTAAGCCGCGCCGCCGCGCTGCTGGCTGTCGTCGCCGTGTGCGCGCCGACGCTCGCCGCGCAACGGAACGCTCCGTCCACCTACGCGATCACGAACGCGAAGCTCGTTCCGGTGAGCGCGCCCGTCATCGCGAGGGGCACGATCGTCGTCCGCGATGGACTCATCGCGGCCCTGGGCGCCAATGTCGCGGTGCCCGCGGATGCCCGCGTCATCGACGGCACCGGCCTCACGGTCTATCCCGGACTCTTCGACGCCTTCGGCAGCATCGGCATTCCGAGCGCGGCACCCGCAGGCGGGGGTGGTCGCGGCGGCGGCGGTGGAGCAGCAGCCGCACTCGCGGCGCTCGCCGCGCCGACTTCGACAGGAAATCGATCTGGCAACGGCAGCACCGTCGATCAGCCACGCGGCGTGGAGCCGGAGCTTAGCGCGGTGGACCGGATACGGCTCGACGAAGATGCGCTCGATGGTCCACGGAGTGCCGGTATCGCGACGGCGCTCACGGTGTCCAGCGCCGGCATTTTCCAGGGGCAGTCGGCGCTCATCAACCTCGCGGGCTCGAATGCGTCGGCGATGATCGTGAAGCCGAACGTCGCCCAGCACATCGCCTTCTCGGTGGGACGCGGCTTTGGTGGCGGCTACCCGGGCTCGCTGATGGGCGTGTTCGCGGTCCTTCGCCAGGAGCTGATTGACGCGCAGCGCTACCGCGAGCTCAGGACAGCCTACGCGAAGAATCCCCGGAACATGCAGCGCGTGGAGTTCGATCCGTCGCTCGAGGCGTTGCTTCCGGCGCTCGCCGGCCAGCAGCCGGTGGTGATGGTTGCCAACTCGCAGCGTGAGATCGAACGGGCGCTCGACCTCGCGAAGGAGTTCGGGCTCAAGGTGATTATTGCGGGTGGATCCGAGGCGTACCTGATGACGACCCGCCTCAAGGCGGAGAATGTCCCGGTGCTCCTCTCCATCAACTTTCCGCGACGCACGGTCGCGCCGGCCGCGGACGCCGAACCGGAGGAGCTGCGCGTGTTGCGTGAACGCGTCGAAGCACCGAAGACGGCGGGGCGACTCGCAGCCGCCGGTGTAAAGTTCGCCTTCGAGTCGGGCGGCCTCACGACGTGGAGCGACTTTGACACCAACGTGCAGCGTGCCGTCGAAGGTGGCCTTGCCCCGGATCAGGCCATCAAGGCCCTTACGTGGACACCCGCCGAGTTGTTCGGTGTGAGCGATCGATTGGGATCACTGGAAGTTGGCAAGATTGCCAACCTTACCGTCACGAAGGGCGACCTCACCGACAAGGCTGCGCGGATCAACAGCCTGTACGTGGACGGACGCCCCATCGCGCTGCATCCCCCCACGCCAGCAGGTGGTGCCGGTGGCTTCGGGGGACGCGGAGCTGGTGCCGCTCCTGTCGCGACACCGACGCCGCCGCCGACACCTCCGGCGAGTTCCCATCACGATGACAACAATCCGACGAAGACACCTCCTCCGAGCTCCCATCACGACGACAACAATCCGGGGATGCACGAATGACCGCCGCCTCACTCCTGCCCAAATCACTCGAGATATCCTCGATGAAACACCTGACTCTCGCGGTCGTCGCCACCGCGCTCGCCGTTCCGCTGGCACACGCACAAGCGGCTCGCGCAACGGCACCGCCGATCCTCATCCGCAACGCCACCATCATGACGGTGACACGCGGAACGCAAACCAACTCCGACCTGTTGCTTTCCGGCGGCAAGATCGCGCAGATCGGCAAGAACATCGCGGCGCCGGCAGGCGCACGCGTGATCGACGGCACGGGCAAGTTCGTCATCCCCGGGATCATCGATCCGCATTCGCACATGGCGCTCGACGCCATCAATGAAGGATCGCTGTCGGTCACGAGCATGGTGCGCATGCGCGACGTCATCAACCCGACCGACATCGCGATCTACCGCGCACTGGCCGGCGGGGTGACCACGCTCAACCTGCTGCACGGCTCCGCCAACACGATCGGCGGGCAGAACGCCGTCGTGAAGGCGAAATACAATACCAGCGCCGACGAGATGCTGTTTCCCGGCGCGACACCGGGCATCAAGTTCGCGCTCGGCGAGAACGTGACGCGCAAGAACAGCGGCGGCTTCAACATCCCCGGCATCGCGACTCCGCCGCGCCGCTACCCGGCGACACGCATGGGGCAGGAAGAGGTGCTGCGCGAGGCCTTCATGCGCGCTCGCGACTACAAGGCCACGTGGGACGACTACCGCGCCCGCTCGGCCAAGGACAAGTCGCTCATCGCACCGCGCCGCGACCTGGAGCTCGAGCCACTGGCCGAAGTGCTCGCGGGCACGCGCTTCGTGCACGCGCACTCGTATCGCGCAGACGAGATGCTGATGCTGCTCAACCTCGCCGATGAATTCGGCTTCAAGGTGAAGACGCTGCAGCACGGCCTGGAGGGATACAAGATCGCCGACGAGATCGCGAAGCACGGCGCCGGACTCTCCACCTTCGCGGATGAGTGGTCGTACAAGATCGAGGCGTACGATGCGATTCCGTACAACGTCGCGATCCTCATGCGTCACGGTGTGCTCACAACCATCAACTCCGACGACGACGGCCGCGCGCGCCGCCTCAACATCGACGCCGCCAAGATGATCCGGTACGGCGGCCTCACCGAGGACGAAGCGCTCAGCATCATCACGATCAACGGCGCGAAGCAGCTCGGCATCGAGAAGCGCGTTGGCTCCATCGAAGTGGGCAAGGATGCCGACGTCGCGATCTACAACGCCAACCCGCTGAGCGTGTACTCGAGCGTCGACCAGACCATCATCGACGGTGAAGTGTTCTTCGACCGACAGAAGGACCTCGCCATGCGCGACGCCGAGGCGCGCGAACGCGCCGAGCTCGAGAGGGCCGATGCCAACACGGCGCCCGCACCACGTGGTCGCCCAGGTGGCGCTCCCGGTGCCGGCGCGCTTGCCGCCACCCCGCCGGAGAACCGCTAAATGTCACGTCTTCAGATTCGCGCGGCCCTCGCGGGCGCGGCGCTGCTTTCGATCATGGCCGCGTCAACAGCGAGCGCGCAGCTCGGCTCCTATAATCCGATCGCCGGCCCGCAGGGCACCTTCGCGATCAAGAACGCCAAGATCGTCCCCGTGAATGGGGCGGAGATCCAGAACGGCACTGTCGTCATCTCGGGCGGAAAGATTCAGGCGGTCGGCGCCAATGTCGCCATCCCCGCCGGCGCGCAGATCATCGACGGCACCGGACTCTCCATCTATCCGGGCATGATGGACTCGGGCACGTCGCTCGGTCTCTCCGAAATTCCGCAGGGTGCTGCGTCGACGGTGGACGTCGCGGAAGTGGGCAGCTTCAACCCGAACGCGCAGGCGATCTACGGCATCAACCCGCACAGCGCGCATGTCGGCGTCGCGCGGGTGGTCGGCATCACCAACGTGATCTCGCGTCCACAAGGCGGCATCATTTCCGGGCAAGCGGCGCTGATCAACCTCTCGGGCTACACCGTGCCGGAGATGTCGGTGGTGCCGCGCGCGGCCATGGTGATCTCGTTGCCGAGTGCCGGTGGACGTGGTGGTCGTGGCGGTGGCGGGGCGGCGTTTCTCTCGGCGCAGGGCGGCGGTGCGGCCAACACGGCCGCTACCCTGCTTCGCACACGCCAGCTGGATTCCCTGAAGCAGATGCTGCACGATGCGGAAGCATACGGGAAGGAGCTCGACGCCTATGAGAAGGACAAGACCCTGCCCCGCCCGCATCACGACGCGGTGCTCCAGTCGCTCGTGCCGGCGGTGCGCGGCCAGCAGCCGGTGATGTTCACGGCGGAGTCGGCAACAGAAATTCGCACCGCGGTTGCGTTTGCGGAGGAGATGCACCTCAAGCCGATCATCGTCGGTGGACGCGAGGCGGTGCAGGTTGCCAGCTACCTGAAGCAGCACGATGTGCCGGTGCTCTACGATCACGTGCTCGACCTGCCGGCGCGCGAGGACGACGCGTACGACATCAACTATGCCACGCCCGCGAAGCTGGCCGCGGCGGGCGTGAAGTTCGCAATTACGTCTGGCGACTGCTGCTCGGAGGTGCGCAACCTTCCGTCGATCGCCGGCATGGCGTCGGCGTTCGGGCTCTCAAAGGCCGATGCGCTCCGCGCGGTGACGCTCGGACCGGCGCAGATCTTCGGCGTGGGCGACAAGCTGGGTTCGATCGAAGTGGGCAAGATGGCTAACCTGGTGGTGACAGACGGCGACATGCTCGAGGCGAAGACAAACACGCGCTACCTGTTCATCGATGGTCGTCTCGTGCCGCTGGATACGAAGCACACGCAGCTTTACGACATCTTCAAGGGGCGGACGCTGCAGCCGTAGGTGTTGAGAGAGCGGTTTGAACTGCCACTTTACCGCAGAGGGCGCAGAGAAACTGAAAAAGCCGCAGAGGGCGCGGAGGGACCAATACGATTTTGTTGGTCCTCTGCGCCCTCTGCGTTTCCTCCGCGCACTCTGCGGTGAAATGTTGTTCTGCTTCGACAATTTTTGAGCATTAAAAAGAACGGGCTCGCCATCATGGCGAGCCCGTTCCTATTCAACCAACCCGCGCAGCTCCATCAGGCGAGCGTCGGCACCGTAAATGGTGCGCGGTACTTCTTCGTGAGCATCGCGTTCGCCGGGCCGGCGTACGTGCCTGTGAAGTGCGCCGTCTTCGTGTCGATGGCGAGCGGCATGCCCAGCGTCAGCGGCGTCTTGGAAAGATCGACGTTGTTCGCATGCAGGTGCTCGATCATCCGACCGTTCGCTTCGCTGAGCATGTGGTCGGACTTTACCGAGCTCGCGATCTCGCCTTCGGTGGCGGCGTGGCCGAGCCGGTGCGAGATGTTGCCGAGATGGCACAGCGAGCTCGAGTCGGCGACTTCCGCGATCGGGCCGTAGAGGTCGCCCATCTTCCGGCTGCGAATGACGTCCACGTAGTTCTGCATGTGGCGGTCGTTGCCCTTGAACTCCTTGATGACCTTGCCCGTCTTGTCGACGGCCGTTGCGCTGAAGTAGCTGGGCACGATCATGCTGCCGCCTTCGCAGTCGATGACGTTGCCGATGTCGACGCCGCGGTACTTGTCCATATCGCCGCCGCCGCCGCCCTGCATGAGGCGCGGGTCACCGCCGGCATCGGCTGCACCGGCTTTTTTCGGAAGGCCGCGCACCTCGAAGATGAGCGGTGCGGTGGCGTAGTCGTGAATGACGATCTGCGTGTTCGGCGTCTCGGCATCGTCGACATAGCCGAGCCGTCCGCCGACGCTCAGGGAGTGCCGCGGCATGCCGTCTTCGCCGAGGAACCAGCGGGCGACGTCCATCTGGTGGATGCCCTGGTTGCCGACGTCGCCATTGCCGTACTCGTAGAACCAATGCCAGTCGTAATGCACGGGCCCGTTCTTCGTGTTGCGATGGGGTGCGATGAGCGCGGCCGGTCCCGTCCACAGGTCGTAGTTGATCGAGGCAGGAATTGGCTGGGGGCCGCCGCAGAGACCGATGCTGTTGCGGCGCTTGTAACAGAAGCCGCGCGACGCGGTGATCTTGCCCAGGTTGCCCGCCTTCACGTACGCCACCGCCTCACGGAGTCCTTCACCGGAGCGAATCTGCGTGCCGGCCTGCACGACTCGGCCGTACTTCTTCGCCGCGGCGACGACCTGCTTGCTCTCCCACATGGTGTGGGACACCGGCTTCTCGAGGTAGACGTCCTTCCCCGCCTGCATGGCCCAGATGGCCGCGAGCGTGTGCCAGTGGTTCGGCGTCGCGATGGTCACGGCGTCGATGTCCTTGTTGGCGAACATGTCGCGCATGTCGGCGTACATCTTCAGGTCGGTGAGCTTGGACCCGATCGCGTTCGCCTTGGTCTTGTCGAGCACGGCCGAATCGGGATCGCACAGCGCAACGATACGGACGCCCGGAATGCGGGAGAGACTCTGGAGATGGCTCTGGCCTCGGCCGTTGAGTCCAATGATGCCGACGCGCAGGTCGGCATTGGACCCCATGACTTGGCCCCAGGACTTGGCCGGCATTGCTGCGCCGGCTGCGGCGAGCGCAGACGTCTTGAGGAATGTACGACGGGAAAGTGGGCTCATCAGAGGGGGTTGTGCGGGTGAGGCTGCGGCGTCAGTGCGTCGGCCCAGGACATTCGGCGGGGGCACTCGGAAACTGCATTTAGTTTGTCTAACGTGCAAGACAGGAGATGCGTTGAGGTGCTGAGGGCGCTTCGGGCTGGACTGTTGACGTCCCGCGCGCTACGCTCGCTGCAAGGCGAACGGCTCGTTCGCCTCGCTCGCTGCACGAAGCTGTCTTCTCCCGTCAAACGGCAAAAACGCGGGGCATCGAGCAGCGCCGTCCACCTTGTACACCACTCATACCCGGGGAGGTCCAATGTCCGACATGACGCGCCGACAAGCCGTGGGCGCCCTGGGCGCACTGGCCGCAGCCAGCACCCTTACACCGGGAGCTGCCCGCGCCCTGGGAGCTCCTGGCACTGCCTCGGCCGGCCGGCTGAAGCATTCTATCTCGCGATGGTGCTACGGCAAGATCCCCATCGATGAGTTGTGCGAGAGCGCCAAGGCGATCGGTTACAAGTCGGTGGAGCTGCTCGACGAGAAGGATTGGCCGGTGCCGGCGCAGCACGGTATGGTCTGCGCGATGGCGAACGGGTTCGGCGTCATCCCCGTTGGGTTCAATCGACCCAACCAACACGACAAGCTCGTGGCCGACGGTGAGCGCATGATCCCGCTCGCGGCGGCGGCGAACGTGCCGAACATCGTGTGCTTCAGCGGCAATCGCGGCGGCATGTCCGACGGCGAAGGCGCCGCCAATTGCATTGCGGGCCTGAAGCGACTGACACCACTGGCGGAGCAGCATGGCGTAACGCTCTGCCTCGAGCTGTTGAACAGCAAGGTGGATCACCACGATTACCAAGCGGACCACACGACCTTCGGCACCGCCGTGGTGAAAGGCGTCGGCTCACCGCGCCTCAAGCTGCTGTTCGACATCTACCACATGCAGATCATGGAGGGCGACATCATCCGGACGATCCGCGACAACTACGCCTCCATCGGACATTTTCACACGGGTGGTGTTCCCGGACGTCACGAGATCGACGACACGCAGGAGCTGAACTGGCGCGCGGTGATGACGGCGATCGCGGACCTGGGGTTCACGGGCTACGTCGCGCAGGAGTTCGTGCCCGTACGCGATCCGCTCACGTCGATGAAGCAGGCGTTTGACATCTGTAACGTCTGAGCGTGCGCGTGAACGGCGCGCTCACTGCGTTCGCTCTTCAGCGCGTGCGGGCGCTACGCGCGGCGCCATTCACCTCCTGCAAAACTGAGACTGAACGCCAAATGACGCGACTTCGCAACTCTCGGCTCTCGATCCTCGGCGCGCTCGCGCTTGTGTCGTCGTGCACGTCGACGCTGGCGCCATCGATCAACGCCGCCGCCGCGACGAGCACAACCAGCCGCAGTGCGACCGGGTCGCACGGCATGGTCGTGTCCGCGAGCGCGATCGCGAGCGACGTCGGGCGCAACGCACTCGCAGCGGGCGGCAACGCGGTCGACGCCGCGGTGGCAACGGCATTCGCGTTGGCGGTGACCTATCCGACCGCCGGCAACATTGGCGGCGGTGGATTCATGGTGATCCGCATGCCCGACGGTCGCGCGACGACAATCGATTTCCGCGAGACTGCACCCGCCGCGGCCAGTCCCACCATGTTCACCGACCCAAGCGGCGCCTACTCGGCGCGCATTCATCACGGCAGCCTGGTGTCGGTCGGCGTGCCCGGCACCGTCGCAGGCTTTGCGCTTGCGCACGGAAAGTATGGCCGCGCCGATTGGAAGCAGCTCGTCGATCCCGCGGTTCGCCTTGCCGGCGACGGATTCGACCTGCCAACCGGTCTCGCCCGCTCGCTGGCGGGTGCGTCGAAGTATCTTGGCAAATATCCGGCAAGCGTTGCCGCGTACTACAGGAATGGAACGCCGTACGGCGCTGGCGAACATTTCCGGCAGCCCGATCTCGCGGCGTCGCTGACGCGCATTCGTGACAACGGCGCGGACGGCTTCTATCGCGGCGAGACCGCGCGGTTGCTCGCGGCCGAGATGCGGCGCGGTGGTGGGTTGATCACCGAGGCGGATCTTGCGTCGTATGTCGCGAAGGAACGGGCGCCCATCCGCGGCAGGTATCGCGGCTACGAGATCATCTCCATGCCGCCGCCGAGCTCCGGTGGCGTGGCCATCGTGGAGATGCTCAACATCCTCGAGGGCTACGACCTCACCGCGGCGGGCCACAATTCGCCGCAGTACGTGCACCTCGTCACCGAGGCAATGCGACGTGCGTTCCTCGACCGCGCGAAATACATGGGCGATCCGGATTTCACGCAGGCGCCAATCGCCCGGCTCACGGACAAGGCGTATGCAGCCACGTTGCGTTCGACGATGCTGAAGGATCGCGCGTCGACGTCCGCGCCAGCGCAGGTCGGCGAGACGCACGAGAGCGACCAGACCACGCACTTCTCCATTGTGGACGCCGATGGGATGGCCGTGTCGGTGACGTACACACTCGAGAACGGATATGGGCTCGGCGCCGTCGTGCCGGGAGCAGGCTTCCTGCTGAACAACGAGATGGGCGACTTCAACGGCAAGCCCGGTCTCACCGATACGACAGGACTCATCGGGACCGATCCGAACCTCGCGCGGCCGGGCAAGCGCATGCTGTCGAGCATGTCGCCGACGATCATCGCGAAAGACGGGCAGCTGGTCGCGGTGGTGGGCAGTCCTGGAGGTCGCACGATCATCAATACGGTGCTCGAGGTCGTGCTCAACCTCATCGACGGGCACATGGGCATTCAGGCCGCGGTGAACGCGCCACGCTTTCATCATCAGTGGCTGCCCGACGTGCTGATGACTGAGCGCGACGCCTTTCCTCCTGCGACGATCGCCGCCCTCGAGGCAATGGGCTATCACCTTCGAGCTGGCGGTGCCCAGGGCACGGCTCACTCCATCTACGTCGATGCCGCGACCGGAGCACGTGTTGGCGCCGCGGATCCTCGCGACTCGGACGCCGGCGCCTCCGGCTACTGACAACGGTTACTTCAACGATTCTACGCGCGCGGCGCCGGCTGAAACGACGCGCTCGCGCGCCCTGGCGATCGCCGCCATGGTTTCAGGCGACGAGCCGCCCGTTTCGACATCCGCGATTGTGGCGAGCGACTTGTCGTAGTAGTCGGTCCACGTCTGGAGAATCTCGCGCTCCTTCGCTGCTGGTTCGCCCGCAGCGATGGCCGCGCGTGACAACGCGACCTCGACGTCGAGCCGAGCCATCGCCGAGCGCTCGAGATCGTTGACGACTGCACGTGCGGTCGCGCCATCCGCCGTCGTGAGGACGAGCGCCGAGACGAGCGCGGAAATGCCGACGTTCTGAAGGGTGGCGGCAGAGACCTTGTCGATGCGGTCGCCGTCGGTGTGATAGAACTGGTCGGTGAAGTGCCAGAAGAGCACACCCGGCTTCTTGAACGTGAGGAAGGGCGTGTGGTCGCTTCCGCCCTCGAATGGATTCGTGCGAACGACCCATCCGTTCGTCGCCGCCTGCTCGAGGCAGCGCGTGAGGAGAAAGTCGTTGAAGTAGTGCGGGACGATCTGCTCCTTCGTGATCGGACTTCCCCCCCACTCACTGTGGTGATCGTCGCCGCGGGTCCACACCGCGGAAGGATCGGGCATTTTCTCGATGAGGAAGGTGCCGCCCGTCTTCCTGGTATCCTCGCCGACCATGTCGAGGCTCAGTCCCCAGTGCACGCCGCTCGTGCGGACCGAGTCATCGGCGAGGAAGTTGCGCGTCTGCGCAATCTCGTTGCCGAAGAGCATGGTGATGGTGCGGCGTGGTACTGCGGTGCCATTCTTCGAGAGCACCGACAGGACGCGCGCGATCTCCGCCAGCGCCCCGACCCCTGACGCGTTGTCGTTGGCGCCAGGCTCCTGCACGTGCGCGCTGAACACGAAGCGTTCGTCGGGATGATCCGTGCCGCGTACTTCGGCAACGACGGTCCGCTCGACGGAGGGAAACAATCGCGTCTTCGCCATGGCGCGCACACGCACCGGGCCCTTCGCGAGCGCTCCGCGCAACGCGTCGAGTGCGCCGCGCGAGATCGGCATGCCCCACGCCTTGCGAACAGTGTCGAGCGGGATGGAGGAAAACTGGATGGAGCCGCGATTGATCTCGGGCTTTGTGTACGCCGGCATGCGATACGCGAGGACACCGATTGCGCCGCGCTTCTGCACTGCCTCCGTGAAGAGCTGCCCAATGCCCGCCTCGGCCAGCACGATCTTTCCGGCGACAGGTGCGCGATCCAGTTCCGCTGCGCTTCCCTGCCCCGCATCGACCACCTCGGCGACGACGCCCGAGTCAGGCGTCGAGTACGAGTTGATGGCCAGCATGTTGAGGTTGCCGCGCAGTGCGAGAAGCGGGCTGGGATCACCGACGATCGTGAGCGATGCGTCCTGCAGATCCCAGGCGAGTCCGCGAATGGGGCGTCGCTCGACACGGTAGACGAGTCGCGTGGTCTTCGTGGCGGAGTCTTCGGGGATGTAGCCCGCCGCACGCAGCTGGCTCACCACGCGGTCGATGCTCGCGTCGAAGGCTGTGTTGCCGGGCCAGCGGAACCAGCCGCCCATATAAGCGACAAGCTCCTTGGCGCGATCACCCGAATACTCGCCGCGAACGAGACGGAAATACCTGTCGATGGCCGGCGCGGGTGTCCGCGGAGATTGTCCCCTGGCTGGAGACGCGACGGCGAGCAGCGACACAGTGGCGAGCGCTCGGAGAGCACGCGAATGGAAGGTCAGCATTCCACAAAGCTAGGCAGAGGCGGTGCCGTGTGCATGCGCGCCCCGTCGCTCATCGCGACCAGGCCGCGAGCGTCGCGCGACACCAGGCATCGAGCCGCTCCGCATACGAGTCAGCGGCAAAGTCGCCCATGTCGTCGATCGTGAAGGCGAATGTGTCGGGTGCTCCGTGGTGAGACGAGGGGCTCGGCGGACTGACGCCGCCCGACTCACTACGAAAACTATTCGCGACGTACGTCCTGTCTTCGCCGAGGTTACATGTGCGGTGCAGCATCTCGATGCAGCGCTGCACTGTTTCCGCCGAAGCACCCCGGGAGTGCTGAAGCGTGAAGGCGGCGAAGGCGAGACCATGGCGGCTTCCCCATGGCTCCGCGCGCGAGTGATCCAGTGCAAGCAGCAGGTCGAATCGCTCGGCGCATGAGGCACTGGCCGCAACCGGCGCGCCGCACTGGTCACACATTCGCTGGAGCGGCGTCGCGGCCTTATGGCGCAACAGCCGAGCCCTCGGATACCCGCCCGTCACCGCGCGTTGCATCCGCGACCGCCGCTCGCAGCGGCTCGAGACTGGCCGCGGGCATGCGAACCATGAACACGACCTCAGTGCCGAATACCTGCTCGACAACTTCCGCCTCGTATGCGGCAAGTGCCTGTTGCACGGCAGCGATATGGGGATACGCGATAGTCACCTCGAGGTCGACGCGTGCGACCTTCTCAATTTTCGAGAGCTCTTGCAACGCATGCTGCACTGCGCCGCCGTACGCCTTCACGAGTCCGCCGGTGCCGAGCTTCGTGCCGCCGTAGTAGCGCGTGACGACGGCAGCGATGTCACCGATACCGCTGTGGACAAGGGCGGTGAGCATCGGTCGACCCGCGGTGCCGTGCGGCTCGCCGTCATCGCTCATGCCGATGCGGTCCATGCTGCCGGGCGGGCCTGCAACGAACGCCCAGCAGTTGTGGGTGGCATCACCGAACTCTGCGTTCATCTCGCGCACGAATGCGTGCGCGTCATCGGCCGTACTCGCGCGTTCGAGGGTGCAGACGAACCGACTGCGCTCCATGCTCAACTCTGCGCGGTGGCGCGCGGCCGGAATGGGATAGCGGTCGGGCGCGCTCACCGGTGGCTACCCGCGATCAACTCGCGCTCACGTCGCGGCGGTGATGTCGTAGTCGAGCTCGTAGGAGTGGAGCTTTCCTTCGATGATGATGTTGAAGGTCCCTGATATCCCGACCAGTTCATCGGTGCCGGAGTCGGGAACGACGACCACATCCAGCGATGGTGCGCCTCGGTCCATGAGCCCTCGATGCAGCAGCGCAAAGGAGCCACGCTTTCCGTGCACCGTGCCGGTGACGCGCTCGACGGCGACGTAGCCCGCTGAGCCTTTGACGCCGCACATCGCGGTGAGCATCTGTCCCTTGCTCGTGCCCTCGATATCTCCCTGGAAGAGCTTGTCGATGGTCATGCGGCCGAGGGTGCCGCCGCCGTCGTAGCCGTCGGGAGCCTGCGGAAGGAGCTTGACGTCGAAAGTTCCGGTTGCGCGATTGGTCACGTCGATTTCCCAGTTGATTGAGCGGGGCCCGGAGGAAGGTCAGCGAGGCGGCCGCAATGAGTTCACATACAGCGACTCCACCTTCGAACGCGCCCAGGGTGTCTTGCGAAGAAAGGTCAGCGACGACTTGACACTCGGATCATTCGTGAAGCACCGAATGTCGATTCGGCGAGCCAAGCCTTCCCATCCATATTTCGCGACGAGGTGCTCCAACATCATCTGGAGCGTGACACCATGCAGCGGATCAGCACTCATCCGCATCCCTCGACGAACGCGACTTCGGGCGATCGTCCGGCGCGAAGTGCCGTCACGCGTTTGCCATCGGTGTCGAAGATGAGCCGGTACATGCTATCGGCGGGTGAGCCGCCCTTGATCGTGAGCGTGTGCCCCGATGAGTACTTGCTCGGACCGACCTGCACGCGCCCCGGATACAACGCAGCGATCTTCTCCTCCGCGTCGCCGACTCGCGCACCCGCCGCCGTCGCAACCACCCCGCTCGAGACATCCACCCGCGCGATGCGTCCTCGCGCCGTCATGAATCTTACGCCCGCTGGCCCGCCCTTCCACGTGGCGAAGCCGCACTCGGCCGTGTCAGCCGCCGGTGGCGCGGTGAGTGTGCCCATCGCGACGGAGGATGCCTCGGCGAGAGTCATCCCGACTTTCACGGCACCGATGCCGTGTTCACTCACGACCATCGGTGATGCTGATGTCGACGGCGCAGCCCGGGGCGGAACAGTGGCAGGTGCGGACGCAGAGGTGGATGGCGACGGAGTCGCCGAATCGGCGCGGACGACAACTGAGTCCGTGCGCGGAGTGACATCCCTCGCGCACGCAGCAGCGCAGACAAGGAGCGGAATGGATGCGTGACGTAGTGAGCGCAGCATGGGCATCACGTTGTGCAGTTCGAGGACGTGGGGAGGATCAGGATTGGCCTTTCGAGTAGCGACTCAACACTTCTTCGGCGGCTGGCAGGAAAGCCGATGCCGCGTACATCGAGCCGTCGAGCGAGGCCGCTGAACGATAGAGCAGGTCGGCGAGCGCATCAGCGGCCCGCGACACGTCGTGATGTCGGTTCACACAGTCCGCGATGACGTGTACCGCATCGGCGGCCACCTCCTCCGACGAGGCTCCATTTGCCGAGCGCCACCCGATGGCATCGAGTGCGCGCTCGAGCCGCGTGACGACCATCGCGTGCGAGCTGCGGTCGTCCCCGCCTCCATCCGCGGCGTAGCGGTCGCGCAGCAGCGTATATCGACTCTCTGTCGCGCTCGACAAGCTCGCCTCCGTGTCCATGTGCCTTGCATCTTGCGGACGGGAAGAGACATTCTCTCCGCTCGTGCCGTCCCACTGCCTGGACCATTGAAGAAAACTATCATGCTCGCGAAATCGCGCCTTGCATCCTGGCGCATGCGCCGAGGCGCTGTGCTGGGAGTAGCAGCATGACGCATCGGCGAGAGTTTCTCGCGCGACTCGCCGTTGCCGGCGCAGCGCTGCCAGGTCTTTCGTTGACCGAGGTCGCACACGCGCACGCTCCCCCGCGTGACGATCGCGCATACTGGGTCGAGGTGCTTACGCGCATCGCCACGCCCGTTCTCACGAACCTCGCCGAGCATCGGTTGCGTGACCGGATGCCGGACGCTGTGGCGGCGACGGCGACCCCCGAGCGCCGACGCTACGCCGCACTCGAGGCCTTCGGACGATTACTCACGGGCATCGCGCCGTGGCTGGAGCTCGACGCGGATTCCTCACCGGAAGGCGTGCAGCGAACACGTTTTGCGGAGCTGGCGCGCGCCGGCATCGACGCTGCGACCGATCCTGCGTCGCCGGATTTCATGAACTTCACGTCGGGCGGCCAGCCGCTCGTCGACGCGGCCTTTCTCGCGCATGCCATCGTGCGCGCCCCGCGTGAGCTCTATGCAAAGCTTCCGTCGAGCACGAAACGCAATCTCATCAATGCGCTCGTCTCCACGCGCGTGATCAAGCCAGGCTTCAGCAACTGGCTGCTGTTCAGCGCGATGATCGAGGCCGCGCTCAGCGTGATGGGCGCTGACTGGGATGCCATGCGCGTCGACTACGCGGTGCGGGAGCACGAGCAGTGGTACAAGGGCGACGGCATGTATGGCGACGGCCCCACCTTTCACTGGGACTACTACAACAGCTACGTCATTCAACCAATGCTGCTCGACGTCCTCGGCACACTGGCCCCGTTGACGCCGGAGTGGCGGGCATTCGTCGACCCGGTGGTGCTGCGGGCAAAACGATATGCGGCGATCCAGGAGCGCCTCATTTCTCCGGAGGGCACGTTCCCACCGATCGGACGCTCGCTCGCCTACCGCTTCGGTGCGTTCCAGTTGCTCGGGCAGATGGCACTGCGGCGACAACTTCCCGACGGCGTGAACCCCGCGCAGGTCCGGGGCGCACTCAGCGCGGTGATCGCCCGCATGATCGAGGCGCCGGGCACGTTCGACAGCGCGGGTTGGCTCACCGTCGGGTTTGCAGGACATCAGCCGCGCATCGGCGAGAGCTACATCAGCAGCGGCAGTGTGTATCTCTGCGCCGCGGGGCTATTGCCATTGGGGCTTCCAGCCGCGGATCCATTCTGGACGTCGCCATCGGAAGACTGGACGTCGAAGAAGATCTGGAGCGGAGTCGACGTCGCCGCAGATCACGCGATCTGACTACGACGCCGTGTAGCCCTCCCACTCCCACGGCGTCACCGTATCGCCGAAGATCTGCTCGAGCAGCGTGCGAAACGTGCGCTCGCCGTTATCGCTGTTCGTGAGAAGGATCATGCATGCCTGCCGCTGCGCGAAGCAGATCATGTGGTTCTGTGCACCGTCGCCATGGCCTTCCTTGAAGAACGCCGGGCCGAAGGGCGTTCTCGTGAGCAGTCCCCAACCGACACCGTAGCCCAGCCCCACCGCCCTTCCCTCGGTGCCTTCCGCTTCGTTCGTCGCCAGTGGGAATTGATGGAGCGACGTCAGCATCTGGAACGGCCGCAGCATCTCGGCGCGTGACTTTGCGCTGATGATGCGATCCGCGAAGAGCGCGGATACGAATCGGGCGAGGTCCTCCGCACTCGTCGCCATCGAGCCCGCGCCGCGCGCGGGAAAGCGGCGCGTCTTCGAAATGAACTTTCCCCTGGCGTCGAACCGGTCGGCGACGTTCGCTTCGAGATCGCTGTGGTAGATCAACGACGTATGCGTCATGCCGAGGGGCGCGAAGAGGGCGCGGTCCATCAGCGTGTCGAGAGCCATGCCCTTCTTCTGTTCGATCACGAATTGCACGAGGTTGATGCCGTCGCCTGAATACTTGAATCCGGTACCGGGCGCGAAGTGCAGGTGCAGCTTCTTGTCGGGCTCGAGAAACGCGAAGTTGTGGAGCCCGGACGCATGCGCGAGGAGCATGCGCGGCGTGACGCGTGGCCAGAGGCTGTCATGCACGATTTCCGTTGCCGTCTCCCTGTACGGTTCGTACTGGTCGAGCGGCCGCGCGAGCTGCTGCGCGATGGGCACATCGAGATCGAATTCGCCGCGCTCCACGAGCTGCATCACGTACGTGGCAAAGACCGACTTGGTGATCGATGCCGCCCACGTGGTGGTCTCACGGGTCATTGGGAGGTCGGGCTCGCGACGCATACCGTAGGCGGCGCTCCAGGCAACCCTTCCCTCGTCCATGACGACGAGCTGTGCGCCGGTTACGCCTTCCGCAGCGAAGGTTTGTCGCGCAAGGGAGTCGGCGTGAGCAATGGAGATGGTCGAGCCGTCGAGACGTCGAATGCCCTGCGGCTGTGAAGGCGTCGGGATCACGATCAACCAGGCGGTGACGAGAAGCGCATAGCGCGCGGAAGGTGACATGTCATGTCCTACGGCGTCGGATGCGCGCGGGATTCACAAACCCCTTGCACTGCGAGGCCCGCGCGCGGGCTTGGGTCGGGGCGCGCATCGCCACCATCTCGCCGGATTCGGGGGTGCGGTACCTGACCACAACCCTCTTCGATTGCGCATGAAAACCACGCACGGTGGGTTGGCTGCTCGATTCCTACCGGGCTTCAGGACTCAGGTATTCAGGGCTCGGCCCCAGAAGACAGCAAACCAAGGGGGTGTTTGTTCGAGAGCATCGCTCCGTGACCGAACACCCCCTTGAGTGCCTGTGTCCTGGGGCCGAGGCATGAGCACGTGACGCCTGACACCCGTTCGCGACTCATACACTCGCGCACCGGTAATCAGAGCGCAGGCGCCGGTAGTTCGCCCGCCACGAGGTACTGGTCCCGCTCGAACACGTGCCTCTCGTGGCCGAGGTAGTCGCTCTGCGCGAACTCCACGCGCTGTGAGGTCGCCGTGCAGTGCCACGTCTCGAACTTCTGTGGCTTCGCTGCACCGAAGACCGTCGGCACGAACGCGCCCACGCTCACGCCATTCGGGTCGCGTGCCGATGGATACCGGAACAGCTCGACGCCCGACGCGCGCATCGCGGCGCCGAGCTCCTGCGAGGCGGTGTACGTCGTCGGTGAAGCGATCGCACCGCGATGCGCCGAAAATGGCGACGCCACCAGGTCGATGCCGCTGGCCGAACGCGCCCGCACCGTGAACGCGGTCAGCGGTGTGAGCACCGCGCCGAGCGCCCCCCCCGTTCCCTCGAGGAAGAGCAGCCGATAGTACGCGACTTCCGCGAGCGCGGTGGCGCGCGTCTCGGATCCGTACCAGATGCCCCGCTCGTGGCGAGCGCCAAAGCGCGAGCCATGCCGAAGCGGCGGATAACGGAACGGCGTGAACAACAGGTAGTGCAACCGGCCGTTGGTCACATCGGGAGGCTTCACGCCGTCGATCAGGTCCTCGAGAAGCTCCTGTTCTTCGGCGGAGTCGACGAGCTTGCGCGTGGACAGCTGATGTTGTGCCTCCACCACCCGCCACGGCGAGAGGCGGAGCGCGCGAAGCTCAGAGTCGCCCGCGCATTGCGTCCAGATACTGGACGACATCGACAAGGCCCTCGACGGTGCGGATCCGCTCGGCCGGTATTCCGCCGAGGTGATCGTTGGTGGCATGCAGCCATGTGCGCGACTTGGCGTCGTCGCCACCCACGAGCGCGTCGAGCGAGCGATAGAGGCGCAGGAACATCAGGGCGAGCTCACCCTCCTTGCTCGCGGGATCGAGCGCGCGGCCGCTGCTCAGTCGCGACACTGAGGCTTCACTCGTGCCTATGATGGATGCGAGCTGCCGATTGCGGACGCCGAGTCGCTCCGCAGCCGACAGCGTGGCCTTGGTGAGCACCACTTGGGGATCAACCCCTGTCCTGGGCCGACTGATCGCAGGAAATGCCATGCTGCAAATATGCGCTGAGGTTCTTGCATGTGCAAGTTTCGATCTTAGGGCGAGCGTAGCCACTCCCGGACTTCGGTATGTGCACCGACGCATCACGCCGCCGAAGTGCGCGTTCGCCTCGCGCTCGGCGAAACGAAGCTGATCACCATCGGCAAATGATCGTTCGATAGGCGTCAGCGCATCCGCGCCAGCTCTGCCTCGGACGCGATGAAGCCGAACGCCGGCCATCCGCCCGATGCGATCGATTGCTGGAACATCGCTCTGGCTCGGGCAGAATCGCCCTTTACGAGATAATAGTTGCCGAGTCCGAAGCGCAGCGTCGCGAGGTCGACGTCACCGGTGTCCGCGACGGTGATGAGTGCCGCGGGCGCGAGCTCGCCGCGGTACATCTTCAGGCGGCGCGCGTAGGGCACGGTCGTTGCGAGTGAATCGGGATGCCGTGCGAGCATGGCGGTCGCTTCGACGCCACGTCCTGCGCGTTGGAGTGACATCCACAGCCAGTCGGTAGCACCGGCCAGCTCGCCGGCATCGGGTGCGCGCGGCTGGGCCCGACGGAACGCATCGGCCGC
Organism: Gemmatimonadota bacterium; assembly: GCA_030852985.1. Lineage (GTDB taxonomy): Bacteria > Gemmatimonadota > Gemmatimonadetes > Gemmatimonadales > Gemmatimonadaceae > AG11. The sequence continues at coordinate 5,389 of JALYVY010000016.1, read as the reverse complement.
CGCGTTGAAGTCGCCGCGCACGAAGCGCAGCACGCCGAGATGATAGAGTATGCCGTAGTTGAGACTGTCCAGCCCATAGCCGTGCGTTAGGTCGGCCATCGCGGCGTCGAAGTTCCTCACCGAGAGGTTGCGGTGCCCACGCCAGCGATAGAGCATCGGATCGCCGGGTGCGACCGTGAGTGCCCGCGTGAAGGTCTGCACGGCTTCCTGCATCTGCCGCGCGCCCGCCTCTGCGACGCCGAGCTCGAGGTACCGCTGAATCGTGCGCGGGTCGGCCTGCAGCGCGCGTTCCGCCCGGGCCACGGGGCCAGTATCCGCAAGGGCGCGGTACTCCACGCCTGCGGGCGAGCGGTATTGCAGCGACTGCGCGACGCAGGGGCTGGCGGATGCCGACAGCGTGATCGCAACGAGCAGAGTGGGGGAACAACGCATTCGATGACCTCAGGGGTGGCGTGGCGGTGGGTGAGAAGCTTCACGTTGGATGTCGTGTCGACAGGGTGTGGCTGCCCAATCATCGCGAGCACCCGCAGCCACCTGCACTCTCGCGACGCTGTGTATTCGTTCGTAACTTTCCGACCCATGAGGCGATGCAACCGCCGCGATTTCATCGCGGTCTCCGCGAACGTACTCGTTGCTTCGGCGCTGCTGCCGACGCCGCGCCGACGGGCAGACGCCGATCTCGTCCTTCGCAACGGCACCGTATTCGACGGCAGCGGCACCGAGGGGCGCGTGCTCGACGTCGCGATCTCCGGTGGCCGCATCGGCGAGATCGGGCCGTCGCTGGCGGCGAAAGGGCGCGAGGAATACGACGCGAAGGGGCTCGCGATCGCGCCGGGCTTCATCGACATCCACTCGCATGGCGACGGCAATCTCTCGGAGGATCCACGAGCGGAGTCGGTGATTCGGCAGGGTGTCACCACCATTGTTGTCGGCTGCGATGGTAGCTCGAGCGCAACCGGCTCTTCGGTGAGGCCGTTCCACAGCTACTTCACGCAGCTCGCACGGGTGCGACCAGGCCCCAACGTGGCGTGCATGGTCGGGCTGGGCTCTGTGCGCGGCGAGGTAGTGGGTGAAGACGACCGTCCCGCTACGGCAAACGAGTTGCGCCGCATGACCGCCATGGTCGAGAGCGCGCTCGCCGACGGTGCGTGTGGCGCGTCGTCCGGGCTGGAGTACACACCGGGCGCCTTCGCGTCGCTGGCCGAGTTGATCGCGCTGTGCACGCCGCTCGCGCGACGACGGCTCCCGTACGCCACGCACATGCGCAACGAAGACGACCGGCTGCTCGAGGCCGTGGACGAATCGCTGGCCGTCGCGCGCGGTGCGGGATGCGCACTGGAGATCTCGCACCTGAAGGCGCAGGGGCCGCGCAACTTCGCGAAGATCGACGCGGTCTTCCAGCGCGTGGCCGATGCGCGCGCGGCAGGCGTACCCGCCGCGTGGGACTGGTATCCGTATGTCGCGTACTCCACCGGCCTCACGAATCTCTTCCCCGTCTGGAGCCGCGACGGCGGCACGCCGGCGTTCCTCGCTCGACTCGATGATCCATCCGTTGCGCCACGCATCAGGCGCGAGGCGCTCGCGAAGGTGGAGCTCATCGGCGGCTGGGATAACGTCCAGATCTCGTCCGTCCGCGCGGCCGAGGACCGCAACGCGGAAGGCAAGCGACTCGGCGCACACGCGCGTGCGCTCGGCATTGATCCCTACGACGACGCGCTCGGCCTTCTCCGCCGCAGCGGCGCCAACGTCGGCATGCTCGGTTTCGCGATGAACGAGGAGACGCTGGAGAAGATCCTCGCGCATCCACTGACGACGATCTGTTCGGATGGCGGCGGCTTTGCGGTCGACGGACCCACGCGTCGTGGCAGTCCGCATCCCCGCGGCGCGGGCACGTTCCCGCGCGTGCTTGGGCACTACGTGCGCGAGCGCAAGGTCATTCCGCTTGCGGACGCGATCCGCAAGATGACGTCGCTGTCCGCCGCGCGCGTCGGGCTGCGCGATCGCGGCACGCTCGCCGCCGGATTCGCGGCGGACGTCGTGGTCTTTGACCCAGCGCGCATTGCCGATCGCGCGACATTCGACAATCCATTCCAGTATCCCGCGGGCATCGCCGCGGTGATCGTGAACGGGGCGTTCGCCTTACGCCAGGGAGAGCGTGCGGCGGTCGGCACGGGCACTCCGCTTCGCGCCAGCTAAGGTTGGGTCAGCTCACGTCGACATGAATGCGCGTGACGACCCGCGGATCACGGTGCCACTCCTCGAGCGCCTCGGCGGCACCCTCCAGCGACACCGATCGCGTGACGGCACCATCGGTGGGGAACGTGCCCCGGCGCAGCATCTCGCTTACGTCGCGAAAGTCGTCGAGCGTGGCGTTGCGGGAGCCGAGGATGTCAAGCTCCTTCTTCACGAAAAGCGACGTGTCGTAAGCGACCGCCCCTTTCGTGTAGCCTATGTAGACGACGCGACCGGTAAACGCGACCGCCTCCACCGCGGCGACGAACGTCTCGGCGAGACCCACCGCCTCGATCACGACGTCCGCACGGTCGCCACTGGTGAGCGCGGCGATGCGATCCCGCAGCGACGACGCGGGGCTGTTCACGAGATCGCGCGCCCCGGCCGCCTGCGCGAGCGCGAGCTTCGCGTCGTCGACGTCGACCGCGACCACGTGCGCGCCGAGTGCGTGCGCGCCCGCAACGGCGCCGAGTCCGACGGCGCCGCATCCGATCACGACAACCACATCTCCAGACGCGACACGACCGCGGGTGACCGCGTGAAACCCCACGCTCAGCGGCTCGACAAGCGCGAGCTCGCGCAGCGACAATCCGTCCGCGCGCACGACTTTCCGCCACGGTACCGCGATGAGCTCCGTGAGCGCGCCGTCCCGCTGCACGCCGAGTGTCTGGTTGTCGCGACAGGCATTCGTCCGCCCGCGCCGGCAGGCAGGGCACGTCCCGCACGACGTGTAGGGATAGACCGTCACGTGCATCCCGGCCGTGAGCAGGCCGTCGGGTACGTCGTCGCCCAGTGCGACGATTTCGGCCGCGATCTCGTGGCCGGGCACGCGCGGGTACGTGACGAGCGGGTTCAGTCCACGGTAAGTGTTGAGGTCGGAGCCGCAGAATCCGATGGTGCGGATGCGCAGCAGGACATCTTCGCTGCCAGGCTCCGGTACGGCGAGGGCGCCGAGGCGGGCCTGGCCGGCGCGGTCGATCAGTAGCGAACGCATCTCACTCATCGCAATGATTGGCTTAACGGCGTTTGCGCACGAGATCGAGGTACGCCGCTGCGTAGCGCCGCCCCAACTCGCGCGCACTGGCGCTATTGAAGTGCAGGTTGTCGCCGCGATGCTGCAGGCCATCGGAAGTCACGAACGCCACGTTGGGTGTGGTCGCGGCGATGGCGCGCTGCGCCGAGTCGACGCGCTCCCTTGCCGCAGTCCACGACGACCGGGGAAACTGCCCGAGCTGCCCGATGATGAACGGCAGCTCGGGCTCGCCGAGGTCGCTGCGCAGTCGTGCGATGAGGGCGCGGAGGCGGGTCGCGTAGAGAATGGAGTGCTCAGGGGTGGCATCGGACTCGCCCTGATGCCATAGAATGGCGCGGAAGCGTCCATCGCGTCGGGCGGCGCGCGCGCGCGCGAGGGCGTCGTCGTACGGATGCGTCTTTGTGGCGGCATCGAAGGCGCCGGGCTCCCACGACGAGATCGGCGATCCACCGACCGCTGTGGGCACGAGGCCAATAGTTACGCTCGGCTCGGTAGCGTGCAGTGCCAACGCAAAGCCACGACCAGGCCCCACACCGGCAACCGACTTGTCGAAGTGAACCGGATCGATGGCTGGCACCCACGCGAGGTTGCGGTCGAGCATCACGATGCCGTCTACCGGCACGCGATCCTGCGCTTCCACGGCGCCGCGCCCCGCCATGTTCGATTGGCCGGCGAGCAGGAAGAGCTGCAGGGATGGAGGTGCGTCGGTGGGCGGTGCGGGCGAACGACGCGTGCAGCCCATGAGGCTGCACGCAAGGGCAAGCACGATGGCGCGCGAAATCGTCATGCGACAAGATTCACCCGCACCGCGCGCCCAGCTAGGGGACGAACTTCGGGCCCCAGCATTCCGCCAATCGATCGCCCGCTTCAATCTGAAGCCGTGCGCCGCGAGTCAGATCGTCGGCGTTGGCATGCCGAACTTCGCCCAGTCGTCCTTGGAGGGGCCGTACATGCCGGCCACCGGCAGCCCCGCCTGACGCATGAGGACGGTCATCTGTCCGCGATGATGCGTCTGGTGGAGCAGGAGCACCTGGAGGATGAGCGCGCGCTTCCACGACTCCCCATACATGGGGTGCTCAATGTCGAGATCGGCGTCGGTCCAGGCGCCGAGCCCCTTGATGAGCGACTCGGACGACCGATGGTACTCGCGCGCGATGTCGCTGCTGGACGCTGGAACAGGCGCTCCTTCGTCGGGGCCGTCCACGTGCATGCCGGTGCGCTCCATCATCTCGCGGATGGACGCGGTGATGTGCCATGCGAGGCGTCCGAGATCGCGGTGCTCGCTCGTGACGGCCTGCGGCATGGCGCTATCGGAGAGCCCCTTGAACAGGGTGAGCGTGTTCGCCGCCTCCTGCGTCCATACGGTAACGAAATCGTCTATCGCTCGGATCATGGGGCGACGGAGCCTCGATGCGGGGGAATTCGTGTCGACTGAGAGTGTAAAATACGATAGTTTCACGTATGGCAGAAACCGTCAAGCCGAAGTACGACTCCAAGCGCGCCTGGGCCGAGGCCCGCGCGCTCATCTGGGTGCATCGTCGGTCCGTATCGATCGGGATCGTCCTCATGCTCATCAGCCGCGCGGCCGGCTTCGTGCTTCCGGCGAGCTCGAAGTGGCTGATGGACGACGTGATCGGGAAGCACCACATCGAGCTCCTCATGCCGTTGGCGATCGCCGCTGGTGTGGCAACGCTCATCAACGCGATCACTTCCTTTGCGCTGTCGCAGGTGGTCAGCGTCGCAGCGCAGCGGGCCATCTCGCAGCTCCGTGAGGACGTCCAGGCGCATCTCGTCAGGCTGCCGGTCCGCTTCTTCGATAGCACGAAGTCCGGCGTCCTCGTGTCGCGGGTGATGACTGACCCCGAAGGCATCCGGAACCTGGTCGGCACGGGGCTGATCCAGCTCGTCGGCGGACTATTCACGGCGGTCGTCGCACTCTGCGTGCTCTTCTGGCTGAACTGGCAGCTCACGCTCGGCACGGTGATCTTCCTTGCCATCTTCGGAACGGGCATGGCCGTGGCGTTCCGCCGGCTACGTCCGCTCTTTCGCGAGCGCGGTGCGATTACCGCGGAAGTCACGGGCCGCCTCACGGAGACGATCGGCGGCATCCGGATCGTGAATATC
>JALYVY010000111.1 GCA_030852985.1 Gemmatimonadota bacterium | reverse complement strand
GCGTTACGGACTCCGGCCCGGGCATTCCCGCCGACAAGCTGGAGCACGTCTTCGAGCCATTCGTGCAGCTTTCGTCAGCTGGGCAGGCGAGCCGCAAGGGGAGTGGTCTCGGACTTACCGTGAGCCATCAGCTGGCCCTGCTCATGGGAGGCGACCTGACCGTGTCGAGTGCCGGATCAGGAGCGGTATTTACGCTCTGGTTGCCTGAGGGGGGTATCCGCGATGCGACACCGATCTCCACCGCTGTCGTGGACACCTGACCGGACCATCCCACCTCGCTGCGGATCGCTCTCTTCGGTATGCTTGGTGGATGTGCAGCCACCCCGAGCAAGGAGAGCGGCAATGACCACGGGACAACACGGCCGCGGCACGAACCGCGGCGGTGTGATCTTCGGGCACGCGGGCGCATTCTGGTTCGGCGTCGCGTGCGTCACGGCGGGCGTCTTCCTGCATCTCCCGATGTACCTGATGGGCAGCGGCAATGGCTATCGTCTCGCCGGCATGCCGATGAATCCTTCGATGAAGATCGGCATGGCCGCGATCATCGTCGGGCTGATCTCCAGCCTCTACGGTCTGTACCCGCGATCGGCAGGAAACATCGCCGCGCGGGCGTCGCGCATCCGCGTGGCTGCCCTCGACGACATGCCACTCGCGCGCGCGCACATCGGGTTGTTGTTCACGATGATGCTCGCCGTCACGATCGACGTGATGAAGCCGACGGCGCTCGCATTCGTGCTGCCTGGCATGACCGTGGAATACGGCCTCAAGGGCCCGCTCAATCCTGGCGGAACCATTCCCGTGGCCTACGTGGCGCTCTCCGGTATTGTCGGTACGGTGCTCGGCTCGTTTCTCTGGGGTTGGCTCGGCGACCGCATCGGGCGCCGCGCGTCGATTCTCTTCGCGGGCATCGCGTTCATCGGCACGTCCATCTGTGGTGCCATGCCGGACTTCGCGTGGAACCTCGTGATGTGCTTCCTCATGGGGCTCGCCGTCGGAGGCATGCTGCCGATCTGCTATGCGTTACTGGCGGAAACTATTCCGGCACGGCACCGGAGCTGGCTCATGATCCTCATCGGGGCGGATATCGCCGGCGCGTACATTCTCACCAGCTGGATCGCCGTCGCGCTCGTGCCGAGTTACAGCTGGCGGATCCTGTGGTTGATCGGCCTGCCCACGGGGCTCCTGTTCATCCTGCTGAACCGGTGGATCCCCGAGTCGCCGCGCTACCTGCTCGCCAATGCGCGAGAGGACGAAGCGCGGGCGGTGATGCAGCGCTTCGGCGCAGTCGTCGTCGAAGACCCTGAGCTCGCGCCTTCCGTGGAGCAGCGCGTCAGCAGCCGCTGGAGCGAGCTCGCCCGCGGAGACTTCCTCGGCTCCAGTGCGGTGGTCGGAAGCATTGCGCTGGGCTCGGGGCTGGTTCTCTTCGGGTTCAACCTCTGGATGCCGTCCAACCTCCGGCGACTCGGCTACACCGATGCAGATGCGATCCTGCGTAACGCGGCGATGATGGGCTTTCCGCTCACGTTCGTGGTCGCGTGGATGTACGGAGTCTGGAGTAGCAAGCGGACGATGATGGCCATCACCGCGCTCACGGCGGCGGCGCTCTTCGGGTTCGTCATCGCCGGCGACGCCATCGTGCATAACCGCACCCTCCTGTACGCGCTGCTGATTGTACCGATCTGGGGCATCAGCTCCGTGGTCGCGGTGCTCTCTGTCTACAGCGCCGAGATCTACCCCACGCGCATTCGGTCGAGGGGCACGGGCTTCGCGGCCGGGGCGAGCAAGGCCGGCGGCGTCGCGATTATTTCACTCGTCGTGTTTGGCATCGCGACGCCTTCCATCTCCACCGTCGCGCTCATCGGCGCCATTCCCATGACCATCGCCGTGATTCTTGTCGCCGTCTTCGGTATCGAAACGCGCCAGCGCCGATTGGAGGACATCACGGCGCAGCAGCTCAAGCTGTCGTTTTGAGTGCGCGGTCCTCGCTCGCACGTGCGATGAATTCCAGGAGCGTGATCTGGCGGTTGGCCGCGCTTGGATGTTTCGCACTCATCGCGGCTACGGGATGCAAGCGCGAGCAAGCGTCGGTCGAGGACTTGTACGCCACGCGCGTTCTTGGACTTGGCTATCTGCAACGCAACCAGTTGCCCGAGGCTGAGGCGCAGTTCAAGAAGCTCACGATGCTGGCGCCGGACGATGCGCTGGGCTACGCCGACCTCGGGCTTACCTATCTTCAGGCTGGTCGCCTCGTGGACGCCGAGAAGCAGTTGCTTCGCGCGCGTGAGCTTGATCCGTCGAGCGCAGAGGTGGGACTGGCCCTTGCCCGTGTGTACGATCTCACCAACCGATCGGCCGAGGCGCGCAGCACGCTCGAGAAGCTCAAGACCGGCACACCGAACGCGCACGTCCTGTACGCGCTTGCCCAGTTGGAGTCTCGGCAACTCGACACCGGAGCGTCGCCGAAGTATGAAGCGCGACTGAGGGATGTGCTCGCCGTTTCCCCGGCGAACCTCGCGGCCCGCCTCGACCTGTTGACGGCGTTCGTCATGCGCGGCGCGGCGGACAGCGCCGTGCGCCAGCTCGAGGAGATACGGCGAATTCCCCCCGAGCCGCCGTCGGTGGCGCGAGTCGCGCTCGATAGCGCGATCACGCTGCTGCGCGCGGACGACAAGGCGCGCGCGAAGGACGTCGTCGATCGGTTGACGCGGCTCATGCGGGTCACCGCACCGTATCAGGCCTCGCTCGCCGAAGTGAACTGGGTGGAAGGCCCCATTCCCGGGCGTCCCGTACTCACGTTTGCGCCGCGCGACTTCATCACCTTGCACGGGCTCCGCGGGAAGGCGAGCACTGACGTCGCGAAGTTCGTCGACGCCACCGCCGAGGCGGGCTTCGCGGCCACCACTGGCTCACTTGCCTACGCTACCGAAGGCGCCCCGTTCACCATCGCGACCGGCGACGTTGACGGCGACGGCTCGGATGACCTCTTCGTCTCTACATCATCGGCGATGGGCAAGGCCGCCATCCACCTGTATCGCGTGCAGCGCGGCTACCTGCAGGACGTCACCGAGCGCTCGCACATCACGCTTCCGCAGGGCGCACTGTTCGCCACGTTCGCTGACTACGACAACGACGGATGGTTGGACCTCTTCGCCATTAGCGGAGATGGACGCGGACATCTCTTTCGCAATAACGGCGACGGCACCTTCGTCGAGACGACGGCGAAGGCGGGCGTCGCTGATGTGCGTGGCGCGCACAAGGCCGTGTTCCTCGACCTGGATCACGATGGCGATCTCGACCTGCTCCTGATTGGTCCAACGCAGCGCACGGTCTATCGCAATAATCTTGACGGCACGTTCACCGAGACGACCGCCGCGCTCGGTCTTTCGGGTGGGGGCGCGAGCGACGTGGTGTACGGCGATTTCGACGGCGACGGTCGCACCGATCTGTTCATCGCGAGTGCGCAGGGGCCCAGTGCGATACTGCACAACGGCGGCGCGCAACACTTCAGTGACGCAACGGCATCGAGCGGGCTTCCAGCCGGCGGATCCTCTGCCGTCGCCGTTGGGGACTTCAACAACGATGGCTATCTCGACCTGTTCGTGGCGGGTGCGAATGGCTCCGAGTCCGCGCTGTGGCTCAACACGGGCGACGGCAGATTTCGTCGCGATCCCCGCTCCGTTGCCGCCTTGCAGGTGCTTCGATCGCAGTCCATTTCGTCCGCTGTTTTCCTCGACTACGACAACGACGGCTGGCTCGATCTGGTGGTGACCTCGACGGGGAAAGGCGGCGGCGCTGGTGGCGTCTACCTCTTCAGGAACGACGGGTCGGGCAAGTTCATCGATCGCTCCACGCTGCTCCCCGACGGCGTTCGCAAGCTTGGCGCGTCATCACTCGTCGTCACGGATATCGACGATGATGGCGACGAAGATCTCCTGCTCCTCGACGCGACTGGCGCGCCGCGACTGCTCCGCAATGAGCTCGGCAACAGCAACCTCGCCGTCAACGTCGAGCTCAAGGGGCTCGGCGCCGGCAGCGGAAAGAACAATGCGTTCGGGATCGGCGCGCGCCTCGATTTGCGCGCGGGTGAGATCTACCAGACGCGCGTCGCCACTGGACGCCGTACGCACTTCGGGCTCGGCCCACATCTCAAGGCGGACGTACTTCAGATCGAATGGCCAAACGGTCTTCCGCAGACAGTGTATCTGCCGGGCTCCGATCAGGACGTCGTCGAGCGTGAGGCACTCAAGGGCTCGTGCGCGTTCGCCTACACCTGGGACGGCAAGCAATTCCGCTTCGTCACCGACGCAATGTGGCGCAGCGCGCTCGGCATGCCACTCGGCTTGTTGGGCAGCAATACGGCATTTGCACCGGCCGGCGCGTCGCAGGAATACGTGCGGATTCCCGGCGATGCGCTGCAGCCGCGCGATGGACGCTACCTCATCCAGCTCACGGAAGAACTGTGGGAGACAGCGTATGCCGACAAGCTCGCGCTGCTCACGGTGGATCATCCGGATTCAGTGGAGGTGTTCGTCGACGAGACGTTTGTGCCGCCAGCGCCGGTGAAGCTGCGCCTCTATCAGGTGGCGAAACGGGAGATCCCGTTGAGCGCGTTCGATGAGCGCGGCACTGACGTGCTTCCCGCGCTTCGCGCCAACGACAGTGTGTACGTCTCGAACTTCACGCCGACGCAGTACCAGGGCGTGGTGCAATCGCACGACCTCGTGCTCGACCTCGGTGAGAACGCCGGCAAGCTTGACGTCTATCTCTTCCTGCGCGGCTGGATCTATCCCACGGACGCGAGCATCAACGTCTCGCTGTCGCAGCAGACGTCGCTGAAGCTGGCGGCGCCATCCCTCGAGGTGCGCGACGCGAAGGGACAGTGGCGCACCGCGATCGCGAATCTCGGATTCCCATCTGGCAAGGACAAGACGATGATCATCGATCTCGCCGGAAAGTTTCCAACGGCCGATCATCACGTCCGCATCCGCACGAACCTCCAGATCTATTGGGACGACGCGTTCGTCGCACGCGATGTATCTAGTAGCGCCACGAAAGTCGCCACGCTGGCGCCGGTCGCCGCCGACCTGCATGCGCGCGGCTTCTCGCGCACGTATCGCAAGGGCGGGCGCTACGGCCCGTACTGGTTCGCGTACGATGACGTCACGAAGGAGTCGCCCTGGCGTCCGATCGCCGGCGCATTCACGCGTTTCGGCGATGTGCTTCCGCTGCTCCGCGATCCGGATGACATGTACGTCGTGATGGCCCCGGGCGACGAGGCCACCATCCAGTTCGACGCGAGCTCGGCAACGGCGTTGCCGCGCGGATGGAAGCGCGACTTCCTCCTCTACACCGATGGCTGGATCAAGGACTCGGACCTGAACACGGCCTTCGGCACCACGGTCGGGCCGCTGCCGTACCACGCCGCGAAGTCGTATCCCTACGCAGCTGGCGACGCCTACCCGACGGACGCCGCGCACCAACGCTACCTCCGCGACTACGATACACGCGTCGTCAGGGCGAACGAGCGGAGGCGCTGATCCAACCGGGGGCGTCGCCGCCCCCTCGCCCGCACGCTATACTCGACACGTGCTGCACCGACCCCGCCCCGCCGTTCGACGCGCAGTGATGGCCGTGCCGTTTGTGGCGGCGCTCGTGCTCGCGTTCCGTCTTGATAGTGAGTCGACTCGCGCGGCTTCGCGCGGTGCGCGCGCCGCCTTCTCGCTGCATGACGCCACCGCCGAAGCGGGCATCCATTTCGTGCACCACCGGCCGTCATTCGATCCGAAGATTGCCGGCATCGAACCGCATGTCGCGGCACTCGGCGCCTCCGTCTCCGTGGCAGACTTCGACGGCGACGGATACCCCGATCTCTACTTTACGAACAGCGCGTTCGGCCAACCGAATGCCCTGTACCGCAATCGCGGCAACGGCACGTTCGAGGACGTCGCGGGCAGTGCCGGCGTCGCGAACCTGAATCGTCCCGGCGAAGGCGTGTCCATGGGCTCCATCTGGGGCGACATCGACAACGACGGCCACGAGGATCTCCTCGTGTATCGCTACGGCTACCTCGCGCTGTTCCGTAATGTCGACGGCCGTCATTTCGAGGACATCACGGAGAAAGCGGGTCTGCATCGGTGGATGAACAGCAATGGCGCGATCTGGATCGACTATGATCGCGATGGACTCCTCGATCTCTACGTCACCGCCTATTTTCGCGACGTCGACCTCTGGCATCTCGCGTCGACGCGCATCATGCACAACAGCTTCGAGTTTGCCACCAACGGCGGCAAAAACCTGCTCTTTCACAACGTGGGCGGCGGCCGCTTCGTCGACGTCACCGACTCCATGCACGTTGGAAGCACACGGTGGTCACTCGCGGCAGCCGCCGCGGACTTCAACGGCGACGGATGGCCCGACATCTATCTCGCGAACGACTATGGGCCCGAAGAGCTGTACATCAACGATCACGGCAAGCGCTTCGTCCTCACCCCCGCTGGTCTCGAGAGCGAATCCAAGAGCGGGATGTCCATCGCGATTGGGGACGCCTTCAATCGCGGTCGCCTCGACGCATTCGTGAGCAACATCTCCGAGCGCGGGTATCTCTTCCAGAACAACAACCTGCGCCTGAACGGGATGGGAGAGTCCGGAAAGTTCCGCAATGTCGCGGAAGGCGAGATCGCGGACGCAGGTTGGGCGTGGGGTTCGCAGTTCGGCGACTTCGATAACGATGGCAACAACGAGCTGTTCGTCGCGAATGGGTTCATCTCCGCCGATCGCCAGAAAAGCTACTGGTATGCCATGTCGAAGATCGCCGGTGCCAACGGTCGCTTCTTCGAGGACGCCACGACGTGGCCGCCGTTTGGCACCGCGAGTCTCTCTGGGTACAAGCGGTCTCGTGTCTACCAGAATCGCGGCGTTGCGGGCTGGTCGGACGTTGCCGAGCAGGTTGGGGTCACCGATGTCTACGACGGCCGCGCCGTCGCGCTGGCCGATCTCTCCAATCATGGTGCGGTAGACGTCATTGTGGCAAACCAGAACCAGCCCGCCATTCTCTACCGCGACACGCCCGATTCCACGAATCACTGGATCGCATTCAAGCTCGTCGGAACGCGCAGCAACCGCAGCGCCATCGGCGCCGAGGTGCTGGTGGAAGCCAGCGGGATGGCGCAGCGCCGCGTCGTTGATGGCGGGTCCGGCTTTGCCAGCCAGAACGATCGACGTCTGCACTTCGGTCTGGGCCATCGCGAGTGGGTGAACCGCGTGGTCATCACCTGGCCGTCTGGAACTCGGCAGGTGCTCCTTCGGCCGCTCATCGACGGACTCGTGACTGTCACCGAGCCTGAGCGCTGAGTGGTGCGCGCATGAGTGAGGCAACGCATGCGAGTCGTGCGGAAGGAAACGTGATCCGCCGCGCGTGGCGGCGCGCCAGCGAGATCGATGCGCGGTACCTCATCGCGTTCCTGATCACGCTGGTGCTGCTATCGGCGCAGCTGCGATACCAGATGGTGGGTGGGTACAGTCGCTTCCTCATCGCGCTCGCGGTGTGTACCGCAACAGAGGCCCTGCTCTCCTGGTACGACCGCGGCAAGGTCGTCAACCTGTTGAGCGCCTACATCAGCGGTATCAGCCTTACCCTGCTCGAGAAGCCGCAGGGGGGAGCGATATGGCCCTTGATGATCGGCGGCTTCCTCGCGATCTCGTCGAAGTACGTGCTGCGCTACAAGGAGCAGCATCTCTGGAACCCGACCAACTTCGGCATCTGCGCGCTGTTGTTACTCGCGCCGGGCCACGTATCGGTGCTCAGTCACCAGTTCGGGAACGACGTCGCCACGAACCTCGTCATCTGGACGTTCGGCCTCATCATCGCCGCGCGCGTTGGCGTGCTGCACATCACGCTCGCGTATGTCGCATCGTTCCTGCTCCTCAACACTCTTCGCGCCGCGGTATTCGGCCAACTCGTGCTGCCCGAGATCGCGCCGATCACGGGCCCAATGTATCAGCTGTTCATCTTCTTCATGATCACGGATCCTCGGACCGTGGTGAAGGGGCGGCGCAATCAGGTCATGGTCGCCATCACCATCGCCGTGGTGGAGTCGCTCATCCGACTCGCGTCGGACAGGGGAGTGATGCTACCGACCGCGTTCAACGCGGCGCCGGCGCTCCTCGCGCTGGGGACAGTGGGCCCCGTCGCGAAGTGGCTCGACGTGCGCGCTACCGCGAGGCGCTTGCCTCCGTCGCGCCTTCCGGCCTGACCCGGCAAACTCGATCTGGTTAAGACCGAACGGTGGGATTGCGAAGGATCTTCGGCCGGTCAGCAAGCATCACCTCGAATGGTGATGAAGCGAAATGCACTGCCTTCCCGTTTTCAGCCGGCCACTGCCGATCGGTCTTGGGCCGGATCAGCGGGAGAACATCGGCTCAGGGCCCATCCCACGTAACGCCGGCAGCGCCGCGATCATCTCCTCGCGCGTCATTCCGAGCAGCGCGTGCTGGTCGATCAGCGCATCGAAGTCGACCGGATACAGGTTGTGCCGCGCAGCATCCGAGAGTCCCGCCACATTTCTCGTGGCAATGGCGGTCGACACCCAGTCGGCATACGCGCGCCGCTCCTCTAGCGTACCGCACTGCCCGACACCCCTCGTGATCCCCCGCACCCGCTGTAACGCCTCGCGCATCAGGGGCGCCAGCACGAGATCATCGACGCCGAGAAATCCCTTCCACGCGGGCATTGTGTCCGACCTCACGCGTTGGCTCACCTCCGCAAACGACACAGTGGCGAAATAGAGCATCGCGTGCGCCGCGAAAAGATCAAAGTGGGCCATCGACTCGTACGCACCGGCAACGAGCACATCGATCTGGTCGGCCTCCGCGCCAAGCATGCGGTCATATCGCTCCAGCGTGGCCGCGTCGGGTATTCGACGACCGGGCAACGCCTCTTCGAACGCGAGCGCCAACCGCTCGACGGCGCGAAGACTCCAGGCAATTCCCGTCGAGAACAGTGGATCCACGAACGCATACGTTTGCGGCAACACGGCCCACCGCTCGCCCGCAGCGCGCTCCAGTCGGTGCTGGATATTCGTACGAAATGTGATTGGCCCCACGGGTTTGGCGTCCGCGAACGCGGCGCCGATCGATGGGTACCGCGCGAGCAGGATCTTCCACAGTACATCAGCATCCACTTCGCCCGTTGCGCCGAGTGACTCCAGTCCGCTCGGCGTAAGCAGAAAGCCAGTGCTGGTCACGCCATCATCGAACCCGAGCGAATACATCCAGCCCTCGTCGATGATGTGGTGCACGGCGGCGAGATGATCGGCATATGGACCCGCGGGCAAACCACTCACGGCGTCCGGTATGGACTGCACGCCGGTAAAGTGGCTGAAGACGATCGATGATCGTGTCTGCGTGCGTGCTACGCCCGAAGGAATGGCGAGCTGTCCTGCGAGAAACCCTTGCGGGCCGGAGGCGTCGACGACGAATTGCGTGCGGATCCCGAACGGCATACCCTCACGACTTCCAACGAGCCGCACGCCCTCTGGCTCGAACACCGCCGAGGTAAGCACCGTTCGATCACGATAGTCGACACCCGACGCCTGCGCCGCCTGCACAAAATGCTCGTCCACGTCCGCACGCAGCCAGTGCGTGTCCGCGAGCGCATCCTCTTGACTCGCCGCAACCAGCAGCCGCTCCGAATCAAGACCGCGATTCTCGAATGGTCGGCCTGCGTGATGGCGGTAGAACGTGAATCCACGCTTCAGCCCGCGACGCAGCTCCGGATAGTGCCTGCCCCACCGACCGTACGTCGCCAGTCGGTAGCAGTCCGCCATCCCATACCTGAGGCCCAGGCGCTCGAGCGACAGGCTTGCGAGCGGCGTCGACGACTCGCCGATGGCAAAGCGCGGATGCGACCCGCGTTCGACGAGCATGACATCGTACCCCTGCACCGCCAGCACCCGCGCCATCAGTGAGCCGGCAAATCCGCTCCCGATGACCACCACCTCGCAGGTGATCACGCCGCCAGGCAGTCGCTGCAGTCGATGCGAGGCTGCACCAATCCCGTCAGGTTCATCTGGCGCAGGCGCGCGATGCGCGCTTGCCGACATGCCTCGCACGCCGGAAGCCGTTCCGCGTCCCACAGGTCCGCTGTTACCACAGCATCCGCGAAGTGCAGGGATGCGTCGAGTGCCGCTTCGAGCGCCAACAATGTTGGAGGTACAAAGTGGCCGAGGTCCCCGAGTCGTTCCATCTCGCCATTGCCGCCGCGCACCGGAATGATCGACACCATCGCGGCGCCACGCTCCACAGCGTAGTTCACGGTCCGCTCAGTCCAGCGCAATGTTTCAGCAGCTGGCACGTATGGCGCACCGAGCAGCACGAACACCCGCATGTCGATGCCGTTCTCCCGGAGCAATCGCGCGGCACTATCAAAGCGCGACAACTCGAGCCGCTTGTTCAGGTGCGCCATGGCACCCGGATGAATCGTCTCGAGGCCGACCGCAATCTCCAGTCGCCCCGCAATCTGCTCCGCGAATTCGATCGCCCTCGGCCCGATCGTACTCGCATGCGATTCCACCGTCACCGCCGAAAACGATCGCGTCAACGCAGCGATCCGCGGTACGTCCGCCCGTGGAACGGCACGCGCGTCGAAAAAGTTGCTGGCGTTGTAGAACTTGAATCGATCAGGCCATGACGCGCCAAGCTGCTGGATCACCTCCTCGATCTGGCTGGGAAGAGCGCCAGCCGGAGTCGGCCCTTCGATGGAATAGCGCCAGAGGTCGCAGAACGAGCACGTGAACGGACACTCGGCGCCCGCCGCAAAGACCGTCAGCGCCTGCTCCACTCGGCCCCCTGGACGACGCTCGGATTCGATGAGCGAGCCGTGCGGCTTGAACGGATCGACGAACGGCTTGGGCGGCCTGAGGCTCCTGATCAGTGCGTCGGTCCGAGGCGCAATCACACCGTCGCGGTGTGCAGCGTTTCGAAGTGGCTGCGGTAGCGCGCCTCATCCCGGGGAAAAAGACGCGACACGTCCTGGGGAGCCACCGAGCCTTCCTGGAAACGGCGCTTCGCGAACACCGGCATCTCGAGGCCAAGCACTGCGCGCACTCCGCGCGCGACAATCTCGCCCTTGAGCGCGTACAACCGGTCGTGCGAGCCTTCCGTCAGGGCCGCAAAAGGCACCGCCTCCGCCACCGCGATCACCGACGGACGTGAATACGGGCTGAATGCGTCGAACCCGTACTCGCGCGTGCACGCATAGCCCCGCACGCAGCCGCGGCTGTATCCGCCCGAGTATGTGAGCGAATGCTTGATCGACTCCACGCCCCACCCTTCCTGATACAGCATCCGGTTATTCACCACGCTCCGGATCGTGAGCTCGCTGTTCTCCTCAATCGGATAGTCCTTGAGGTTCTCGTCGCCACCGTCGCCGTCAACGAGTAGCCGCCAGTCGGGATACCGCTCACGGATGCCCGCGAGCAGCGCGAGGTTCACCGCGGCGCACTCCACGTCGAGCGGCTTGTAGTCCTCGATCACCGCAACCGCGCGGAGCGGATCGAGCGACTGCGACGACACATCGATGATCTCACCGAGCATCTCCAGCCCGGTGCTTACGAGGAACTCGCGCGCTTGGCGAGCGTCTTCCCCCTGGCCGTCGATCGACAGCGTGAATGCCTTGAGCCGCGCCGGCGACTGTCCCTCGTTCAGCAGCAACTTGTAGAGACACAGCAGAATCGCCCCGCTGTCGATTCCACCGGAGAAGGAAACCGCAATTGGTGCCGACGCATCCTGCACGGCAAGCCACGAACGAAGTTCGCTGTAGATCGCCTCGACATACTGCCGCCCAATAACGTCGAGGTCGGTGCCGAGCGTGGCGCGCGGCGGATCGAAGAAGCGCTGATGGACCGGATTGGGATCGGGGCAACCAACCAGACGCAGCGTGGTTACGTGGTGCGCCGGCACCATGCGGGTATAGCTCGGGTGAAACTGGCCGAGCCATCCGCGCCGACCCAGTTCCTCCGCAATCTCGTCGATGCGGTCGGCAACGATGAGTACAGGACCATCGGTGGCCTTGGCGAGAAAATACCGCATCGGCCGGTCGAGGCTGCGCGCAAGCACCACGCGTTCCCCATCCTGCGCGACCACGGCAAACGACCCGCCGAGGCCGAGTACCGACTCCACGTCGCCCGATAGGATGAAGCGCCGCGCGTCATCCGCGCTGAGGGACCAGAGGCGCTGCGAATCCTCCGGAATGAGGTTGACGACGCGGGAGATCGGCAGATGTTGGTTCATGCGGCAAATTACCCGTCGTCTGACAGCGTTGCCAGTGCTCGTGGCTCGGCGGCGTTGGAGCGCGACGCACCTCGTTGGCGCGGCGTTGCGCCACGCGATATGCTGACACTCTTTCCTGCTCGTGGCGCTCGCATGCGCTCATCCACCCGTTCGCACGCATGACAAATTCGCGTCCTACCGCCCTAGCGCTGGCGTTGCTGGTGCTCGCGGCATGCTCTCGTTCCGCCGAGCCGCCGCTGTTCAAGTTGCTCGCGCCGTCGCAGACGGGAGTGAACTTCGCGAACACGGTTACCCTTGGCGATTCCGTCAACGTGCAGACGGATGTCTATGTGTACAATGGGGCCGGCGTGGGCGTCGGCGACATCGACAATGATGGCCTCCCAGACATCTTCTTCGCCGGCAACATGGTGTCCAGCCGCCTCTACCTGAACAAGGGCAAGATGCGCTTCGATGACATCACGGCCGCCGCGCACGTGGCAACGACACGTTGGGCCACCGGCGTGACGATGGTCGACATCAACCACGACGGCTACCTCGATATCTATGTCTCCGTCTCCGGACCACCGTCATCAAGACCCGCGGACCGCGCCAACCTGCTGTTCATCAACAACCACGACCGAACCTTCACCGAGTCCGCCGCGGCGTGGGGCATCGCGGACACGAACTTCACGACGCACGCGGCGTTCCTCGATTACGACGGCGACGGATGCCTCGACCTCTTCCTCCTCAATAATGCGCCGCAGGATTTCTCGCGCGGCGGCCTCATGTCGCACCCCTCCGGCAGGCGCGGTGATACGCCCGGCAGTCACAACGTGCTGTACCACAACGATTGTCATGGCCACTTCACCGACGTCACCGCCAAGGCTGGCATCATGGCCGAAGCGGGCTTCGGACTTGGCGTCGCTGTCGCCGATCTGAACGGGGACGGTCGCCCGGACATCTACGTTTCGAACGATGGTGCGCCTAACGACGTTCTTTACATCAACAATGGAGACGGCACCTTCCGCAACCGTGCGGCGCAATCGATCAAGCACGGGAGCTTCGCCGGCATGGGCGTGGATATCGGCGACTTCAACAACGACGGACAGCCGGACATCCTCCAGGTGGACATGCTTCCGGCCACGCTCGCTCGGCGAAAACAGATGAGCGGTAACGCGACGTACCGTGGCTTTCTCGATTCCCGCTCTCGCGGCCTGCGCGACGACTACGAGATCAACAGCCTCCAACTGAACAATGGCGTTACGCCGGAGGGCGACGTCGTCTTCAGCGAGATCAGCCGGATGGCGGGCGTCTCCGCAACCGACTGGAGCTGGAGTGCCCTCTTCGCGGACTTCGACAACGACGGTCTCAAGGACATCTTCATCGGCAATGGCTACCCGAAGGCCGTTAACGACCTCGATTACCTGGCGACAGCCAATGGCGCCTATCGCATGGGCGACATGAAGCGCGCCCACGAATTGCTGAAGGGCGTCTACACCTATGAGTTCCCCGACTATGTGTTCCGCAACAACGGTGACCTGACGTTCACGGACAAGTCGAAGGCGTGGGGGATGGACGCGCCGAGCTTCTCCTATGGCGCGGCGTACGCGGACCTGGACAACGACGGCAAGCTCGATCTCGTCGTGAACAACATGAATGCGCCAGCGTTCATCTATCACAACGTCCAGCCCACCGACGATTCCCATCACTATCTCGCCGTCAGCTTGGTGGGCGATTCGCTCAACCCGCGCGGAGTCGGAGCCACGCTGAATCTCTTCACAGGCGGCCACACGCAGCAGGTCTACAGCACGCCCGTGCACGGCTTCATGTCCAGCATGGACGGCCCCGCACACTTCGGCCTTGGATCCGCGCGCCGCGTGGACAGCCTCGAGGTCGTCTGGCCAACCGGCCGACGACAGGTGCTCCAGAACATCGAGGCCGATCGGATGATCGTTCTGAAGGAAGCGTATGCATCGACGGTGGTGTCGCCGCGCTTTCCTGCATCAACGCGCGACGCCCTGTTCCAGCCACAGGCCATCCCGGGCCTCTCATACCTCCATCATGCGGTCGCGCAGGTGGACTACGGGCTGCAGGCGCTCCTCCCCTACATGATCTCCCGACAGGGCCCTCCCATGGCGACGTAGAGATCGGGCAGGCCG
>JALYVY010000293.1 GCA_030852985.1 Gemmatimonadota bacterium | reverse complement strand
GGCGTCCACGTCCGAGGTGTATGGCGATCCACTCGAGCATCCACAGACGGAATCCTATTGGGGCAATGTAAACCCCGTGGGTCCGCGCGGTGTCTATGACGAGGCGAAGCGGTTCGCGGAAGCCATGACCATGGCGTATCACACCTACCACGGTGTGGACACGCGCATCATCCGCATCTTCAACACCTACGGACCACGTATGCGTGCTCGTGACGGGCGCGTGGTTTCGAACTTCATCGTGCAGGCGCTTTCTGGTGAGCCGATCACCATTTATGGCGATGGATCGCAGACGCGCAGCTTCTGTTATGCCTCGGACGAGGTGGAGGGGATCTATCAGCTGTTCATGCGCGGCGATCACAACCCCACCAACATTGGCAATCCCGACGAGTACACCGTGAAGCAGCTCGCGGAGCTCGTGGTGGAGCTGACGGGCGCTTCCGTGCCGATCACGTACGAACCGTTGCCCGCGGACGATCCGAAAGTCCGCAAGCCTGACATCACGCGGGCGCGCGCGATGCTGGGATGGGAGCCATCGGTGCACGTAAGGGAAGGGCTCGCCCGCACGATTGAGTATTTCCGGCAACATGTGGGCACTCCCATGATGGCGCCCCGTGTTCCTCGTCCGATGCCCAACACGCCGTCCGCGCGCTGAGCGCTATCGTCCCCTCGAATCGGTCCCGTCCAGTGGGCCGGCGCGGCAGGGGATGGTATCTTCCTCTGGCTCTCCCCGAACCGTTTGTCCTCTTGCGGGTACTGTTTCCCGATATGCTTCCAAATCGCCGGGTACTCATCGTCGCGCTGCTGCTCGCAGCAGCGGCATGTCATCCCGACTTCCAGATCACAAAGTTTCCGACCAACGAAGCGCTGTACCGTGCCGGCAGAACGGAGTTCACCGCCGCGCATTGGGAAAACGCCATCGCCGTCTTCGAGAAACTGACCACCGACCTGCCTGCGCGCGACACGCTGTTGCCGCAGGCGTTCTGGTTCCTCGCGCGCGCCCACGACGAGCAGGGCGAGCACATTCTGGCGGCAACCAGCTATTCGCGGCTGGTCGAGAGCTTCCCGGATGACTCGCTCGCCGACGACGCCGCCCTCGCGTCGGCCCGCGCATACTTCAAGATGTGGCGGAAGCCGTCGCTCGATCCGACCTATGGCGAAACGGCGCTGATCAGCTACAACACGCTCCTGTCCCTCTACCCGACCTCGCCGCTGGTGCCGACGGCGCAGAAGGAATTGGCAGAGCTCGAGGACCAGTTCGCCCAGAAAAACTACCTGTCGGGTATGTATTATCTCCGACGGAAGGCCTACGACTCCGGGATCATCTACTTCAAGGACATCCTCACCAAGTATCCGAATTCGCCCACGGCGAAGGCGGCGCTGCTTCGGCTGGTGGAATCCTACAAGGCCATCCGGTACAAGGAGGACGCCTCCGACGCGTGCGCGTCGTTGCGGAAGGGCTTCCCGGATGACGTTGAAGTCCGCGCCACGTGCGAGGGCGTCGCGGCGCCTGCTGTCGTCGATCCTGCCGCTCCCGCCGCATCCCCGCCCGCCACGACCGGCCCCCCCACCGGTGCGCCCCCGCAGGTTCCGAAGCAGCGCTGACCCGTGCGCCTCGGAATTCTCGGAGGCTCGTTCGATCCACCGCACCTCGGCCACCTGATCCCCGCGATCGATGCCGCCGAATCTCTCAGGCTCGACGCCGTGCACTTCGTGCCCGCGTGGGAGCAGCCCTTCAAGATCGGGCGTGCGTCGGCAAACGGCTCACAGCGCTTGGCCATGACAGAGCGGCTGGTACAAGCGATTCCGTGCTTTGCGGTGGACCGGATGGAAATCGACAGGGGCGGGTTATCTTACACGGTTGACACCGTGGCGCAGATGGCAGCAGCGAACCCGATGGCGGAGCTCGTGTTGCTCCTCGGTGCCGATGCCTATGCCCTCTTCGAGCAGTGGCGGGAACCGGAACGGATTCGTGCATTGGCGTCGATCGCCGTCCTCCAGCGGGGGGGCGATACCGCGCCCTCGCAGGTGGCTGGCCCGGTGCAGGTGCTGCAGACGCGGCGCGTGGACATCTCGTCCACGGAGTTGCGCGCCCGGGTGGCCGACGGGCGAACCATTCGCGGTTTCACGCCGGATGCGGTCGCCGACTATGTCGCGGAGCATCGGTTGTATCGATAAGAGGACTGCATGCTAAAGCGCGTATTGAATGCCTTCATGGGAACCCGCCACGAGCGGGACCGCAAGAAGATCCAGCCGATCGTCGATGCGATTCACGAGCACGAAGAACGGCTTGCGTCGGCCAGCGAGGAGGAGATCCGCGGCCAGACAGCAAAATTCCGCACGTTGCTGCACGAGCGCACGGATGCCCTCGAGACCCGCGCGAGTGAGCTACGCGAGCTCAAGCGGATCGCGACTGACGCCACGGAGCGCGACCGCCTCGACACCGAGCTCAGTGGAGTCGACGGCAGCGGTGGCGTCGAACTGGAACTGCGGCAGACCCGGGCCGAGATTCTCGACGAGATTCTCCCCGAAGCCTTCGCGACCATGCGCGAGGCCAGTCGGCGCCTGCTGGGCACATCGGTGAGCGTGACGGGAAGGGACATCGAATGGAACATGGTGCCGTACGACGTGCAGCTCATGGGCGGCATCCAGCTCCATCTCGGCAAGATCGCTGAAATGGCCACGGGCGAAGGCAAGACGCTTGTCGCCACGCTGCCGCTCTACCTCAACGCGCTTCCGGGTAAGGGAACGCATCTCGTCACGGTCAACCCGTACCTGGCGCGGCGCGACTCGCAGTGGATGGGGCACCTGTACTCGTGGCTCGGTCTCACCGTCGGATGCCTCGATGACACGGAGGCCGGCACGCCGGAGCGCCGCGCGGCCTACATGGCCGACATCACGTACGGCACGAACAACGAGTTCGGCTTCGACTACCTGCGTGACAACATGGTCACGTCGCTCGAGCAGCGCGTACAGCGAAGCCATGTCTTCGCGCTCGTCGACGAAGTGGATTCGGTGCTCATCGACGAAGCCCGAACTCCGTTGATCATATCGGGTCCCGTCGGCAACGAGGGCGACGTCCAGTACTTCGAGCACAACACTGCCATTTCGCGGCTCGTGCGGAAGCAGATGGAGCTCGTGAACGTCCTGGTTGCCGACGCGGAGCGCGAGCTCGCGGCGGGCCGCAAGCAGGACGCCGCCGTCAAGATGTACCAGGCGCAGCTTGGCCATCCGAAGAACCGGAGGCTCGTGAAGATGCTGAACGAGCTTGGCAACAAGCAGCTCGTGCTGTCGGTCGAGCTCGAGCACCTCGCCGATCGGAAGCTGCCGCCCGCGAAGCAGGTGTATCGCGACGTTGAGGAAGACCTGTTGTTCGTCCTGGATGAGCGTGGGCACTCCGTGCACCTCACGGACCGCGGCGTCGACTATATGGCGCCGGACGATCACGAGGCGTACATCCTGCCCGACCTCAGCGAGGCGGTGCACCGCATCGATCACGCGACGGACATGACGCCCGAGGAGAAGATCGCCGAGCGGCGCGGGCTCGAGATCGACTACGCGGGGAAGAGTGAGCGGCTGAACATCGTGCACCAGCTGCTGCGCGCGCACGCGCTGTACGAGAAGGACGTGAACTACGTCGTGCAGGATGGTGAGGTGCTCATCGTCGACGAAAACACGGGTCGCACCATGCCGGGGCGTCGCTGGAGCGAGGGACTGCACCAGGCGGTCGAGGCGAAGGAAGGCGTTCGCGTGAAAGGCGAGACGCAGACGATGGCGACGATCACCATCCAGAACTACTTCCGCATGTACGAGAAGCTGGCCGGCATGACCGGGACAGCCGAGACGGAAGAGACGGAGTTCTTCGAGATTTACAAGCTGGAAGTTGCGGTCATCCCGACCAACCGCGACGTCATCCGTGATGACCGGCACGATCTCGTCTACAAGACGCGCCGCGAAAAATACAACGCCATCGTCGAGGAAACTCGCCGTCTGCACGATCTCGGCTACCCGGTGCTCATCGGCACCACGAGCGTCGACGCATCCGAGACGCTCTCGAAGCTGATTCAACGCGCGGGCATGGTGCACAACGTCCTCAACGCGAAGTACCACCAGCGTGAGGCGGAGATAGTGCAGAACGCTGGTCAGCCGGGCGCGATCACGATCGCGACGAACATGGCCGGCCGAGGCACCGACATCAAACTCGGCGAGGGCGTGACGCCTTCGAAGCCCTCGGTGATCAAGGATCCGGACGGCAAGGACCTCAACGTCGATGAGATGGGTGGTCTTCACATCGTTGGTTCGGAGCGTCACGAGTCGCGCCGCATCGATCGCCAGCTACGCGGCCGTGCCGGCCGACAGGGAGATCCCGGCGCCAGCCAGTTCTTCCTCTCACTCGAGGACGACCTGATGCGCCTGTTCGGCAGCGATCGTATCGCGAAGCTGATGGATCGCATGGGGGCACAGGAAGGCGAGGTTCTCACGCATCCGCTCATCACGCGCTCCATAGAGCAGGCGCAGAAGCGCGTTGAGCTCCAGAACTTCCAGAGCCGCAAGAAGCTGCTCGAATATGACGACGTGATGAACCAGCAGCGCGAGGTGATCTACTCGCTGCGCGCGTTCGCGCTCGAGGGCGGGGAGGAGCTCAAGGGCGAGGCCGTGAAGATGGTCGAGAAGGCCGTCTCTCGCCGCATAGAAACCGTGCTCTCGGAGTTCGACGATGCGTCGCAGTGGGACTTCGAGTTGCTCCGCCAGGAACTGCTGATGCACTACCTCCTTCAGGTCAAGGAGTTCGACGAAGAGAACCTGCGTCCTTCATTGCTCGTGGATGCGCAGGCGCGCTCGTCGGAAGCCGGCAGGTCCGCATTCGCCGCGAAGATCGAGGCGCTCGACATGGTGCGCGACCAGGAGGGCGGGTACGGCGATCGCCTGCTGCGCTATGTGATGCTGAACGTGCTGGACGAGAAGTGGAAGGATCACCTGTATGACCTCGACCAGCTCCGCAACGCCATCCACTATCGCTCGTGGGGGCAGCTCGACCCGCTCATCGAGTACAAGCAGGAGGCGTACAAGATGTTCGTGGACCTGATGAACGACCTCGCGGAAACGTTCACCGACCGATTCCTCAAGGTGCAGCTCGTCATCGAGGAGGGG
>JALYVY010000292.1 GCA_030852985.1 Gemmatimonadota bacterium | reverse complement strand
GCCACAGTCTTCCTCGAGTTTCTCGGAATGTAGAATTCGTGGATCGCCACCTCAGTGATTGGTGCGGAACGGGCGGGAATATGCAGCTCCGCGCATTTCACGCCATGAGCTGATTCATCCCCTGGCAGAGGCGTATGCCGAGAGTGTCAAAGCTGTCCTCGCGCTCAGAGAAGAAGCAAAGGCAGACACTTATTCGTGTCGTTGAAAGAATCGTTCGAGAATCGGGGAGCGCGCATGATATCGGTTGCCGGGCGGACTAATGGGTAGACCAGTGGGTACAGCGGCCGCTGTTCGCACTTGGGGGCCGCACGCCGGCCAATGTGCTGAAGAGACGAGACGGTCTTGCCATCGTAACGAGGATACTTGAGCAAGTGCAGAGCGGAGCGTACGCCTGACTGGGATGTTGGTCGCTTCGCGCGGCTTGTGCGCCGACATGCGACTGGCCTCGCCTTCAGACAGCAACTCTACCGTCTCCCCGATACAAGTGACACACGGGTCGCACCGAGGCACGCCCTCAAAAGGACGTGCGTCGGTACGGCGAGTTTCTGCGTCTTTCCGCGACCTAATCCTGTGGCGCGGCGACACGCGGCGACACGCGTCGATATGCCGTGCTCGGGCGATGACTTCTATCTCCCCCAGCTTTATTCATTGGGAGCCGAAGGTTGATGCTAGAGCGCCGCGTTAAGACGTATCTGGACGCTGCGAGGCCGGCCCACTGACGCGCCGCTGAAGAAGGCCCCCTTCAGCAAGTATCCCCTGTCGAACACGTTCTCGATGTAGACCTGCGGACGCAGCACCGCGCCGGCGGTGACGACTGTGTAGCCGGCGCTCAGGTTCACGATTGCGCTTGGATCGACCTTGAATGCCCGGTTCAAAGCGAACAGCCCGGTGCCGTAGCTCGCGTCCGGTGCACCGTCGGTCGTTTGCCCGTTGGTGAGACCGGACCCGTAGATGGTGGTCGCACTGATGAACAGCTTGCTCGCGGAATACGTCCCGCTTGCAACCAGCGAGAGGCGCTGATCGTGATCGAGATCGAAGAATCCCGAGGGCGGCAAGGACGGCAGGAAACCGCCCGTGATAGGCGCCTTGCCATAGGCGTGAATGATCGAGGTGTTCAGGTAGCCTGAGAATGGCCCGCTGGGCCGGATCTCGAGCACGCCGTCAATGCCGTTCACGTGGATCTGGTCGATGTTCACCGACGTCACGATGGCTGTGCCGGGTATCGTTGCGTCGTCGATCCCCGGGCTGCTGTCTTTGCGGTAACCGGACAACTTCGCAACGAGCCCTCCCACCGCAAAGCGATGCACCAAGCCCAGTTCGTAGAAGTTGTCCCGCTCTGGCAGCGTCGGTGCGGCGACGGCACCGAGTCCTGCATTCGTGATCGTGCGCAACTCCTCCACATTCGTGGGCACGAACAGCCGGCCGAAATAGCCATAGACGGTCGTCGCCGCATCGGGGAAGTAGTTGAGTCGAACGCGCGGGCTCACCTGATGCTGTGTGCCAGCGAACGGCGCCGTGTGTGCGTCAAATCGAAGGCCTGTCCGTAGTTCGAGTTTCTCGATGGGGGACCATGCCACTTGACCGTACGTCCCGACATCGCTGCCGGTGAGCCCAGAGCTCGACCCCGGGCCGTCCACACCGGATTGGCTGGTGGACTGAAACGCCTCCTGCCCGGACGTGCGCTGGGCGAGTACGCCCGCCTTGAACTCCAGATGCCGCAAGGGATGGTTCAGGAAATCGAACTTCAGCCCCGTTGTGTTGAACGTGCGGTCCTCGCGCAGCGTGTACGCCGTGTTCGTATCGGGGTAGAAGAAGAACTGGGCGTCGTCGCCCACACCCGGCGTGTAGCCAAGGCTCCCGTGGCGGTAGAACAGCCCGCCGAAGAGCTCCGATGGGCCGCCCTCCGATGCCGCGCTCGACGCCGAGCCCGCACCGACCGTCGAGCCTGCAGCCCCGGTGTTGCCGGCGGCGTCCTCCGTGGTGGATGCCACACTGAATTGATGGCGCCAGCCGAAATTGACGAAGCTGTTGACGTCCTGCTGCCGGTCGTCGAACACGACCGTCACGGCAGGATTGAATGGTACCTGGAACCGGGTCCGCGAATAGTTCATGTCGAGATTGAACACGTCGGTGTTGCTCGCGGAGAACGACGCCTTGCCAAAGGTGAAGATATCCTCGCCGTGGTTGTGGACGTTGACCGGCTTGAACGTGAGCGTGTCGTACGCAACCGCTTCGCGGCGCATGTCCGTCACCTGGCGGGCGCCGGACACGAAGAAGCCGAGCCGGCCCGCGTTGGTGCTTATGCTCAGGCTCTGGCCGTTGCTGTTGAAGGAACCTGCATAGGTGGACGCATCGAGATGGAAGCCGCCTGAGGGGATCTTGGTCGAGACATTCACGACCGCCGCGTTCTTGTTCCCATACTCGGCGTCCCATCCACCCGTCTGGAACGTGATCTGGTTGACGACTTCCGGATCGAAGAGCTCGTTCAGGCTGCCGGAGATACCCGACGGCACCGGCACGCCGTCGATGTAATACGTGTACTCCGCATGCTGACCGCGGATGTGCACTTCGCCGGTCGGTGCTCGCGCGGCGCCGGCAATGGTCTGCTGGAGGATCTGCGAGGTCGTCGCCGTTGGCGAGCCGTGGTAGTCGTCCTGCTTGAAGGTCTGGTCGCCCGTACGGGTGTTCACCGCGAGGGGCGTGGACGACGTGACCTCGACCGCGGCGAGCGTCAGGGCCACGCTCTCCAGACGAAAGTCGAGTCGTGTCGAGCCGGCGGTCCCGTCAACGACGACGACGCGCGTGCGGGCCTTGAAGCCGAGTGCGTGCACGGAGATGCTGTAGGTCCCCGGCACGAGATTGTGCACGCGGTACCGCCCGAAATCATCCGTCGTCGTGTTGAGCACGAGGGTCCCGGCGCGCGTGACGCTCATCTGCGCATTCGGCACCGGCTGCGCGGACGCGCTGTCAGTGACCGAACCAAAGAGATCCGTTGCGACATGGACCGTGATGGCGCGGTGAAGTGACTCCGCTCGTGCGGCGACAAGCGGCCAAGCCAGGATGATCGTTCCGAGACTGAATTGCCTGAGGACGTGTGTGTATCGCGCGCGACGCGCGAGCGTAGAGAGAATGAACATGAGCATGCCATGTGAGCAGAGTGCGCCGGCGCATGGCTCGCCCTGGACGACCCAGGACGCGACGCGACGACGTGGCCGCAGCGCCCTGGTCATGGGGCGGCGGCTCGAACGGTGACTCTGAGACGCCGACCAGGCCGGCGTCAGCTCACAGGACTGGGGGCGCTCGCTGAGAGGGAGCACCCCGCGCCAGCGGCCCGATGGCAAGGCCGTGGTACAGGGGCAGGGCTGCGCTGATCGTGCGCTCGGCCACTGCCTGCACTGTCGTCGCTCTCGCGACGGTCGCACCGCTCGAGATGACGCGACAGAACGCGCAATCCGCCGCATGGGCGGGCACGCAGTGCGATGTGCTGTGCGACTCGACATGCGCAAATGCGCCGCGCTCCGATGCTGCTTCCGCCCGCGCGTCCGCGACCGACGCGAACGTCGGCAGCAGGAACTGGAAGATGGCCGTGAGAATCAGGCCAGCACGGTGGAGACGGGTGCGAGGCATCGAGCAGATGATAATGACCGGAGTGCCAATTCTGCAACGTTGAGCGGGCGATTACGCCGTTGCTGCTGCGCCTGATGGACAAGTCGGCCGCAGCGCTGCGTGTTACCGGACAAGCGAGACGGGGATCGGGCCGGACGATGGTCGCCGTGAGTCCCGCAGCCTGGCTAAGCCAATACCCATCAGCGGTCAGGCACCCGGGGGATCCTCATCACAGGACAGTCCTGCTCCACATGTCGCCAATTTGCGCCTCTCCAGTGGACTGTCCGTCTGACGGGCCAGCGCTATCTACCACTTATAGTCAACTGCCACGCGAACCTGTCGCGGCTCCACGGGATGGAAGTGCACATCGCTCACACCGTCGGATACCTCGCCGCGCAGCCGGGACGGGTACGCGTACTGGATGTCGTCGGCGCGCGCGTTGAGCACGTTAAGCACGCTGACCTGCACGCGCGTGCCCGAACGAAGCGCATAGCCGACGTCGGCGTTTACGAGGTTGGATGCCGGAGCGCGTTGTGCGTCGTTCTCGGCGAGCGGATAGCTCCCGAAGTGACGGAGGCGCGCGGATGAGAAGATGCCGCCGGCCTTGGGCTCGTACGTCACCCCACTGGCAATGACGTTCTCAAGCGCGCCGGGTACGTTGGCCTGTCCGCTGTCTACGCCGACAAAGCGCGCACGAGAGAACGAGATGTCGGCGTCCACCGACAGCTCCGGCATCGGTCGGTAGAAGTTGGCGAAGGTCACTCCGCGCCGCCGACTCGCGGCCGACGGTTCCGTGATGCCCGCGTCCCCTGTAAACAGCAACTCGCTGTCGAGGTTGAGCAGCCAGAGCGAGGCGGTCGAACGCACACTCTGTACTGGTGACATGCGCAGTCCGATTTCCGCACCCCGCGAGCGAACGAGTGGATCGACGGGTGACACCGGATCGCCCGAGGTGGGATCGACGCGAATGGTCGTCCCGCGCGCATCGTTGCTATGGAATCCGAAGCCGCCGCTCAGATACAGTTCGCTGGTGGCGGAGGGCGTGAAGATGAGGGATGCCTTGGGGCTGAGAATGCCCGCGGTTCGATAACCTGAGTTCTCATTGAGGCTGCTGTTAACGCGAAACGTGTAGGCATCGGCACGCAGGCCGAGCACGCTCCGAAACGTTGGGGTCCAATGCGACTCGCTCTCGGCGAAGACGCCGCTCCCGATCTCGCGCACGTTGTCTTCGCGCACCGTCGCGTAGCGCACTCGCGCCTGCGTGCGGTACAGACCGAGGCCGTCGATCAGGTCCGTCCGCGTTTGAGCGCCGATGCGAACCGTGTGTTCCGTTCCGAGCGCCTGAATGGATTGCGTGTGTACGGCATTCCCGCCGAGGATCGTGCGGTGGTCCGTCTGCGAGAACTGGTCGCCGCGCGTCGGGTTGTCGAGGAAGTAGGTGAAGTTGGAAAACAGCGTCAGGTCGCTCCGAATGGCGAAGAGCTGCACAAGTTGGGTGGAGGTTGCCGCAAGGTGACGCCACGTGCCCGACAGGCTGTAGCGCTGCG
>JALYVY010000291.1 GCA_030852985.1 Gemmatimonadota bacterium | reverse complement strand
CAATACGACTGATCTCACGGCGCTGGATCCGACCATCAAGGGGGCCGCCGTTGCGTTGCCGAGCGACGCCACCTATCTGGTTAGCACTGACTTTGTCGGGCCCACGGTCACGGTGAACGAGTCTGCGCAGATGGGCGGCAACTTTCTTCGCTACGAGCAGGACTTTGTGAAGTATGCGGACAAGCATTGGGCGGCCGAGGGCAGCGGGTGGGAGAATGACTATTACGATCGTGCGCTGATCTACTACGCGTTCTGGGTCCGCACCGGCAATCCTGAATACTGGAACCGGGGGACGCAGTTCGCGCTCTCGTACCGGAGGAAGTACCTCGAGGCGAATGCGTATGCGTCCTCGCCGCACTGGTCGCAACTGGAGGGGCTCGAGAAGCATTACCTGCTCACCGGCGACGATGCCGACCGGCGTGCCATTTCCGAGGTGACGCGCATCCAGTTCAGCTCAGGGTGGAAGCCGTATCTCGACGTGATCGAGGATCGCATCCGCGCGCGCTACGTCATGGCGAACCTGCTCGGGTGGCGCATCAATGCGGGCGGGCGGAAGGCAGAGTACGCCGTCGCGCTCGACGACGCGATCCCGCGCATTGTCAAGTCGCAGCGTGCCGACGGCTCGTACCATCCCAGCGATGGACCGACTCCAAAAATTCCGGCGACGAGCGCGTTCTGTGGGGAACAGGCCAATTATCAAACCGGGTTGCTCAACGACGCCCTTATCGAGGTCTATACCTACTACCGGGCCGACCCGGCGATTGTCACCGACGTGAAGCGCTCTGCTGATTTCATGTGGTCAACCCAGTGGATCGCGAATAAGCAGGCGCTGTCCTACATGTCTGGGCCGTGCAGGCCGGAGATCGGCGGCTATGGCCCAGCGGGGGATCTGAACAACATGATGGTGAATACCTTTGCCTGGGCGTATGCCAAGACAGGGAACGTCGCTTATCGCACGGCTGCTGACGCTGTGTTTCAGGGCGCCCTTGTCAATTCAGAAGCACAATCGTCGAAGCAATTCAACGAGCAGTACTCCACCTCGTATCGCTATCTCGCGTGGCGGAAATGAGGCATGATGAGCGATGGTGAGCATCTGGTAGAACGGCTGGCGCTGAGCCCCGACGTCAGTGCCGGCATGGGGGTGGACGTGCAGCCTGCCGCACTCCGCGTCGTCATCATCACGTGCTTCGACCCGCCGTGGGCATGCGCGGACGCGCTGCTCCAGCACTCCGCGTGCAATCTGCTGGCCGTGGTCAGTACTCCGTACAAGCGTCCGGCCAGTCTCGTGAGGCGGGTTCGTAACGTCTATCGATATCACGGTGTTCTCGGGATGGCTCGGCTGGCGGTTGCGCGACTCGCTGGGCGACGAGGGGATGACTCGACTGCCTATCCTGCCCTTATGCCAGGGAAGAGCCGGCCGCCCCATCTCCGGTTCCGTGACTTCCACGATGACGATTGTCTGGCCGCGATCCGGGCACTCGCCCCGGACGTGATCGTGGTGGACGGAACGTACATACTGCGGCCATCCCTCTTCGACATCTCACGGATCGTCACGCTGAATCTCCATTCGGGCAGGGTGCCGGATTATCGAGGAGCCCCTCCCGCGTTCTGGGAGATCATCAAGGGCGAAACGGAAGTCGGCATCACGGTGCATGCGGTCACCGCAAAGGTCGACGAAGGCCCGATCTACCTGGAGCGCAGCGTGGCGCTGCCGGTGGCTCGCATTGACGATCCGCTCGTCTTCGCGCGACGATTCTGGCGAGAGGTGCTGCGGCCCGAAGGATTGCGACTCATGGCGCACACGCTCGATTCGATCGCCGCCGGTACGGCGAGGCCTCGGGTGCAGCCGAAAGTCGCGCTCCAGACGAATCGTGCGCCGACCAAGTCGCAGCTCAGAAAGATCATGAGGAGCTATCGAGTGCGTCAGAACAGCGATTGAGCGACTGGGGACCGGTTGCTCCGCCGCAGGCTCTCTATCTCACAGGCCGCTGAGGCGCGCCCGAAACACCGCCGGATGCTCGAACGCCCCAACGACCACGCGCTTCAGAAGGAAGGGATTGGTGCCGGCATCATTAAAGCCAATGATCGTGGACAGCGCCGCGTCGCAGCCGCTTGCGGCCACGGCTGCGACCGCGCGTTCGCCGATGTCCTCGCTCCTGCCATTCGGATAGGCGAACGTAGTGCTCGGATGCGTTACGTGTCGTGCGACCATGGCGATCGAATCTACGATCTCCATCTCGACCGCCTCCTCGGGAAGGCGGCTCAGGATCTCGTGATGCACCGTGTGGGCACCGACCCGAACCAGTCCCGTTTGGTCCAGCGCCGTGACGTCGTTCCAGGTCATGAACTCGAACGCTGAGGGGATGCTGGGGCGTTCGAGCTGACCGCGCAAGCTGTCGAGCACTGCAACCCGGATGGCGCGCGGGACGGTCTTGAGTGCGCTGATGAGCGCAGCCGACGCGGCGTTGCTGGAGCGCAACCGTACCGGGATTCCCGGAATGTTCTCCGGCAGGCGTAACTCGCGTTCGCCGCTCTGGCGCAATGCATACTCGAGCTCCGTCGTCCAGAGTTGCTGGGTCGTGCCGATGATACCAGTCGCGACATATACCGTCGCCGGTATTCCCAATTCGCGCAATATCGGCAGTGCCACCGACAGATTATTCCGGTAGCCATCATCAAACGTGATCGCGACCGTCGGTCGCGAAAAACCACCCTCTCTCAGGCGCACTACGGCGTCCTCGATTCCGAGGCACTCGTAATTCGTTTCCAGATACTTCAACTGAGCGCGAAACGCTGAGGATGGCAGCTGGAGATAGTGCGTGGCGTCGATATCTTCATCCTCGCGCACACCATGATAGCAGCAGATGACGAGCGAATGCCGGCGGAGTCGGCGCGCCAGATCGACTGCGCCAACGGCCGACAGCGCCACCCGCGCATAAGCACGCGCGCTAGGCATCGTCCACCACGCGCGGAAGTTCGCCCGCATGGGACGTGTTCTGGAGGCGACTGCCGACGACGCGCGCCGGATTGCCGGCCACGATCGCAAACGCGGGCACGGCCTTGACGACGACGGAGCCAGCAGCCACCACAGAATGCTCGCCCACATCCGCCATCACCACAGCGCAGTTGCCGATCCACACGTCCTGTGAGATCGTCACCCGTCGAAACTCGCCGCCCTGGTAACGGATGGGAATATCGAGCCGGTCGAACCGGTGTTGATTCTTTCCGCTCAGGATCGTGACGTTCGACCCGATCAGGATGTCCCGCTCGAGCGTTGCATCGCCGATGTTGCAGAACGCGCCGGTGAATGTGCCAGGCCCGATCTGGGCGCTAGGTGTCGCGATGATGGTACCGAATCCAATACTGCAGTCCAGCGACGTGTTTTCGAGTGTGAGATGATAGAATGCGCGGCGACAAAAAACGCCGAGCGTGCCGGGTATCAATGACAGGAACTGGCTGTATCCCTGAAAAGCGATGTCCGGCGTTTTTGGGCGCAGGCGCCTTGTACATTGGTACAGCAGGACGATTGGGCTCACGAGAATCAGGAAGAGAATATTCGCCAGCCTCTTCATCGTCATTGCGCTCGCACCCATTCGTCGAGCACGTACAGGGCGTAGAGTCGCTCTCCGTGATCGCGCGATCCGGAGCGGTGTTGAGTGACGAGCGCCGCGAGTGCTTCCATGTCGAAGAATCCGAGCGACGAGAGCGCCTCGCTGCCAGCCAGCCGGATGCCCCGCGCGCCGGACTCCTCCCGAAACCATTCGTCGAGCGGAAGAGTGAAGCCATGCTTCGGCTTGTTCACCACCGCGGGCGGGAGGTAGCGCGTCAGCAACTCGCGCAAGATGCGCTTGCCTCCACGCTCGTCCAGCAGCATCGTGCCTGGCAGTGACAGTCCGAACTCAATGACCCGGTGATCGAGCAGCGGCGACCGCATCTCGACTGCACTCGCCATCGTGGCGACATCGACCTTCGGATTCAGTTCGTCCGCCAGATACGACATGATGTCCGCCACGCGCATGCGATGGAGGGCATCACCGCCCGCTGCATCGTATCGCTGCGCCATGCGCGCGAGGCCCACTGGCGTCGTTCGTGGCCCCGGGTGCAAACCTCGGCGCAACCTGGGTTCGACCATCGCGCGAAGCTCGGAATATCTTCGCGACGCAGTGGAAGGGCTCATGGAATTTGCCGCTCGCACGAGTCGCCCGGAGAATGGCGAGTCGGGACTCGCTGCCGACAGCATTGCAGCGAGCGCGTCGCGTACCGGGCGACCAACATCACCCAACAGCAATGCGCGGAGTCGCTCGAGTTGGACGTGTCGCAGGTACCAGGGGTACCCGCCGAATCCCTCGTCACCACCATCACCTCCGATGGCCACGGTGGCATAGGGGCGCGTTTCCCGGGCGAGCGCGAACATCGGAAGTACGGCGGAATCCGCGAGCGGTTCTCCCAGACCGTGAATGAGCCGAGGAAGGTATTCGAGGAGCTCGGACGACACATGAAATGTGCGGTGGGTCGTGCCGAGAATCTGCGAGACCAGCTCTGCGTCGCCGGACTCGTCGTGCGCGCCGCTTCCAAAGCCGATCGAGAACGTGCGCACGTCCTCACCGCATTCGATTTTGGCGATGGCCGTCAGCAGACTCGAGTCGATGCCACCGCTGAGGAAGACGCCAATTGGCACGTCGCTGCGAAGCCGGATCCTGACAGCATCGATGAGCAGGGTGCTGAGCGCGTCGGTGGCATCGGTAAACGTGCCTTCGAAGAGTGCAGGCGCGACCGGCGGGGCCCAGAACGCTTCCCGCTGTATCTCGCCATTGGCGCTGATGGTCAGGGTGGAGCCCGCCTCCAGCTTGAAGCAGTCGCGATAGATCGTGCGCGGTGCCGGGATATAGCCGAGTGCGAGATAGTCCTCGAGTGCCCCGGTCTCGATCTGCCGAGCGCCGGACATCGTCCGCCGCAACGCATCCAGCCCGGACGCAAAATACAGGCACCCATCGTCGATCGCGTAAAAGAGGGGCTTTTTGCCGAGCCGATCCCTTGCGAGCACCACCTCGTCGGTGCGCGCATCCCAGACGGCGAACGCGAACATTCCGTGAAAGTCGTCGAGGCATTTTCGCCCACGCTGCTGAAAGGCGGCGAGAAGGACCTCGGTGTCGGAC
>JALYVY010000290.1 GCA_030852985.1 Gemmatimonadota bacterium | reverse complement strand
CGGTTGCGCTATGCACCTGGCGACACCGTGGCGCTCATCGTGGAGTCACCGGCCGAGCAGCGCGCGTGGGTTTCGCTGCGGCGGCAGGGCATCCTGAATGAACGGGTCGTCCACCTGCATGCGGGGCTCAATGTCGTCCCCGTGCCTGTGCCCGTGACTGCCGCACCGCAGGCAGACATCTACGTGGTCGCCGCGCGGCCCTATGGAGCGCTCGGCAACGACAGCGCCGGAATCTACTATCGCACTGGTTCGCACTCGATCGAGGTCGATACACTCTCGCGTTCACTGCGTGTCGCCCTCGTCCCGGAACGCACGCGCTACCGTCCGGGAGACAGCGTGCGCATCTCGCTGGCCGTCCATGATGTGACGGGGAGGCCGCGGCGCACGCGAGCGACGGTGTGGGCGGTGGACGAAGGCGTGATCTCGCTGACGCAGTTCGAAAGGCCAGCGCTGCTCTCCATGCTCCTTGGGGTGGGGAGCGGAGGCGAGTATCCGTGGCAGTCTTCAACATTGCTCGCGTGGATGCGGTCCGCGCCGCCCGCGGTAGGGCCGTCGTACTTCAGCAGGTGGATGAGCCAATCACTGTTCGGCTCGGCCGCAGCCAGCGGAGCAATGACGGTCTTGAGGCGCGCCGGCGAGGCGGCGGGCACGGTTCGGCGCCAGTTCGCTACTTCGCCCTTCTTTTCCGGCGACGTCCGCACCGACGCCAGTGGCCGAGCAACGTTCGCGTTCAAGTTGCCCGACAACGTCGGCACGTTCCACCTGTACGCCGCTGCGGTGGGCGAGGACGTTTACGCGGGCACCGGCGACACGACGATCATCAGCACACGGCCGCTCCTCGTGCGCGCGGCGCTGCCGCGCGTCGTTCGCGTTGGTGACACGCTGCTCGCCGGCGCAGTGCTCACGCAGGAAGCCGCGTCGCGTACTCCGGTATCGCTCGACGTCTCCGCCAGGAATATCCGCGTTGCAGGTCCGTCCACGCTGTACGACACACTCGATGCGCAGCGCGCGCGAGAAATGCGTTTTCCGTTGACCGTCACTGGCGGCGACTCCGTCGAGCTCATGTTTCGCGGCACTGCCACCGGCGCATCGCCAGGGAGTGACGCCGTCGAGGTGCACCTCGCCGTGAGCCCACCCGGTCGCGCGCGTGCGCACGTGGTCACTGGCATGTTCGACCGCGCGGCCGATGTCTCGCTCGATATTCCCGACGGCACCGACACCGTGCGATCGCACGTGGCGCTGCAGCTCGGCGTCTCAGCGTTGCCGCTGGTGCGCCAGTACAGTGAGGCGCTGCGCATCTATCCGTACTATTGCACCGAGCAGCTGGCGAGCGCCGGACGTGCACTCATCGCGCGCTTGTCCCTGCAAAAGGCTCTCGGCGATACTGCTGCGCTCACCGCCGGTGAACGTGCGCGCCTGGAAATGACGGTTACGCAGCTGGTGGGCCGACAGCGAGCGGACGGGGGATACGGCTACTGGAGCTCCATCAACTGGACCTCTGGATGGCTCACTGCCTACGCATACGATTTTCTCCTCGGTGCGCGCGACGCCGGCATCGCTGTACCAGCAAGCTCGCTGGAACGCGCCAGGAAATACATGGCGTCCGCCTTTCCACGCAGGCTGCGAACCGGGGACGATCCCTGGCTTGCATGGCGCGACTCGGTGGCGTGGCCGCACGACGCCATGGCTGCCGCCCACCTGCTGCGCCGCGCCGGAGTGGCCGACACGACGCTCGAGCGGGACCTGTGGACGATGCGGGATCGGCTGGGGTTCGAGGACCGCCTGTCGCTGGCCGCGGTGTTTGCCGCGAGCGCCGATACGGCCAGGGCGCGAGAGCTCATGGACGCCGCGTGGCGCAGCGCGCGTGTCGAGGGTCGTCGCGTGACGCTCGACGATTCTGCGG
This sequence comes from Gemmatimonadota bacterium, assembly GCA_030852985.1. Taxonomy (GTDB): domain Bacteria; phylum Gemmatimonadota; class Gemmatimonadetes; order Gemmatimonadales; family Gemmatimonadaceae; genus AG11. The sequence goes on along the minus strand of JALYVY010000290.1, from coordinate 3,290 downwards.
CCGCCCGCACCTGGATCTTCCGCTCGACCGCGCGTCCCATCGCACAACTGCTCGCCACCACGGCGCGCCTCCAGCCGAATCATCCGTTGCTCGGCGCGTTGTTCGAACCGCTGGTGCAAGCGGGACGCAGCCCGCGGCGCAGGCGATGCAGTTGAGCACCGCGCGCAACATCATGGTCTCCGGTCCACGCGGCAGGATCGCAAATGTCGTCGTCGATCTGCGCGGCGCTGACTCCCTGCTCCTTCCGCTGTCACAGTTTTCCGTAAGGGAGCATGACGCTGGTGCGCTCCGTCTCAACCTCGCGTCCTCGTCGCGCACGCCGACGTACTTCGCCATGACGCTGTTCGAAGTACCGCTCGCACGCCCAGTGCGCGCCGACGACGGCGGCATCGGCGTCGAGCGGTGGTACGAGAGCTACGACGGCGGCAAGCCGATCAGCGAAGTGCGCGAGGGCGAGCTTGTTCGCGTGCGTCTTCGCATCACGGTGCCCGCGGATCGCGAGTTCGTCGTCGTCGACGATGCGCTCCCCGCGGGACTCGAGGCGGTTGACCTCTCCTTGCGCACGTCGGCATCGCTGCCGCCCTTCGCGGGCGCGCCGCGGCTCACCGCCGACATGCGGGAGGGATCGCCGGGCCAGCGCTACCTGTATGGCAGCTGGGACGGCGGCTGGTGGACACCATGGGAGCACAAGGAGATTCGCGACGATCGCGTACTCTATTTCGCGCGCCAGCTATGGAAGGGCAGCTACCAGGCGAGCTACGTCGCCCGCGCTACGACGGCGGGCACCTTCGTGCGCCCACCCGCGCAAGCTGAGGAGATGTACAACCCGGCGGTGCACGGCCGAAGCGACGGCGGAATATTCACCGTGACGCGGAGGTGAACTCGGCGAGAAGCGACGGAACGGTGAGGCGGCGCATCAGTCGTACACGCAGAAGTAGCGCGCGCCCGTCGAGCGGCCGAGCACCAGGCCGGTGATGGTGCGCCAGCTGTCGCGCCGCGGGCGCGTGCCGCGAAGACCCGGATGCGCCGCCATCAAGAGTGAGAGTGCTCGCCGCCGCGCGCGCGCCTCACGGGGGCGGAACTCCGCAGCATTCACGTACGTGTCGTCGTCACTGTGCGCGAGCGCGACGATGTCGTTCAGCGCGCTGCCGACGTAGTACTGGACGAAAGGATCGGCGGATCCACGCTGCAGCGCTGATTCGCCATGCGCGATGACGGAGTCGAACGCCGCACTGCCGGCTCCGCACGCGGGCCCGCCGTACCAGCCGCTTCGCAGCAGTGCCAGCAGCGCGAAGCGGCCAGCCGGGCCGAGGGAGTCGGCCGCGAACGCCTCGTGCAAAGCCGCGCGGGTATAGCCCGCGATCCCGTCCAGCGAGGCATCCGTGTAGGGCAGTCCCGCATCATCCAGCTGCTTTCGCAGCGGATCCCGCACCTCGCCGGAGTCGTTCATGGCGAAGTCGCGCATGGTGCCCCATACGGCCACATCGAGCGCGAACAACGCCGCCGCACGCTGCGAGGGGGCGAGGGTGGGCACCGCTGCGCGAACGAGATGCGCCGCGCGCACGAGCGCGGAATCACTGGATGGCGTCCTCGGGAGGGGTGCGGCGTCGCTCCGCGCACGTGCCACGAGCGGGCGCAATGCCGCCGCGACGGCTGGCGTCGTAAGCGAGAGGGCAGAGTCGGCGTGAACGAGCTCCAGCTGCTGCTCGACGTCCGGCGTCGAGTCGTCCGCGGTGGGAATCTCATGTCGGGCCAGGCCGCTGTTCTCGGAGAACGCGACGACGATCACCTGACTGGGCTTCGTCGCGCTGTCGCCATGCGATCCCTCGTCGAACGACGCCGCGCGTGGCGGCGCGACGCCCATCACTATCGTCCGGCCGGGCAGGATCCAGCTATGCACGCCCTGCCACAGCCCGCTGCCCATGCCGAGCATCTCGTTCGCCGGGCTGCCCGGGCCGAGCACCAGCTGAAGACTGCGGGAAAGGGAATCGGCAAAGCGAAGCGCGTGCAGGGAGTCGGGCTCCTCGGCGACGAGCCACAGTGCCCGCAAGCTGCACAGGCGACCGGCCAGGCCGGCGGTGTCGGGCAGCACCTCGCCGGCGGGAGGATCGGGAAGGTTGAACACTGCCGATCGGATGAAACGGCGTGGGCCCATCGCGAGCGGCGCGGCGGCGGAGCGGCAGACCAGCTCCAGCTTCCCCCCTGCGGGTACCGTGTCGAGCACGACGTCACCGGGATGGGCAGCGAGCCAATGGGCGAGGCTCATCGTGGTGTCGATGGCCTCCGTCACGAGTGTGGCCGCCCCGAGTGGCAGCGCCCCGGTCGCCACGACGGATGGCGATTCGGCAACGGCGCCTGGAGCCGCGCCGTCATGCGGTTGGGCGGCCTTCTCGCAACCGGTGGCGACCGCGACGATGAGCACCAGGGCTGAACCGAGCAGGTTTCTCATGCGCGAAGGACTGTCCTCCCAGAAGCCGCGCAACGAGAATGAGACGACGCTCACAAAACAACGCGCGCCGCCGCCAGTGATCGCACTCCGCGCCCACCCTTCCAACCATCTGTATCCGCCCGGTGTCTGGTGTAAAGGGAGGCGAAACTATTATGCTTGTGCCCGCGTACCCTAAGAACCTTAGGTAAGGAGTTCGCATGACCGCACCGCCCGACCTCGAGCTCATCCGCGGCACGCTCGACATGCTCATCCTCCGGACGCTCTCGTGGGCGCCCATGCACGGCCTCGCCGTGCTTCGATGGATCGAGTCTGCCACCGGCGACAAGCTCCAGATCGAGGAGGGAGCGCTCTACCCGGCGTTGCACCGGCTGGAACAGCGCGGGTGGCTGGATGCCACCTGGGGATTCACCGACCAGAATCGCAAGGCCAAGTTCTACCGCCTCACCGCCGCCGGCCGTCGGCAACTCACGGCCGAGCTGTCGCGCTGGCGCCGCTACACGGAGGCGGTGGCGCTGCTGCTCGCTGCTGAACCGGCATGACCCGCGACGAGGGTGGTCGCTGGAACCTGCGACGCGTCTTCCGGCTCCCCGCCGCACGCCGCCGCGCACGACGCGACGTCGAGCAGGAGCTCGCCTTCCACCTCGAGGGGCGCGTCGACGAGCTCGTGGCCGCCGGCGTGTCGCGCGACGATGCCGAGCGTGAAGCACGCCGCCGATTCGGCGACTTCGACTCGTACCGCACGGCCGCCACCGCCATCGACGAACAGATCATCCAGGAGCAGCGACGCATGGACGTCATCGACACCATCCTCCGCGAGTTGCGCCAGGCCGCGCGCGTGCTC
>JALYVY010000110.1 GCA_030852985.1 Gemmatimonadota bacterium | reverse complement strand
GGACATCATCAAGGCGGCAAACGGACCGAAGGGCATTTTCGCCGACAAGATGGCGGTGCCGACGGGCGGCGCGATGATCCAGCGTACGCCGAACGATCCCGCGTGGTACAAGGGCGGTCTCTATAACGACGACATGAAGATCAACGTGCCGGGGCTGTGGTTCATGTCGTGGTATGATGTGTCTGTCGGGCCGAACCTCGCGATGTACAACCATGTGCGGAATACGGCACAGGGAACGGGCAAGAATCAACAGTGGGCGATCATCGCGCCGGTGGGGCACTGCGCGTACACGCGTGCTGCCGAGCATACGATCGTCGGCGAGCGTGACATGGGCGATGCGCGGCTGGGCTATCAGGAGATCATGTACGAGTTCTTCGACCGCTTCCTGAAGGGCACGGGTGGCGACGTGCTCGATACGATGCCGAAGGTGCGCTACTACACGATGGGGTTGAACAAGTGGCAGAGCGCCGACCAGTGGCCGCCGCGGAATGCGGAGCCGCTCACCTTTTACCTGAAAAGCGGTGGTAACGCGAACACGCTCAATGGCGACGGCGTGCTCTCGAAAACGAAACCAGCGTCCGACAAGCCGGACCGCTTTACCTACGATCCGATGAAGCCGGTGATGTCGCATGGCGGCAATGTGTGCTGCCAGGGCAACGCGGTGGGCGCGGGTCCGCTCGATCAACGTGAGACGGAGGCGCGGCCGGACGTCCTCGTCTTCACGAGCGATGCGTTCGCCGAGGGTACGGAGCTCAGCGGGCCGATCGTCCCGACGATCTTCATCGAGACGGACGCGAAGGACACGGACGTCACGGTGAAGGTGCTCGACGTTTACCCCGACGGGACTGCCTACAACCTCGACGAGTCGATCCAGCGCTTGCGCTACCGTAACGGCTACGACAAGCCTGTGGCGTGGATGGAGAAGGGCAAGGTGGCGAAGGTGACGCTGCAGCCGCTCAACACGAGCAACTGGTTTGCGCCAGGCCACAAGCTGCGCGTCGAGGTGTCGAGCAGCAACTTCCCGCGCTTTGATCGCAACCTGAACACGGGTGGCAAGAACTACGACGAGACGAAGGCGGTGGTGGCGCACAACGTCATTCATCACTCGGCGGACTATCCGTCGGCGCTTACCGTGACGATGGTGAAGAAGCCGCAGCCGTGAGTCAGCGCACTTTGCTCTGACACAGTATCGCTGGTTCGCACCACGTTAACACGGGCACTCCTCAGTCGTGGCTTCGCTCGATAGTGAGATTGTACCTCGTCGGCTTTCGATGGTCTGCTTCATCATCCTTCTGCAAGCCGGGCGCCGAGGCGTGAGGCGTTTAGCGGTTCCCGAGTGAGCGAGGTCGAATCGTCGTGAACGACTCCACGGCGTCATGACGACGCGAATTCTACTCGCCTGGGTCCATCTCATCGCGCTCGCCGTCGGCGTGGGAGGGGTGTGGTCACGCGCGCGAGCACTGCGCGATTCACTTCGTGATCCCGCCGACCCGCGCGCGCTGCGCCGCGCATACATCGGCGACGCGTGGTGGGGCGTGGCGGCCGCACTCTGGCTCATCACTGGCCTTTGGCGTCTCCTCGGCGGCACCGAAAAGAGTACGTCCTACTACTTCGCCAATCACGTCTTCCTGCTGAAGATGGCACTCTTCGTCAGCGTGATCGGGCTGGAGATATGGCCGATGATGACGTTGATGAAGTGGCGCACGGGGAAGACGTCGCCCAACCCGCGCGACGCTGGCCGCATCGAAATCATCAGCTACGTGGAGTGCGCACTGGTGCTCGCGATCGTGCTAGCGGCGGTCACGATGGCGCGTGGGTACGGTGCGCGTACGGTGACGTCGGCCGGCTCCGGCGCCACGATGTCCTCCGTCGTAAGCGCCGAACACATCGACGCCACGGACTCTGAAGTGCCGACACTCGCGCCGAGTGGTGTGGAGACTGTGACGGCGGACGACATCGCACTGCTCGAGCGCGAGATCGCACCGCCGCTGGACGGACTGAACCTCGCGGCGCTGCACAGCAACTTCGACGAGCGTCGCGGCGGCGGCACGCGCCAGCACGAAGCACTGGACCTGATGGCACCGCGTCGCACGCCGGTGAAGTCGGCGGCGACTGGCCGCGTGCTGCGACTCTTCACGAGCCGAGCGGGTGGCCTGATGATCTATGCCGCGGATTCCTCGGAGCGGTTCATCTGTCTTTACGCGCACCTCGATGGCTACGCTTCGGGGCTGCGCGATGGCGCACGCGTGACGCGCGGCCAGGTGATCGGATACGTCGGCTCAACGGGGAATGCCTCGGCGAATGCGCCCCACTTGCACTTCGCGATCGCCCGGAGCGCGGATGTAAAGCAGTGGTCGAAGGGGAAGCCCATCGACCCGCTGCCGATTCTTCGCGGGGAAGCGGCGAAGTAACGACAGCCACGCATCGTGTCTCAGCGATGCATGATCTGACGCAGCTCCTCACCCCAGTTCAGTACGACGCCGAGCCGTGTGCCATCGCCGATCCAGCGCGGCATGATGACGCGACCATCGCGCGCCACATCGTACTTCGGATGCGTCCTCGATTGCGACTGCGCTGTCGTGTCGAGCAAGATCTCGCGGCGCGACAGCACGGTGATCGATGCGCCGCGACGCACCGTGGCCGTCACGAGCTGTGTTCCTCGCCGATAGTAGATGCGCTGCCCATCCTGCGACCAGAGCGGCTCCGTGCCTCCCGACAGCGACACCTGGTACTTACCCGAACCTGACGGAAAAGGGCGCACGTAAATCTCGAACTGCCCGGACTCATCGGACTGGTAGAGAACCCATTTTCCATCGGGCGAGAACCGCGGCATCTGCAGATTGCCGGAGGATGCCGCAAAGAGATGGGGCTCGCGATCGCCGGCCAGCCCTCGGTACAGCACGCGGTAGCCACCCTTTCCGGCAACGGTTTCGCGATAGAGGACCGTGTTTCCGTCCGGCGACAGCACGCCTTCCCACACGGACGATCCCGGCGTCACGCGTTCCGCTACGCCACTGCCGTCCGCCGGCTGAAGCCACAGCGCCGATGCACCGTCTCGCGTGGAGCGATACAGCAGCCGCGAGCCGTCTGCACTCCACTCCGGGCGATCGTTGATGCGGCCCGCCTTGGTGAACTTCACGATCGCGCCCGTCGCCACGTCTGCCAGCCACACGTCCGTTGACAGCGCGCCATGCACGGCGATGGCCAAGCGCGACCCGTCGGGCGAGAGACGCGGGAATTCGTACTCGCGCGGCTCGTCGACCACGGGCATAATCGCGCCCTGCGCATCCACCCAGACGATGCGCGACCGCGTATCACCCTGCGAATACACGAGCGTGCCGTTCGCCGAGAGCGCGACGTTGAGTGCAAAGTCCGCGACGGTGATGCCGAGCGCCTTCGGATCACCGCTGACATTCCGGGTGTCGACATGGAAGGCCACCGCCATCACGGCGCCATCGCTCCGCGTGTAGACCAGCCAGTTGTCGATGATGCCGAGTGGCCGCACGGCGACCACCGGGAGCTTCACGTACTCGCCGGTTTCGAGCGACCCGATGGCGACGACATTCTCCGAAAGCCCGCCCGTGCCGCTTTCGCTCTGGAAGAGGATGGTCTTCCCATCGCGCAGCACGATGGGTGCGACGTGGGCCTCACCGCTCCGCGTATCGGGACGGGTGAGCGGAACGGGCGACCCGCTACCGGCGGGAATGCGGCGCAAGCCAACACCGCGGGTGCCCACGGCGCCACCGACGATGATGTCGCCATTCGGCGCCCAACTCGCGCCGCTCGATGCGGGCACTTCGGCGATCAGCGTGGCAGGCCCGCCCTCCGTGGGTATCGACTGAAGCTTCCCGCCGGCGAAGAACGCCAGCCGCTTTCCGTCAGGGGAGAAGAAGGGATGCGTGGCACCCTCGGTCCCCGCGATCGGTGTCGATGCAAAGGCGCCGGCGGCGCGCTGGTCCAGGCGACTGCTGGCGCCGAGCGCGGCCCGATAGACGATGAGGCGTCCGTCGGGGGAAATGGCAGGATCCGATTCGGCGAGCATCGGCCCCTCGTCGCCGAGTCGCGTAACGGTGAAGCGCACCGGCGCCTCGCGCGGCTGCTCGCGCACGCGCGAACGCCACGCGAATGCGACGAGTGCGAGCGCAGCGATCATCCAGGGCAGTGTGGCGGTCACTCGTCGCAAGCGGCCCGCGCCGCGCCCACGCGTGCGTCTCGCGATCGCCGACGCCGAAATCGACGGCACGGCGCCAGAAGCAAGCATGACGACGTCGAGCGCACGCAGCACTTCGCCGGCATTCGAGGGACGATCGGCCGGCCGCTTCTCGAGACACTGCATCACGAGCTCGGCGAGTGCCGGTGAAACGCTGGGCCGCCGCTGATCGACGGGCTCGGGGGTGTCGTGCAGGTGCGCCCCGAGCAGCGTCGACACGTTCCGACCGGTAAAGGGCGGGCAGCCGGTGAGCATCTCGTACGCCATGCATCCGAGTGCGTAGAGATCCGCACGACGGTCGACCGATGGATCGCCGGACGCTTGCTCAGGCGCCATGTAGGCTGGCGTGCCGAGGGACGCGCCGAGCTGCGTGAGCGTGGTGGCGCTGGATTGTGGGGCGGCCTCGCCGGAGATGGACGCCCGCACCGCCTTGGCGACGCCGAAGTCTGTAACCATCGCCGCGCCGCCTGACAGCATCACGTTGTCGGGCTTGATGTCGCGGTGCACGATGCCGCGGTCATGCGCATACGCCAACGCACGCGCGACCTCGCGCAGGATGCCGACCACTTCGGCGTTGGACAGCTCTCCCTCGCGCGTGAGCCGCGCGCGAAGTGATTCGCCCTCCACGAACGGCATTGTGTAGTAGGGCAGGCCGTGGGCGGTGGTGCCGGCGCTGAGGAGTGGTACGATGTGCGGATGCTGCAGCTTCGCCGCCAGCGCAATCTCGCGCTTGAACCGTTCGGCCGAGAGCGCCGCAGCGGTATCGGCGGGAAACACCTTGACCACGACGTCGCGATCCAGCGCGCGATCCCTGGCGCGGAACACGCGCGACATGCCCCCGCCACCCAATTCGGTGTCGACGGAATACGCGTCGCCGAGCGCCGCCTGGAGTTGCAGTTTCAAATCTTGCACGCGCGAAGATACTGGGTTGGATCGTTGCCCGTCGTGCGACGAATGGTGCCGTCGCAAGGTACCGAAAGTTCGCACCCTCGCGCGGGCTTTCGCGGATACGCAGGGGAGCTCCGGCGAGGCGCGTCAGGCAAGGCCATATCGGTGCGCGGATTCGACGTGTGCCTGCGTTAAAGCGCGGAGGGTGGTTCCATACATGGCCTCGCGGGGCACATGTCCGGCCAAATCTGGCCCGAGCATCCACTCAGACCGACCATCTCGCCGTCGCCAATCGTGATTGCGGTTGCTCCGGCCGAGGAAGACCGTAACTTCGAACGCCGACAGAGCCCCTCGCGAACTCACGCCAGCCGGTGTTCGAATGACCAACCCCACGACGTCGCCGGAAGAGCTGCTCCTCTACTGGAATCACACGGGGGAGGGATTCACGGTGAACCTCCAGGTGACCACCGACGCCAACGTGTCCGCGAGCGCCCTCATGCGGATCACGACGAACGGCGCGTCGCACGATGAGCCCGTGGGGCCTGCGGCCTTGAAAAACTGGAGCCACACGCTGGCAGCCAACGAGAAAATCCTCGGCGCCATCACACTCGTGTACCACGGCACCACGCCTGAAGGCGCGCGCATCATTGGCAAGTGCCTGAAGCCCGATGGATGGATTCATCAGGCTGTCTATGACAGCGTCTACACCAGGACCGGGCCAGACGCACAGGCCATCGGCGTCAACGTGCGGTGACGTCATGAGACTCGGACGCTGCACGAAGACCCTGATAGCGGGTCTCGTAAACATGGGCGCGCCGATGACCGCGTCGACACAGGGTGTCGCCTGCGATCTCTCGAAATCCGCCAGCGTATGCCTCAGCGCAAATAGCCCCGGCGCCAGGGAAGCCGCGAAGCTCGCGGCAGAAAGAGCCGGAACGCAGGCGCTGACGGAGGCAACGGCGGCCAAGCCGACGGGGAATGCCGCGGCCGTAAGCGGCTCCGAGTCCGCGATCAAGGATTTCCTCCCGCGCTTCGCGACCGCGCTCGCGATACCGGGACTCAGCTCCCTTCCCAAGGCGCTGGGATTCAGCTTCAACACGCCGGCCAACGATCCGGTGTGGCGGCTGCCGTTCGCGCTCAAGGTCGAGGGCGTCGCCAACGAGCCGATGCTTTCCGAGGCGCTCGCCAACGCCATTCCGTTGACACTTCGCCCGACGGTGAAGGACAGCGTCACCAAGACGCTCGCGGAGTTCGGCGACCTGAAGTTCACCCTCGCCTTGAACGCCGAGAATGCACGGTGGGGGCGGTCGATCGTGTCGAACAAGGATACGATCGACGCGATCATCGGCGAGATGTTCGCGCCCGACCTCGCGAAGCTCGTCGATGTGCAGGGCGTGCTGGCGTCCGACGAAATCGACAACCTCCAGCCGATCAACGCGGCCTGCGGCGACGGTCCGCGGCCGCTGATGGCGCTCAACTGCTTCAATGAGGTTGACCGCCAGAAGCTGGTCGACGCGGTGATGGGCGTGAGCCAGGTCTTCAATGATTTCTCCGAGCTCGCGAGGAAGAAGCTCAGGACATCACATCTCGACCGGCTCTCCGACCTCATCAACGCCCAGCGGCAATTCAGCGTCAGCAGCCAGGCGCGGGTGCGCGACCGGCTCGTGGGGATCAACGAACAACAGCTTGCCGTGCGCTTCGAGTGGAGTCCGGTGAGCCTCAATTCCGCGCGCGATTATTGTCACGGTACGCTGGCCTATTCGTGTCTTCGCCAGTACCTGGGCCAGGACGGCATCATGCGCGCGCTCGACGCGGGGCATCGGTTCTGGTTCACCGCGGACCTGTCCAACGTGTCGGCGTACAACTTCGCGCTGGCCGCCGATTCAGCGCGCGTCGTCAGGCCACGTTCGCTCGCTATGGAGCCGGCGATCGGCTACGGCTCGTATCTGGGCATCATTGATCAGAAGGTGCGCGTGGATGTCGAGCTGCGATATCGCCGGTCGGACAACCAGTCGGTGCGTGAGGATCGCGTTACCAGCTCAGTGGCGCTGACGCAGAAGGTCAACGACCAGTCAAACGCGGTGCTCACCATTCGATGGGCGAACAAGCCAGACTTCCTCGGCGACGTGGACAGGGCCTGGCGCGCGAACCTCGGCTACTCGTACAAGATCTCGGACATCGGCAAGTAGGCGCACAGTCGGGAGAATCAGCTCGTGAGCACAACTACCCGAGTGTCTCGCGCGGGGAGCCAAGGTCACCGTCCGTTGATTCGCAGGAGAAGTTCTTGCCTGTGTGCTCAGGCAACCCTCACTCACGGTGATATCATGGCGGCAAAAAAGACCGGCAAGAAAGCGGCGAAGAGTGCCTCGAAGACGCTGAGGAGCAAGAGCACCGGCGCGAGGTCGAAGAGCGCGGCCGGCAGCGCGCTCTCGCAGGCCAATACGACGAAGAAGACGTCGGCAGGTGCCGCCAAGAAAGCATCGTCCGTCCTCCGCGACGGCCGCACCTCGAAAAGCTCCAAGTCAGCGGCCGGTAGCGCGCTCGCCCAGAAGTCAAAGAAAGCGAAGAAGCGCTGACGCCTATCCCCAATCCTCGCGCAGACGGCACACCCGCTGGCTGCGTGGGGAAGTGGCAGCGGCGGCGAGGCGCTGCAAATTTGTTCTTTAAGCGTTCTTGACCCGCGGGGTTTGCATACCGCCCGGAACGCGTATATTGGTCGCGGCGTCCGCACCCTCCACCCTGCTCACCTACCGGCCGGCCCTGCGCACGCACCTTGTTGCGGCGCCGTCGCGAACTCATGCGCCGTTCGTTACATGAAGACCGGAGTTTCTCCCACCTGCCTCGTCATCGTACGCCATGACGTGAATCCCGCCGTCGCTGTCCCGCAGCGCATGCCCCGCGCTGTGCCACGCCCCGCCACCGGAGAATCAAAGTGATGAAGCGCTGGATGCATTTCAGCTCACCGACCGTTCGCTCGCTCGCCGTGCTGTTCATGGCTACGCTGTCCGCCGCCACGCTGGCGGCGCAAGGCGTCACGTCGGGCTCCATGGCGGGCACCGTGCGCAACGAGCGCGGGACGATCGCGGGTGCGCGCGTCGTGGCCGTCCACCAGCCGTCAGGCACTACGTACCAGACGACCACGCGCGCGGATGGACGCTTCGTGCTCCCCGCCATGCGCGTGGGTGGTCCGTATACCGTCACCGCGAGCGCCATCGGTTACCAGCGGAATGTGCAGTCGGGCATCGAGGTCACCCTGGGCGCGACCACGGACATTCCGTTCGTACTCCAGCAGGCGGTCGTGACGCTCAGTGGTAACGAGGTCACGGCGACTGGCGGCGCCTTGAGCAGCACGGTCACCGGCGCATCGACGACGATCCCGAAGGAGGCGATCGTCGCCTTCCCCACCATTGGACGCACGATCACGGACTTCACGCGCCTTACACCACAGGCGTCGGGCTCGTCGTTCGCCGGGCAGGACAATCGCCTCAACAACATCACGCTCGACGGATCGTACTTCAACAATTCGTTCGGCCTGTCGGGACAGCCCGGCGGCCGCACGGGTGTGTCACCCATTCCGATCGACGCCATCGAGCAGATCCAGGTGAACGTTGCCCCGTTTGACGTCCGTCAGGGCAACTTCACCGGCGCGGGCGTGAATGCCGTGACGAAGAGCGGCACGAACGATTTCGCGGGGTCCATCTACTACACCACCCGCAACCAGAACTACGTCGGCACGAAGACGGCGGGCCAGCCGTTCAATCCGGGCACGTTCAAGTTCCACCAGCCGGGCGGCTACCTGAGCGGGCCGATCATCCACGACAAGCTGTTCTTCTTCTTCGACTACGAGAACGACGCGCTCACGCAGCCGGCGACGACTTATCTCGCCAACACCGGCGGCCAGACGATCACGGGTAACACCACGCGCGTGCTCGCGTCCGACCTGGATGCGCTGAGCAGCTTCCTGCAAACGAAATTCAACTACGCCACGGGCCCGTACGCCGACTACAACATCGAGGTGCCGTCCACCCGCTACATCGGCAAGGTGGACTGGAACGTGAACGAGCGGAACAAGTTCAGCTTCCGCTACAGCCAGCTGGATTCACGCTCCGACCAGCAGGTGTCCAACTCCAATTCGCTGGGCTTCGGCAGCCGCCGCGACAACCTGAACTCGATGAGTTTCCAGAACTCGGGGTACGCCATTCTCGAGAACATCAAGTCGTACATCGGCGAGTTGAACACGCAACTCGGCAGCAACATGTCCAACCAGATCATCGCCGGCATCACGAAGAATGACGAGAGTCGCGCGGTCAAGGGATCATTCTTCCCGCTGGTGGATATCCTGAACAACGGCACGAACTATGTCTCGTTCGGTTTCGAGCCCTTCACGCCGAACAACCAGCTGCGCTACAAGACGCTCCAGTTCCAGGATAACCTCTCCATGGCGCTCGAGACGCACGACATCACCTTCGGCGTCACCGCGCAGAAGTACAACTCGGAGAACGTGTTCTTCCCCGGCGCGCAGAGCGCGTACGTCTACAACTCGCTCGCCGACTTCTACGCGGATGCCAACGGATTCCTCGCGGACCCGACCCGCACCACCGCGCCGGTCACGCTGAAAACATTCCAGGTGCGCTACAACAACATACCGGGACAGCTCGAGCCGCTGCAGCCGCTCCAGGTGTACACCTACGGCGCCTATGCCCAGGACGAATGGCGCGCCTCCAATACCCTCAAGGTGACGCTCGGCCTCCGTGTCGACGTGCCGATCTTCACCCCGACGGCGTTCAACAACCCCACGGCGAACGCACTCACCTTCCGCGACCAGAATGGCGCGTCTGTGCAGTACAATTCCGGCCAGCTCCCGAAGGCCAATCCCCTCTTCTCTCCGCGGCTCGGCTTCAACTGGGATGCGCAGGGCGATCGCACGACCATCGTGCGCGGGGGAACAGGCGTGTTCTCCGGCACGCCGCCGTACGTCTGGATCTCGAACCAGATCGGACAGACGGGCATTCTCACGGGGTTCGATCAGTTCACGAACTCGAAGGCTCGCCCGTTCAACCCGAATCCCGATTTCTACAAGCCGACGACAGTCACGGGTGCCTCCGCATCGTCCTTCGAGCTCGACGTGACTGATCCGAATTACCACTTCTCACAAGTCTGGCGCTCCGACCTTGCGGTCGATCGTCGCCTGCCGTGGGGGCTGGTCGGCACGGCCGAAGCGATTTACGGCAGGGAGTTGAACGGCGCGTACTACATCCAGGCCAACCTGCCGGCGGCCACTGGCGCCTTCACCGGCGCCGATCCACGCCCGCGCTGGCTCCCCGGCACCAACCGGATCAACAGCAACATCACTTCCGCCTACGTCATCAGTAACGCGAACACCGGCAGCTCGTACACGCTCTCCGGCTCGCTCCTCAAGCAGTTCACGAACGGCTTGTTCGCGAAGGCCGCTTACGCATTCGGCGTGTCGAAGAACTCGATCGATCCGGGTTCCGTTGCCGGTGGTAGCTGGAGCTCCAACGAAATTGCCAACGATCCAAACAATCCCCGCGTCAGCTACTCGGGGTTCTCGCCCAGGCATCGCGCGTTCCTTGCCCTGTCGTACCGTCGCGAATACTTCAAGCTCGGCGCGACGTCCGTGTCGCTGTTCACCGAGGGACGCACGCAGGGCAACACCAGCTACACGTTCAGCACGGATGCAAACGGCGACGGCGCGAGGAACGACCTCATTTACATCCCGAAGAACACCTCGGAGATGAATTTCCAGCAGTACACGGCGACTGTGAACAAGGTCCCCATCACCTTCAGCGTGGCGCAGCAGCAGGCAGCGTGGGAAGCCTACATCCAGCAGGACAGCTACCTCAGTGCGCATCGCGGCGAGTATGCCGAGCGCAACGCGGTGTTCCTGCCCGTGCAGTGGCACAGCGACCTAGGCATCACGCAGGAGTTGTTCGCGGCAGGCGGTGGCAAGCGCAACACATTCTCACTGCGCTTCGACATCCTCAACCTGGACAACCTCATCAACCACAACTGGGGCGCCGGCCAGCGACTCGTGTCGAACCAGCCGTTGATTTCGCAGGGTGCCGACTTGAACGGTGCGCTGCAATACAACCTCCGCAACATCGGGACGGACCTGCTGCCCGCATCCACCTACCAGAACACCGTCGGCATCGCTGACGTTTGGCGCATGCAGGTTGGTCTCCGCTACACGTTCAAGTAATGACGTAACCTCGAACGCGCCGTCACCATCCCGGTGACGGCGCGTCGGCACGGCGGACTCGCCGCGACGAATGATCTGGCCACACCCGGCGCGAATTCGATGGTGCGTCACCGTCGCTGACGCCTACCATGCGCCATACCGAGTAGACAGGCAGGCGCCGAGGGAAGTACTGTATGAGTATGGTGGTCACGCTGCCGAGATACACGATTGCGGAGCTCGACGAATTCCCGTCAGACGGGAACCGCTACGAGCTTCTCGACGGCATGCTCATGGTGACCCCATCGCCCGGCTCTCCGCATCAGAGTGTGGCCACTCGGCTCGCCGTCGAGCTTGCGATTGCGCTTCAGAAACCGGGGTTTGCGCATGTGTACGCGCCGGGCGCCGTCCAGTTCTTCCCGTTCACCCAACTTGAACCGGACGTGCTGGTGGTGTCGAGCAACAGTCCGCCGGACGCGCCCTGGGTCGAGATGACGGACAAGTGGCTCGCGGTGGAGGTGTTCAGCGCCTCCTCTCGCCGCTACGACCGCGACGTCAAGCGCGAAGCGTATATCGCGCTCGGCGTACGTGAAGTGTGGCTGGTGGACATCGCCGACAAGTCGGAGGACGCCACGACGGGGCGCGCATATTCATTCGTGATGGCAGCGGATGGATGTTTGAGCGAGGCCAACGTGCGCGGAGGAGTGGTCTGAACGTCGCCGGCTTGCGTCTCGACGCCCAGGGCATCGCCCATCCCCTCGCCGAATCGCCCGAAGCGGTCGTCACCCACCTCGGCGCCATGCAGGCGCAGGACTATCCGGGCGCACTCTGGTCGATCGCACTGCGGTTGCCGACCGCAACGCGCGCCGACATCGAATCGGCAATCGCCGAGCGGTCGATCGTGCGCACGTTTCCGATGCGCGGTCGTCGATCGGGTCGGTCGACGTCGAGGACATCACGCTCTGGCAGAATCGCGCTCGTGGCGCATTGCACGACGCCCAGCATCGCGCGCACCTCCTTCCCGGCTTCGACGAATTCATGCTCGGCTACAAGGACCGCAGTGCGTCACTCGAGGCGCGGCATGCGGAGCGCATCGTTCCCGGTGCGAATGGCATGTTCCTCTCGACACTCGTGCTCGACGGCCGGGTGTGCGGTACGTGGCGTCGCACGGCGAAGGCGACGTCCGTCGCCGTGACGTGTACGCCTTTCGGCAGGATGTCGGCAGCCGACCGAAGTGCGTTCAACCTGCCGATGGCACGCTATGCCCACTTCCTCGGAGTACCGGTGACGGTCACCTGGAGCGCTGCCACGCGACATTAGGGACCAATCGTGCAGCGAAAGTCCCGGTCGATGGCCTTCCACGTCCAGCGGCTCGTATTATCTTCGCCGCGACGAGACGAACTCGGCTCTCACCGATAAAGGAGACCGCATGAGCAGAAGCCGCCACGCCTGCATTGCCCTCGGGCTCGCGCTGCTCGCGCGTGCTTCGGTCGCTGCGGCCCAATCCAGGTCGGCGTCGTTCGTCGTCACTGCGGGAACCGACACCGTGGCCGTGGAGTCCTACTCGGTGACTCCTTACGCGCTGACAGGCACATTGCGACTGCCACAGCAGCAGGCCCGTGCGCGATACGTGATTCAACTGCGCCGGAACGGTTCGATCGCCGAGGCGGACGTCACCGACGATGCGCGGAACTTCTTCTCGGGCACGATCACGTTCGACGAGGAGGCAGC
This sequence comes from Gemmatimonadota bacterium, assembly GCA_030852985.1. Lineage (GTDB taxonomy): Bacteria > Gemmatimonadota > Gemmatimonadetes > Gemmatimonadales > Gemmatimonadaceae > AG11. Next base: position 1,543 of record JALYVY010000110.1, on the reverse strand, counting down.
CGTGGACGCGCGCGCGATGACTCGGCGCCGGTTCATCATGGCGCCCCCCGCCACCTACCCGCTCGTCGGCACCTCGCTGGCGCTCATGGAGCAACTCGCACGGGTCACGCACGCCACCACGCGAGACAGCACGACCGCCCAGGTCTTCAACATTCGCAACCGGATTCTGGGCACCGCCACCCTCCAACGCGTCGGTCGCGATTCACTCGTCATCACGTGCGCTGGATGCCAACGCCCCGACTCGCGCCAGGTCCTTCATGTCGGCATCTCGCCGCAGGGCGACTTTACTGGCGGGAAGGAACTCGTGCAGGAATGGGTCATCACCCGCCACTAACGGGCGCCGCCGCCGGGCGATTGGTCTCGCCCGGCAGCCGGTCTAGATGGGTCTAGATGCGTGCCGTCGCCACGTCTGCCGGCACCGGATCCTCACCAGGATTGACGAAGACGTCATCCTCGATGCGGTGCTGGCGCTCATACAGCTCGCGATACCGCCCGCTGTGCGCAATCAACTCACGGTGCGATCCGCGTTCGACGATCTCGCCATGCTCCAGCACGAGAATCTGGTCGGCACTCGTGATCGTCGACAGGCGATGCGCAATGACGAACGTCGTCCGCCCCGCACGCAGCCGTCGCAGTCCTTCCTGGATCATCTGCTCGCTCTCGCTGTCGAGCGACGACGTCGCCTCATCGAGAATGAGGATGCGCGGATCGGCGAGGATCGCCCGCGCAATGGCGACACGCTGCCGCTGTCCCCCGGATAGCTTGACGCCGCGCTCGCCCACAATCGTTTCGTACTGATCGGGAAAGCCGCGCACGAACTCATCGACGTTCGCAATGCGCGACACCTCACGCACTTGCTCATCAGTCGCGTCGGGGCGCGTGAAGGCGATGTTCTCCTTCACGGTGCCGTCGAAGAGGAAGTTGTCCTGCATGACGACGCCAAGGTGCCCGCGGAACTCGTGCAGCTTGAGGCTGTCGAGATCCCGGTCGTCGAGCACGACGCGTCCCTGCTGCGGGCGCGCAAACGCCATCACGAGCGAGATCAACGTGCTCTTGCCCGAGCCGCTCGAGCCCACGAGCGCGGTGGTCGTGCCCGCCGCGGCCTCGGACGACACGCCCTTCAGCACGGGGACGCCAGGCTCATACTCGAACCAGACGTTCTCGAAGCGCACGTCGCCACGAACCACCGGCACCGCGTCCTTCCGCGCGTCCTCCTGGTCTTCCGTCGCCATGTCGCGGAGCTCGCGAATGCGATCGAGGCCGGCGAGCGCTTCCGTCAACTGCGTCCCGATGTTGGCGATCTGCACCAGCGGCAGCGTCACCAGGCCGATGAAGACGAAATACATGAGCAGATCGCCGATGGTCATGCGGCCCGCGAGCACCGCGCGGCCGCCGAACATCATCAGCAGCACACCGATCGCCCCGACGACGGCCGTGCCCATCGCCCCGGTGGCCGACGTCCCCGTGATGGTTCGCGCGACATTCAGGAACAGCCGATTCACGCCACCCGCGAACACCTTCTGCTCGCGCTCCTCGGCCGTAT
>JALYVY010000109.1 GCA_030852985.1 Gemmatimonadota bacterium | reverse complement strand
CCTCCCACCGCTCGACCGCGGCGAGAATGCGCTGGGAATTCTCCACGTCCATCGGCTTGCCGTCGTACAAATGCGAGAACTGCGTGACCCCAACCGGAACAAGCGCGACGCTCAGCACCGCGTCGCCTAGGTTCCACAGGTCCGTCAGGGAAGCCTCGAGGACATCCCCGTCGTTGAGATTCGGCACGATGACCATCTGGCCGTGGAACTGGATTCCGCCCTCGGCAAGGCGCGTCAGTTGCTCGACGATGTTCGGGACGCGCGGATTGTTCAGCAGCACCTTCCGCGCTTCCCACGGCGTCGCGTGCACCGACACGTACAGGGGCGAAAGCCGATATTCGAGAATGCGCTGAATGTCGCGCTCCTTGACGTTCGACAAGGTGGCGAAATTCCCGTACGCAAAGGAGAGGCGGTAGTCGTCGTCGCGCACGTAGAGTGACTTCCGCAACCCTTTCGGAAGCCCCTCGATGAAGCAGAATTCGCACCGGTTCGCGCACCGACGGACCGTTGGCGGCTCGAGCTCAACGCCCAGTCCCTCTCCCTCGGGGCGCTCGACGTCATAGACAACCGCCTCGCCGCCCGGGAGCCGCGCCTCGATCACCAGCTCGTCATCGGCAGTGAGGAATTCCCAGTCGAGGAAATCGGCCAGCTCGCGGCCGTTCACGGTCAGCAACTCGGTGCCGACCACCACTCCCATCTCGTCGCAGACGCTGCCTGGGAGAACTCGACTGACCCGAACCATGGTTTAATCCAGACCTCTACCGAAGCGACGGGGGAAGATCACGGAGCGTGATTCTTCCCCCAGCAAAAGCATGCGTGTTGCGCGCAAGCGCCCTCATCCAAGGTAGGAGATACAGGCACGGAAGTCAAGCAGAATCCATCACTTCCACGCTCTCGGCTGTTGTTGTTTGTCACGACCCCAAGGGCAGAAAAAAGGCGCCGCCATGACAGCGGTCGCCTTTTCAGTGGCCTTTACACTTTGCCTTTTCAGTCGACGATTTTGTACCGATAGGCGGCGACGTTCGGCACGTTGATTGTGAACTTGAACTTCGCGCGCTGGCCCGGGGCGAGTGGCTCGGTCGTCACCGTCTCCGTGCCCAGCGCCTGACCCGCCTTGTCGAGGGCAGTGAACGAAAGCGTCACGGGCTTCGCGGGAAACGTCTTCGCTTCGGGCTTCGCAGCGGCCTTCGCCTTGGCACCCTTGGCTGGCTTCGCCGCAGCCGCAGGCTGCTGCGCATTCGCCTCGATCTTGTCGCGCCGATCGAGAACGCTCCCGGCGATAGTGACGTTCTTGTCGTTCGGGGAGAATTCCGTGAACGTAACCTCGACTGGCAGGCTGTTGCCCCGGTTGTACCAGGACACCGTGCTGTCGTTGTAGGCGCCCGCCAACGCAGCCTTCTTGGCCGTCGTGGCCGCTTTCCCGAGAGCGAGGTACGCCCGCGCTGCGAGATTGAAGTTGTCCGGATTTCCCGGATCCACGGCAACGAGACGCTCGACGATCGGGCCGATTTTGTCGTTCTGCTCCATGGTCAGGTACGTCACCGCGACGTTGAAGAGCGCGTCGCGGTTGTACGGGTTCTGCGCCAGTGTTGCTTCAAAGAGCTTTCCCGCATCGGCCGACCGATTGGCCCTTGCAGCGTTCACCGCAGAATTCAAGAGATCGTTGTACTCGTAGCCGGACGGATTCGCCAGCAAGGGCGCCCACACCAGAGCGGCGGCGGCCGTGTCGCCGGCCATGAGGTACGCCGTCTCGAGTTGCTGGCGGCTTCCGGTGAGATACTGTCCCTTCGTGCCCGGGATCGCGATGAGCTGGCTGTAGACCTCTGCCGCCTTTCGGTACGCGGCCACCTTTTCGGCGCCCGTGGCGGTGCCGCCCTGGTCGAGATACGCACTACCCACGTTCGCCAGCATCTGCCGGTGGACGTCGCGGTAGCTCGTGTCCCTGTTCGCGGCCTCGGCCGCTTTCGTCCAGTATTCCACCGCACGGGCCGTGTTGCCGCGCTTCGACGCCACACCACCGAGAATCATGGTGCCGTACGGGGACTGCCCGTAAAGGCGGTTTGCCTGGGTGGCGTAGTACTCGGCGGAGTCCAGCTTGTCGCCGTTCATGGCGTTGATCGCGCCATTGACCAGTTCGAGGTAGAACTTCTGGCCTGCGCGCCAGTAGGCGGTGTAGTCGGTGCAGTTCGGCTTGGCCGTTTCGACAATCTTGAAGAGCGAGTCGATCGTGATGGGGATGTCCAGCGTTGCCGCCGCGTTGGTGGCGAAGCCGAGCGAGCCGCGCGTGGGCGTGAGGCCTACGCCCGGCTGGTTCGCCCAGAGGCTCAGCGCCTCGCCCATCACGTACGCGTTGGTGACCGCGTTATCGCCCGGGGCTGCCGTTTCGAGCAGCTTTACCGCGTTCTTCAAGTTGGTGCCTGCCACCGCCGGCGACGTCGCTTCGCGTGCGAGGTTCACACTGAGGGTGGCGCGTGCCGCATTGCCGGTGGCCGATTCGCCAACATCGCACGCCGGCTTCGCAGGAGCGGCCTGTGCTCCGGCGATCGACGACACCAGCAGCGTTACGCCGAACGCGAGATATTTCGTAGCGAACAGGGCCATCAGTCATCTCCTGGGAATAGTCGGGCGGATCCGGCATCGCCGGCGGCGTCCTGCAGGCGTACCCCGTCCGCGTTACGGCCGTTCCGCCGCGCCGAGTGCAAGCTGATAAATATCTGTGGGCAAGCGTCCTGTCGCTAGAGCTATTCTCTGTACGTCGTCGAACTCCGGCTTGGCTCGCCTGCTCCCATCAGCGAGCGTGACAACCTTCACGCGCACGCTGTGGCCGAGCACGTCGACCACGAGCTCCGTGCGCGGGAGCGCCATGCGGCTCATGTCGACGCGGCGAACCCCGATGGACGTCGTTTCTCCCAGAAGAAACTGCTCGAAACGATCCGCATCAGCGGATCGACAAAGCACTTCGATGCGGGTGCCCGGCCTGCCCTTCTTCATTACTGCCGACAGAAGCGTCGCATCGAGCGCGCCTTGCGCGCGGGCACGATCCGCGGCTGACGCGAGATACTCCGGCGTCATGTCGTCGACGTCGCAGGTCAATACGGTCACGGCCTCGCGGGCGGGTGCGGTCTCCGCCTCAGTTATCTCAGCGAGTATGATCCGGAGCGCATTCGCTCGGCCCTGGAAGTCCTTCGTACCGGCGCCAAATCCACTACGCAATGGAGTGTAGGTACCCGGGGGAGGTCCCGCAGAAAGAACCCGGACCAGCGCCGCACCCGTTGGCGTCACGAGCTCACCCGCTCCGTCAGGTCCAGGGCTGACCGCGTGCCCTTCCAGCAACTTCAGCGTGGCGGGCGCGGGCACGGGCAGCAGCCCGTGCGCGGCACGCACGGTCCCGTCGCCGATGCGAAGCACTCCACACCGGACCTGCTCGATGCCGAGCTCCCTCATGCCCCAGATGACACCGACCACGTCGAGAATGGCGTCCACCGCGCCCACCTCGTGGAGGTGCACCTCTTCGGGTGGCATGCCGTGCATCTCGCCTTCCGCCTGCGCGATGGCCCAAAACGCGGCATCCGCCTGCTCGCGCACACTGTCCGGCGCGCCGCTGCGCGCAACAAGCTCGCGAATCTGGGCGACGTGTCGGCCATGCGGCTGGGGCGGGATTCTGAAGTCGACCTTCCAGCATACCAGCTCGCCTCGTAGCACTTCCTTGATCTCCACGAGCACGTCGGGCAACCCGAGCCGCTGTGGTAATGAGCGAAGCCAATCCGCATTAAGCCCAATGCCGAGGAGGGCGCCCAGCGTCATGTCACCGGAGATTCCGCTGAATGGATCGAGGATGGCGATGCGCATGTCAGAATCGGTAGCTGGCGCCGCTACCCGTATTGAACACGACGACTTCAGCGTCCTTCCCAATGCGGCCTTCGCTCACGAGCCGGTCGAGCACACCCAACGCTGCGCCGCCTTCCGGCGCGGCATCCACACCCGATGCGCGGCTGAGGCGCAGGGTGTCCGCCCGAATCGTCTCCTCGCTTACCGACGCGGCATCGCCTTGGCTCTCATAGAGCGCCTTCAGGATCAGCCGGTCGCCGAGCGGTCCGGGCACTCGCAGACCACTCGCGTGCGTCTCGGGGTTCTCCCACGGCGTCGCCCGATCCGCCCCGGAGGCGAACGCGCGGACCATAGGAGCGCATCCCTCTGCCTGCGCGACGACCATGCGCGGCATGGCGACATCGGGTGCCAGCCAGCCCGCGTCGCGCATCTCGGCGAACACCTTCCACATGCCGATCAACCCGGTGCCGCCGCCGGTGGGATAGATCACGTGCGTGGGAAGCCGCCAGCCAAGCTGCTCCGCCAACTCCATCCCCATCGTCTTCTTGCCTTCGATGCGATACGGCTCACGCAGGGTGGACATGTCGAAGTAGCCGTGCTCCGCGGCGAACGCGCGCGACTGCTTGCCCGCGTCGCCGATATGTCCGTCGACGAGCTGCAGATCCGCACCGAGTGCGGCGATCGTCGCGAGGATGGGCGATGGCGTGCTGCGAGGGGCGTACACCCGCACCGGGAGGTGTGCCGCAGCCGCGTATGCCGCGAGTGCCGCGCCGGCATTGCCTGCGGTGGGCACCACGAGCCCGGGTACACCGAGTGCCGCGGCGCGCGTGACGGCGGCGCTCATTCCGCGCGCCTTGAACGACGCCGTCGGGTTCAGCCCTTCGTCCTTTACCCACAAGCGAGCGATGCCGATCTCCTTCGCCAAGGCAGGGAGGTCGTGCATTGGCGTGGTGCCTTCACCGAGTGACACGGGCGCCTCACCATCGCGAAGCGGCAAGACCGCCGCGTAGCGCCACATGTCCCACCGCGGGAGTATGGCGTCGCGCGAGGGATACGGGGTGTCGTACCTGACCAGCAACGGTTGGCCGCAAATTGGACAGACAGAGGCAAGTGCATCACCGGCCTGCGTGTGGTCGCAGGCCGAACAATCAAGGTGCCAGGTGCTCACGGAGAAGTGGCGTCGTGGGTGAGGGATTCGAGTGCGGGCTGCGCTGAAGCTATCGCACTGGCGTCGGTGGGAGTGGACGCTCCGGGTGCCAGCGCGTCGGTGGCACGTAGGCCATCGAGGATACGCTGTGCGCTTTTCACTGAGAATCCGGGAACTGCGGCGATCTGTTCTGGCGATGCCTCGCGGATGGCCTGCACGCTGCCGAAGGTGGTGAGCAACAGCTTCCGCTTGTTGTCACCGATACCGGGAATGCGCAGCAGCTCCGACGTGATGGTGCGAACCGATCGGCGCTTCCGCTGAAACGAGATCGCGAATCGATGCGCTTCATCGCGTGCCTGCTGCAGCATGCGGAGCGCCGGGGAGCGCCGCGTCAATCGGAGCGGCTCGCTCTTACCGAGGACGAAAATCTCCTCCTCGCGCTTTGCGAGGCTGACGATGGGCATCGAGGCGAGACCAAGCGCCGCCATGGCCGCCGCTGCGGCGTTGAGTTGCCCCTTGCCTCCGTCGATGAGGACGAGATCTGGGAGCGGTCGCTCATCGTCGAGACGCCGCTTGAAGTAGCGGCCGACCACTTCGTTCATCGATGCGAAGTCGTCTATCCCGTCGACGGTCTTCACCTTGAACTTGCGATACTCCGCGCGATAGGGCCGGCCGTTCTGGAACCAGACGCATGAGGCAACGGTGTCAGTGCCCTGCGCATGCGAGATGTCGAAGCAGACGAATGAGCGCGGCACCTTTTGGAGCCCGAGCTGACGTTGGAGCTCGTACACGGGATCACCGGCGCGCTCCTCCGTCGGCTCGTCGCCGGTGAGGCGCGCTTCCTCGAGGAGGTGCCGAGCGTTCTGTTGTGCGTGGTCAATGAGTTCGCGACGCGGTCCGCGCTGCGGAACGTGAATCTTCGTGCGCTCGAGCGACTGTTCGAGGACCTCGCGCTCGCAGACGTCGAAGGGAATGAGCAATTCCTGCGCGCGCTCGTCGAGGAGCCGATACGGGCCGGCGAGGTAGGTCTCGAGGACGTCGGCGTCGCTCTCGCCCTCGGTGTTCGCCACAAACTGGTGGTCGCGCGCGAGCAACTTGCCCCCGCGGATGCGCATGAGCGCAATGACGGCGTCGTCGCCATCCCGGGCATAGCCGATGACATCGCGATCACCGCCTTCAACCTCCATGACGACGGCCGGCTCCTCCATCGTTTCGAGATGGGCAAGCACGTCGCGCAGATTGGCGGCACGTTCAAAGTCGAGCGATTCGGCGGCGAGGGCCATGCGCTCCTTGATCTTGCGCACGACTTCGTCGGGCTTGCCGGCGAGGAAATCGAGGACCTCGTCGATCATCGCCGCGTATTCACCCTGCGTCTGCGCGAGTATGCAAGGAGCCTTGCATCGACCGATGTGATAATCCAGGCACGGGCGATCGGGCATCTGGGTCGGCATGTCGTAGTTGCACGATCGCACCGTGAAAAGCCGCTTCACGACATCGAGCGAGCGCCGCATCGCGCCGACGTCGGTGTACGGCCCGAAGTAGCGCGCACCATCGTTCTGCAGGCGTCGCGTGACCCACACGCGCGGGAATGGCTCCTGCACCGTCACCTTGATGTACGGATACGACTTGTCGTCGCGGAGGGCGATGTTGAACCGCGGCTTGTATTCCTTGATGAGGTTGGCTTCGAGGATCAGCGCGTGCGCCTCGCTCGACACGACGATCGTATCGAGACCGCGGACCTGGAGCATGAGATGACGCGTCTTCACGCTCTCGGCGTGATCGGCCGCGACATAGCTGCGAACACGCGAGCGGAGGCGCTTGGCCTTCCCCACGTACAGCACCCTGCCGTCCGCGTCGCGCCAGAGATACACGCCCGGCGACTCGGGGAGATGCGGGATTTTTTCGAGAATCGCGTCGGGGACAGCCATGGTGAAATATACGTGGCGCATATGACGCAGACACTCGCGCTTGCGTCCTCTTCCCGTACGCAGTTTCGCCCGGAGGAAACCGCCACTTCGAGATGGAGAGCCGGACGCGAGCCCGAGGAGGCGGGCAGGCAGATGCCCGCCCTGATCAGTGCAGCGCTGCGCTCCGAGCGCCGGAGCGCGCTGTGCTTCGCGGGTTGGTCACGTCGACGAGATGCCCATCAGCGCAGCCGCGTGCGCGGCGGCGACCTCGCGCATCTCGCCGAGCAGGTCGAGCCCATGACGACTGAGCAGGGGAACAAGATTGAGCGCACGCTCCTGTCGCACGTTCAGCGGGTACAGCGCGCCGCGCAAAGTGGCGACGTCGAGCAGGCGCGCATGCTCGCGGCGTTTGACGCCCGCCACGAGGCGGCGCTCGAGTCGATCAGCCCGATGGAGGAGCGATCGCATGGAGCCCTCTACGGCCGCACCAAGACCAAGCGGTTCGGCTTCCAACCGCAGGGCCTCGGGAAGTGCCTCGACAGAGGCGCGGAGCGCTGCCAAGGCTGCCTTTGTTCGATCGCTCATTGTTTCGCGGGCCACAATGCCCTCGAGCCGATCGGGCTGCGCCAGATCATTGGGCGAGATGGCGAATTTGGCCAGCAGCCGGTCGACGTCGGGCTCAATGAGCGTACACGACCACCGCGGTACGGCGACCGGTGTTTCGACGTCGAGCGCGTTGGCGACAGCGCTCACCTGCGCGAAATAGGCGAGCTCTCCTGGTCCACCGAAGTAAGCGATTGTCGGCAGGATCGCCTGCTCGACGATTGGCCGCAACAGCACATTAGGTGTCAGCCAGGCGTTCTCGTCGCCGGCGAAACGCGACGCCTCGCCAAGTGGAATGCGGCTCTTGATCGAGTTCTCCCGCGCAAAGACGAGGGAAAGCCCGCCGACGTGCTCAACCTGCGGAGCGAACCCTGCCGCTTTAATTTCAAGCGAGCGGGAAACGAGCGCGCGCTCGATATCGTCGGCGCGCCCGAGCGCCTCGCGAAGCGTCGCATCGCTGGCGGCTCGAACGTTTTCGTGCGATGCGTCGAGCACGGGAATTCCGAGAGGCTCGAGCAGGGTGCGCAGGAGGCTGACATACGCGCTGCCCACCGTGGCGGACGGCACACTGTAAGCGCTTTCAACCGCGCGCAGCGCCCGCGGATCAGCCACGCTGCCACAAGCATCACGAAGTCGGGCGAGGAGCGAGCCCACATCGCCAAGGGGCGCGAGGGCCATCGGCACGCCAGCCGTTGGCGCGTTCTGGCTCTGCAACTTTTCCGGTCCACCCTGTCGAGCGAGGACGGTGTAAGAGGCCTCCGCAAAATCGGCATCGTCAGTGGCAGCCCAGAAGACGACGGCGGTCGCGACGCCGGTTTCACGTTGTATGGCGTCCGCGAAAGCCAGCGCGCCCATGGCCTTGCTCCACGTATATACCGGGCCGCCGAACAGCCCGGCCTGTTGCCCCGTGGTGATCACCACGCCTCCCTCTCGACGGACCTTCTCGAGCCGCTCGGCCGCTGCTCCCGTCGCGTCCAGAGCGGGGGCGAGTTGCGTCCAACACTCGTCCCAGCGCCGCTCACGCGATCGCTGCTGGGCACGCGATCGCCAGCCGGATGGAGAAGTCACCGTGCTAGCGAGCCATTCCGCTGGTGCCTCGCCGCGCTGCAGCAGGCGTGAGAGCGCCGACCCACCAAGTGCGCCGGAGATGATGCGTACGTCGGTCATTGCCCGGGGTCGCGGTGATTGGAGCTTCCATGATAACCTGAGCGGCCCGCGTGCGTGAGCAATCGCGTGCACGCCGCGCGGGCGGTGCTGCGTGGCCGCGAGGCGGGCGGCCGTTCAGTCCTTGTGATACGGTTCTCCGCGCGCGATGGTCCCTGCCCGATAGAGCTGCTCTGCCAACACGAGGCGCGCCATTTCGTGAGGCAATGTCCAGGGCGCAAGTTGAAGACTCCGCGTCGCGCGCGACTTCACGGAACTGCCGACACCGTACGCGCCGCCAATGACGAACGCGATATCGGTCGCGCGGTCACGCGCGGAAGTGATGAGCGCCGAAAACTGTGTGGAGGTGAGGCGCTCGCCGTGCTCATCACAGACGAGCACCGCGGCCGACGCCGGAATGCGCTCGAGCAGCTTCAACGCTTCTCGCTCCTTCGCCAGCTCCGGGTCGATGCCACGTCCACCGCCCTCGCGCACTTCGATGACGTCGAGGGGCCAATATCGAGCCGCGCGCGTCTCGTATTCGTCGATCGCCGCCGCGAGGTGCCGGTCACGCGGCTTCCCCACAGCGGCGACGATGACGCGCACTCCGCTTACGCGTAGACGCCGCGCAGCCGGTGCACGGTGGCCACTCGGCTGATCGACAACATGTAGGCCGCCGTGCGCATGTCGACCTTGTGCAGTATGGACAGGTTCAGCACGTCGGCGAAGCTTCGCGTCATGATGTCCGTGAGACGCTCGTTGACCGATGCCTCCGACCAGAAGTAACCGCCGCGATCCTGCACCCACTCGAAGTACGACACGGTTACGCCTCCGGCGTTCGCAAGAATGTCGGGGATGACGAAGATCTGCTTCTCGGCGAGAATCGAATCGGCGCCGGCCGTCGTCGGCCCGTTGGCGCCTTCGCAGATGATCTTCGCGCGAATCTTTGCGGCATTCTTGCTGGTGATCACGTTTTCGAGCGCGGCCGGGAGGAGCACGTCAACGTCGGAGGTGAGGAGCTCCTCGTTCGTCATGGGCGTGCCGCCCGTAAACCCTTCAAGGCTGCGGTGCGCACCGACGTGCTTGATCGCGGCCGGGATATCGATGCCGTCCTTGTTCCAGTAGGCGCCAGTGCGATCGCTGATGCCGCGGATGATGCAACCTTCCTTCACGAGCAGATCGGCCGCGACGGAGCCCACGTTGCCAAAGCCCTGCACCGCGACGGTGGTGCCCTGGATGTTCATGCCGAGGTGCACGAGCGCCTGCTTGGTGACAATCATGCAGCCGCGCCCCGTCGCCTCACGGCGGCCCAGTGATCCACCCATCTCCACGGGCTTGCCCGTGACGACGGCGGTCACGGTGTGGCGGTGATGCATGGAATACGTGTCCATGATCCACGCCATCACGCGCTCGTTCGTGTTCACGTCCGGCGCGGGAACGTCGGAATCGGGACCGAGGGTGTGGATGATCGCGGCGGTGTAGCGACGGGTGAGTCGTTCGAGCTCCCCGACGCTCATCTTGAGGGGATCGCAGATGACGCCGCCTTTTGCACCGCCAAAGGGCAAATTCACCACGGCGCATTTCCACGTCATCCAAGCGGCCAGCGCCTTCACCTCGTCGAGATTCACCCGCATGTCGAAGCGGATGCCGCCCTTGGCCGGCCCGCGTGACGTGTTGTACAGCACTCGGTATCCCTCGAATACTTCGACTTCGCCGTTGTCCATCATCACCGGAACCGACACGATGATCTGACGTTCGGGGTGGCGCAGCACCTGGTACAGGCCTGGCTCGAGGTCGAGCAATTGGGCGGCGCGGTCGAAGCGGCTCATCATCGCCTCGAACGGATTTTCCTCGTTCAGGAAGCGGTCCTTGTCCGGCATGACGATGCTATCAGTCGGCAGTCGTAGATCGGTGGCCATTATTTGGGAAACTCGGGCCGGCTGGGCCGGCGGTTGAAGACACGGCATGGCGTGCAGCCAGCACCGCGTCCAATGCGCGGTCGAGCAGCGCGGATCCGCGCTCGACCACGGCAATTTGCGAAACATACCACAACGGAGCAGCGGCGGCAGGCCAGAGCGGGGCGAGCTTCACCGCATCCTTCAGGGTGCACACCACTCCTTCCAGCCCGTCCGCGCTGCTCGTCAATTCGATCACGTCGGCCGCGCTGAAGGCATGGTGATCGCGAAAGCCTTGCGCACGTATCTCGGCACCCTCACTGCGCAGTTGCGCAAAGAACGCCGAGGGATCACCCACGGCAGCGGTTGCCAGCACCCTTCGACCGCTGAGCCACGTCCGCGGACGCGATGTGCCGCCCGTCGGTGAGATGAGGTCGCCCAGCGCGAGGTGACAGACCGCGAGCTCGAGGTGCGGGAATCGCGCGCCAAGCCGTTCACCGATGGCCTCCGCCTCTTGGTACGCGGCCTCCTTTCGCGTCATGACGAGGACGTCGGCCCGACGCAGACCCTGGACGGGTTCCCTGAGCGGTCCCGCGGGCAACAGCCGGAGGTCGTCCGACCAGCGGTCAGCACTCACGAGCACCCAGTCGGATACGCGCGCGATCCGGCGATGCTGAAACGCGTCGTCGAGGATCACACAGTCCGCACCACCTGCCAGCGCCTGCTCGGCGCCAAGGACGCGATCGCCGTTGACGACCACCGGAACAGCGGGATTGAGCCGGGCATGAACGAGCGGCTCGTCGTCTCCGTAGCCGCGCATGACGATCGCAGGCGACGCACCACGAGCGCGCAACGCGCTGGCGGCCCAGGCGGCAACGGGTGTCTTGCCCGTCCCCCCGACGGTGAGGTTGCCGATGCTGACCGCGGGAAGCGCGGACGGATGAACCGACGCATCGCTGGACTCGAATCGCCGCGCGTTGACGTACACGCCCGCGCGATACAGCCAGCTCGCTGGCGCCAGCACAGCGCGGGTGAGCCGCGCGGCGGCGTTCGTGCCGTACCATACCGTATCGATCGCGTTCATCGCATCACGACCCGGGCGTCGCGTCGAGCAGCGCCTGAAGTCGCGGCGCCTGCTCCGCTGCCTCGCGTGGCGACGCCGCCTCGACGACCGTGAGCTGTCCATAGCTCACGTCGACGCGAGCGAATGGCTTGGGAATGAGGAATCGATCCCAGCTCTTCAACCGCCAGGAGCGCGACGCGGCGGCGCGAATGGGAACGATGTAGGCGCCAGTACGCTGCGATGCGACCGCCGCGCCGGGAGCGAACACGCGCGCTGGTCCGCGTGGACCATCAGGCGTAATTGCGCCGTCACGCCCCGCGTCGATCTCGCGCATCAGGCCAATCAATGCCCGACTCCCGCCCTTCGACGATGACCCACGCACGGTCGAGTAGCCGAGTGACTCGGCGATCTGTGCAACGATCTCGCCGTCCTTGTGTTCGCTGATGACGATGGCGACGTTCTCGCCGCGATGCTGCCAGAGCAGCGGAAGCAGCTCACCGTGCCAGAGCGAGAAAATCACGCGATGGTTGGCCGCCCGAGCGGCGTGGAGCGGCTCGATGTTGTGGGACCGCATTCGCCACGTGGACGCGAGCAGGCGCAGCAGCGCCGCCCCCAGGCGAACCGTCCATCGCACTCGGCGTTCGGAGCTCATGACGTCGCACCGCCCGGATGGGCGGCCAGCGAGAGCGCCATGCTCGCGACGCGAGCGGCCGCGCCGGGCGCGCCAAGCATGCCGCGGACTCGCTCGAGCTCCGGGATCATCGCATGTCGCGCCGGGCTCTCTTGAGCGAGCAGTCGCTCGAGGGCATCTGCGACCGCCGTTGGCTTCAGGTCGTCCTGCACGAACTCGGGCACCACCTTCCGACCTGCGACGACGTTCACGAGGCCGATATACGGAATCTTCACCACGCGTCGCGCGATGGCGTAGGTGATCCGATCGGTGCGATAGGCAACCACCAGGGGACAGAGCGCGACGGCCGCCTCGAGAGTGGTCGTTCCGCTCTTGCACATCGCGGCATCGGCCGCGCGCAGCAGGTGGAATGACGACGCGGTCACGATCCGGTATGGGCATCGATCGGCAGGAATCTTCACGTGAGCCGCGGCGCTCACGATCACTTCGAGCGAGGGGTCACGACGCTGGAGCTCGCGCGCGGTGGCGACGAACACATCGAGGTGCTGCGCGATCTCCTGCGCACGACTGCCGGGAAACAATGCGAGCAACCGGACGTCCTTGGCGACGCCGATCATGCGTCTCGCGTCGGCGCGGCTTTCCTTTGCTTCCGACCGATCCAGGAGCGGGTGTCCGACAAACGTTGCGTCGACACCGTTCGCGCGAAGCAATGCCTCCTCGAACGGAAGAATGACAGCTGCACGAGTCACGGTCCGCGCCAGTGTCTTCATGCGGCCGGCACGCGAGGCCCACACCTGCGGTGTGATGAAGTAGAGCACCGGGACGCCGGCTTCCTTCGCGACGGCCGCCATCTTCAGGTTGAAGCCGCCGTAATCAACGAGGATCACGAGGGCAACAGACCCGCTCGAGATCCGCGCAGCAAGGTCGCGTCGCAACCGGCGGTAATGCGGAAGATGCTTGATCGGCTCAACGAATCCGACGTGCGCGAGGTTCGCGACGTGCTCGACGAGTTGCACACCTGCCGCCCGCATTTCGTCGCCTCCCACGCCCACGAGGGCGAATGCCGCGCCGGCCTTGTGAAGCTCGCGCGCTACCGCGGCGGCGTGCTGGTCCCCGGACACCTCTCCGGCAACGAAAAGAATCTCACGCACGCGGGCCGGCCAAAGGTCGATTGGACGAGGAGGGCATCGTCCGCTCGATGTCGCGCACGATCTGGAGTGCGACGGCAAGCGCTTCTCGCCCTGCCTCTCCAGTGACGACCACCGACGACTCCCCGCGCACGGCTGCGAGGAAGCTCTCGAACTCCAGCCGCAGCGGCTCCCCATCCTCTGCTTCCACCGGGATGCGCTCGACGAACTGTTCCAACACGAGCGGCGCCATGGCAAGTGCGGCAACGTCGACGTCGCCCCGAAGTCGGAAGAATTCTCCACTCCCGGCGGCGAGGTCGAGCGACAGGTACCCACTCTGCTGAAAGATGCGGATCTTTCGCATCCGTTCGCGGGACACCCGGCTCGCCGTGATGTTCGCGACCGCGCCCGACTCGAAGGTGAGCCGCGCATTCGCGATGTCCACAAAAGGCGTGAGGACGGGCACTCCCACCGCGCTCACCGACGACGCCTTCCCACCGACGAGCGTGTGCACAAGATCGATGTCGTGGATCATGAGGTCGAGCACGACGGCGACATCCGACCCGCGCGGGTTGAACGGCGACAAGCGGTCGCTCTCGATGAATCGCGGTGCGTCGACGAAGGGAAGCGCCGCGCGAATTGCGCGGTTGAACCGCTCGACGTGCCCGGTCTGTAGCACGGCACCGTGCTCTCGCGCGAGCGCGAGCATCGCATCCGCCTCCTCAAGCGTCGCCGCGAGCGGCTTCTCGATCATCGCGTGAATGCCGCGGGCGAGCACCTGCTGCGCAACGGCATAGTGGCCCGGCGTCGGCACGACGATCGTAACGGCATCGACCTGATCGAGGAGGTCGTCCAACGTTCCGAATGCGCGCACCCCAAGCTCGTTCGACACTTGCGCCGCGCGCTCGGGGCGTGATTCGAAGAAGCCGATGAAGTCCGGCCCCTGCAGGTCGCGCAGGATGCGGATGTGGTGAATGCCCAGACCGCCCGCGCCGATGACTCCCGTCCTGACGCGCACGCTCAGACGACGACTCCGCGTCCGCTCTCCTCGACGAAGCGGAGCAGCTCCTGCACCTCGGGGTACGCGGCGAGGTCCGTGGCCGCACGCTCCTTGGCCTGCGTCACGTTGAGCTCCGAGCGGAAGAACAAGCGGTATGCGCGCTTCAGCTCGCGCACCACTTCCTCGGGGAACCCGTTGCGCTGCAGCCCAACGCTATTGAGCCCATAGAGCTTGATGGGGTTCCCGACTGCCTTGATGAACGGCGGAACGTCCTGCGAGATCCG
>JALYVY010000289.1 GCA_030852985.1 Gemmatimonadota bacterium | reverse complement strand
GTGGCGATTCGCAGGATTCGCGATATCAACGAACAACGCCCTCGTTTTCCCTATCGACGCTCCTGCGATCACACATCCCGCTTGGTGCCGACATGTATTGCCGCGATGCCAAAGCTCAGCGACTCCCAGCGCACGTCGATAAACCCCGCCGCACGCATACGGTTCGCGAGTTCGGGCTCGGCCGGAAAATGCGCCACTGATTTCGGGAGATACTGGTAAGCCGTCCGGTGTCCGCTGATCAGGCCACCGATGAACGGCAGCACCTTGTGGAAATAGAAGTGGTAGAACGTCCGCACGACGAATGACCGCGGCGTGGTGAACTCCAGGATCACGAACCGCGCGCCGGGCTTCAGCACCCGGTAAACCTCGCGGAGGCAGGCGTCGAGCGAGGCGACGTTGCGGATCCCGAACGCCACCGTGGCGCCGTGGACTGACGAGTTGGCAAGCGGTAGCAGTTGCGCGTCGGCGCCAACCGGACCCACCTTCACTGCGGGCGACTTTCCGGCACCCGCCTGGAGCATTGGCACGGCAAAATCTGCCCCGATGATGAAGCCGCCGAACCCGGCCTGCTTCGCCAGCTCCGCCGCCACGTCGAGCGTGCCAGCGCAGACGTCGAGATAAGTACCCTCGGGCGCCCGCGTCCATTCCAGCGCGCGCAGTGCACGGCGGCGCCAGAGCACGTCGATGTTGAGGCTGAGCAGGTGATTCAGCAGGTCGTAGCGTGGCGCAATCTGCTCGAACACCGTGCGCACATAGGCCCGTTTTTCGGCCCCGCCCTCGGCCGCCAGGTCCGCGCGAGCCGATTCCACATCCGTGTCGTACATCGACGTAAGGTCGCCGCGCGGTGGTGGCTGGGCAAGCACGCCGCTGGATTGCAGCGCGGGCGATGAATACTTTTCTGCCAGCGCGACGAGAGCTCCTACCGAGCTGCGCGGCCCCCGCCTTCCCCGATGCTCCGCGCCCTCGACCTCGCCAACCTTCCTGATGCCGATGTCGTCGCCCTCGCCCTCGAGGGCCGCGAAGCCGCGCATCGCGAGCTGATCAAGCGCTACGAACGACCCGTCTTCTCGCTGGTCTTTCGCATGGTGCGCGATCGCGAGTTGGCTGAGGATCTCACGCAGGACACGTTCGTGAAGGTGCTGTCGCACCTGGACCGCTACCGAGCCGACTTCAAGTTCTCATCCTGGTTGTTCAAGATCGCCAACAACGTCGCCATCGATCATCTGCGCCGGCGTCGACTCAACACCATCAGCATTGACGGCTCGCCGCATGCGTCCAGCGCCGAGGCGGTCGAGGCCTCCCGCTTCGACATCGGGGATGATGCCGAGAATGCGCTGGAGGAGATGGAGGCGAAGGAGCTCGGAGGTGCCATCGAGCGAGCCATCGCCGGCCTGCGACCCGAGTATCGATCGTGCATCATGCTGCGACACGTCGAGGGGAGGTCGTACGAGGAGATCGCGAGCACCCTCGACCTCCCCCTCGGCACCGTGAAAACCTACATTCACCGCGCTCGACACGAGCTGCGGGCCGCACTGGAGCACACCCGCGAATGAACGCCGCCCGCCGCACCCGAATTTTCACCGTTGAAACCCGCAGCACCCCCCACGCGTACAGGGTGCAGATGCCATGAACCACAGACATTTACTCCCCAACGAGATCGACCTCCTGGTCGATGGCGAGGCCGGTTTCGGCGTCGCCCCTTTGCGCGACCATGTCGAAGAGTGTCCCGACTGCCGGCTTCGGTATGAGGACGCCCGATTCGTCGTTGACGCGCTTGAATCCCTTCCCCATTTCGCCCCGGACTCGCGCCTCGCGGACCGTGTCATGGCGCAGGTTCCCGTCTATGTGCCGGCGCACGTAGCCGCCCGCGATTCCGTGGCGCAATGGCTCCCGAAGCCAGGCCCTGCCCGCGCCGCCGCCGCCGCCGTCTTCGCGTTCACGGCCGGCATGCTCACCCTCGCCATGGTCTGGCTTGCTACCCAAGGGGACGCCGCCGTCTTCATCACCGGGCTGCTCGGCGATCGAGTGAGGACGGCGATGCTCGGCGCAGCTCGCGACGTTGCGCTGGCGGTGCTCGGCGAGACCGCGCTGGCGGCAATTCAGACCACCGGCGCCATCGGAGTTTCACTGCTCCTTGCCGGATTCCTTCTGGCTGCTCTCGGTACCTTCGCCGGAATTCGGCGTCTGGCCACCGCTGGCCGTCACGTCGGATGACCCGCCGAACGTCTGCCGTTTTCGCGACCCTTCTCTTCGCCGCTTCGCCTTCGCTGTACGCGCAACAGTCCACGGCGACGTCACTGAAGGAAGACCTCGAGCAGCTGCGGGTGGGAGAACAGGTGACAAACCTGCCACCCGCCGACAGCGTTGCACCGGGGGCGCGGAACATTGCCGCCGGCTCTATCGTGAAGGGGACGGTAGTGGCCCGCGGCCCGGTCGAGGTGTTCGGCCGCGTTGAGGGTTCGGTTGTCAGCCTCTCGGGCAACGTCACCGTGCACCGCGGCGGGGTTGTCACGGGGGACGCACTGGCTGTTGGCGGACGCGTGATCGCCGACAGCGGTGAGGTGGATGGCGAGTTGCGGGCGATGTCGGTGCTGCCCACGCTGGTCAGCCACGCAGCCACGGCTGCGGATGTTCGCACTCCGGTGCAGCGCACTGCGGATTCCGTGAAGACGGTCGCCGGATCCTTTGCCATTCTCGTGATCATCGCACTCGGCGTATTCCTCTTCGCCGGACCGAATCTCGAGGAGGTCGTGACGACCATCCAGGGGCAATTCGTTCGCGTCTTCTGGTTTGGCATACTGGCACAACTGCTGGTGCTTCCGGGGTTGCTCGTCCTCATCGTCGCATTGGCGTTGACGATCATCGGCATCCTCCTGATTCCCTTCGCGGTCGTTGCGTACGGCATTGCGGTGACCGGTCTGGCGACGCTTGGCTTCCTCGCCGTGTCGCGCCTGGTTGGCGCGGGCCTCTGGCACGGCGGAACGGTATCGGCGCGCGGTCGTGCACTTGGCGCGCTGTTCGTCGGTGTGGCGATTTTTTTCGTGTTGTGGCTCGTGGCGTCCCTGCTTCTCTGGGCGCCGATTGCCGCCACAGTCGTTCGGGCAGCGGCCGTCGCGGCCACCTGGTCGGCGATGACCCTCGGTCTTGGCGCGGCGATCCTGTCGCGCGCCGGCACCCATCGCCGAATGCGCGGGTCGACGCGGCCAATCGAGCTTGCCGCCTGGCAGACGCCCACACCGGTGGCCGGGGTCGTCGCGGCGCGGCGAACGGCTGGCGTCCGGGAGGTGCGATAGCATGCGTTTCGGAGGCATCGTGACCGCGCTTGCTGCATTGTTACCCATGGGCGCGCGCGCGCAGTCGGCGCCGCTCTGGCGCAATGTCGACATCTCGCGCCAGTTGCGCGACACCGCACCGCAGCGCATTCGCGTGCAGTACGGAGCCGGACGGGTGGACGTGCGCGGCACGAGTGACCCCACCCTCTATGCCATGCACCTGCGGTACGACGAAGCACGGTCGACGCCGCTTCACCGTTACGACGCGGCGCAGCACAGCACCGCTCTTGGGTTGGAGTCTCGCGGCGGCACCCGGATGTCTGGCGGGGAAGCTGGCGAGCTGCGGCTGACGCTGGCCCGCGCCGTTCCGCTCGACCTGGACATGGAGTTCGGGGGCACGCAGGCCACCCTCGATCTTGGTGAGATGTCGCTCCAATCGGTTCGGCTCGACTGCGGCGCTGCCGACGCCATGCTGCTCTTCTCCCGCCCGAACCGCCTTCGCATGCGGGATCTCGAGGTGAATGTGGGTGCTGCCGACTTCACCGGCCGGTTGCTCGCGAACGCCAACGCGGACCAGATCCGGGTACGCGGAGGTCTCGGCAGCGTCGACCTGGACTTCAACGGCACGTGGACGCACGACCTTACCGTCGTCACTCGGCTCGCGGTGGGCAAGCTCACTCTTCACGTACCCGCGGACGTGGGCTTGCGCGTGGAGTTGCAGCGCATTGCTGCCGGCTTCGATCATGTGGGGCTGGTGAAGCGCGACGACGCCTGGTACTCGCCGAACTATGACACTGCCCCCTTCAAGCTGAAGGTGCGCGCGGAGACGTTCTTCGGCGGAATCGACATCCAGCGCTCAACGCGCTAGATCCCGAGACTGTCGGTCGAAGCTGGCCCGGCCCTTGCCCGACTGCGGCCCATGATCATCCAGGGCTTCAACGTCACCCCGCTCGTCAAGAAGACCGTCAAGGAAATCGGGAAAGACCGCATTCCGTCGCTTGCGGCGGAGACGGCGTACTACTTCTTCTTCTCGCTCTTCCCGCTGCTCCTCTTCCTCACCCCGTTGCTCGGGTTGCTGGGGAACGGGCAGGCGCTGATGGAATCATTACTGGCTCGCCTGGCCACGACACTGCCGGCCGACGCCCTCTCGCTGCTTCGGAAAACGCTGACCGAGATCATCGCATCGAGCGGCGGTGCGGGCATCATGTCGCTGGGCGCGCTATTGGCGGGTTGGTCGGGGTCGAGCATCTTCGGCACGCTCATGGATGCGCTGAACATCGCGTACGATGTCAGCGAGACCCGCCCGCTGTGGAAGCGGATCGCGCTGCGGCTCGCCTGCCTTGTCCTCTCGGGCATCATCGTCCTCGCCGCAACGTTCGTCTTTCTCGACGGCGAGGCCGTCTCGGCGTGGGTCGGTCGCACGTTTCATCTCGGTCAGGCGAGCGTGGCGCTACTCACGTTGCTTCAGCTCCTGTTAGCGGTGTTCCTTGTGGTCGCACTTTGCGTTGCGCTCTTCAAGGTGCTTCCCAACGTACAGCAACGCTGGACGCACGTGATCGTCGCCTCAATGGCGACAACGGTGCTGTGGATCGTCGCGACGCTGGTCTTTCGCTTCTACGTGCAGCATTTCGGGTCGTTCAACAAGACATACGGTACGATCGGTGGCGTGATCGCGCTGCTGTCGTGGATGTACTACACGATGTTCGTGGTGCTCTGCGGCGGCGAGCTCGCGTCGGAGATGCACCACGGGTCGGGCGCGCTGGACCCACTGAAGGGTGAGGTGTACCGCGGCCGCATCGTGTCGGACTCGGGGCCGGGTACGCCGTCCATGGAGAAATTCAAGCCTTCACGTTGACTGTCGGTGCGACAGCTCGGCGTACACGCAGTTGCCCTGAGCGTGCCTCCAGAACTGCGACGACAGTTGGCGGAAGCATTTCGGACCTGAACGTCGGTTGCTGCGCGCCGTTTCCGAAATCCAGGTC
>JALYVY010000288.1 GCA_030852985.1 Gemmatimonadota bacterium | reverse complement strand
GGGGGCGCCGCATTGGTGCCCCACTTGATCGACCCACCTGATCGCGACGCAGCGAGACGGATGGCACTCAGGACGACGGCCGTGTCGAAGATGACATGCCGCGAGCACGAGTACCGGATTGAAGCCGATGGGAGACCCCAGCGCCGGGGCCAGGAACCAGCATCTGCGGCTCGTCGAACAGCCACAGAAGCACGCGTCGCTCGATGCACTCATCGAGGAGGCGCGCACGCTCGACAAGCTTGGCCGCCGCGTCGAAGCGCGCGAAGTCTACGAACGCGCCCTCCGCGCGTTGGCTGCGCCGTCGCCTGCACTGGCGTCGATGCTGCTGCGCTGGATCGCCCGCACCTATGAAGTCGACGCCGATTACCCGGCCGCGGAAGACTGCGCCATCGCCGCCGTCGCCGCCGCTGAACTGGGCGACGAACGCAACGCCCTCGGTCACGCCCTCAACGTCCTTGCCGCCGTCCGCTGGCGCCAGGGAGACCTCGATCACGCCGAGCAACTGTTCCAGGAAGCGCTCCGTCGCGGCACCAGCACCACCGATCCCCGCCTCCAGGTGGACGTCACGACCAACCTGGGCACCATGGCCAGTATTCGCGGTGACTTCCGCGAGGCGCTGCGCTATTTCCAGGAGGCGCTTGCCCATGGGCGCATCCACTCCCTGCTCGACAACATCGTCGTCGCCCTCAACAACCTCGGCCTCGCCAACATGGCGCTCGGCCGTCACGACGCCGCGGAAGAGGCATTTGCCGAGGCGCTGACGATCGCGAATGCACTGGGTGGACTATCCACGCGAGTGCAGCTCGAGGTGAACACCGCCGCGCTCCAGATCGAGAAGCGCGACTTCGAGGAAGCAAAACGCCGGTGTGATCGCGCGATGGCGCTGGCGCAGCACCTCGACGAGGCGCGCGCCAATGGCGAGGCTTCGAAGGTCTACGGCATCATCGCGCGCGAGACGGGCGACCTCGTCGCCGCGGAAGAGCACCTGACCACCGCCAGGGACATTGCGACCAGCGCCAAGGATCTCGCGCTGGAAGGCGACACCAATCGCGAGCTGGCCGACCTCTATAGTCGGCTCGGCCGCAACCGCGAGACACTTCAGGCGCTGAACCGGGCGCACGCCTGCTTCACGCAGTTGCGGTCCCGGCATGAGCTCGCGGACGTCGGCCGACGCATGGCGCGCCTCGAGGGCGATTTCCTCGACGTGGTGCGCTCCTGGGGCGAGTCGATTGAATCGAAGGATCAGCACACACAGGGTCACTGTGAGCGCGTGGCCGACCTCGCCGGCGCGCTGGCCGCGAAGGCGGGGCTCGACGAAACGTCACTCTTCTGGTTCCGCATCGGCGCGCTGCTGCACGACGTCGGCAAGCTGATCGTCCCTGCCGAAGTCCTGAACAAGCCCGGCAAGCTCACGGAAGAAGAGTGGGCACTGGTGCGGCAGCACCCCGCTGCGGGCGAGCGCATGCTGGCCGACGTCCAGTTTCCGTGGGACGTGGCGCCGATGGTCCGCAGCCATCACGAACGCTGGGACGGCGGCGGCTATCCGGATGGTCTCGTCTCGGAAGCCATTCCACTCTCGGCCCGCATCCTCTGCATCGCGGACGTCTATGATGCGCTCACCACGGAGCGCAGCTACAAGCGCGCGTTCTCACAGCTCGAGGCCATCGAGATCATGCGCCGCGAAATCGGGCGCCAGTTCGATCCCGCGCTCTTCGCATTGTTCGAGGATCTCGTGCGTCGCGGCACGGTGAGCGCCCCATCCTCAACGCAGCGCGCCACTCCGCTCCGGAAATCGGGCGCAGTGAACAAGATCATCGTTTCCGAGGACGACGACCTCACCGGGGCGCTGGTCCGTCGTGCGTTCGTGAACGTTACGGCAGCGGTGCTCGCGGAACGTCGGCGCACGGGCGCGGCGGTGTCGCTTCTGGTGATCGACGTTGACCAGTTCAAGTCCGTCAACGATACGTTCGGCCATCTGGCCGGCGATGACGCGCTGCGCACGGTGGCCAATGCCGTGCGGGACCAGTTGCGGCCGGGCCAGTACGTGGGCCGGTATGCGGGCGACGAGTTCGTGGTGCTGCTGCCGGGCCTCGACGCGGTCGGCGCCGCCGCCGTTGCGGAAAACGTTCGCGCCGCAGCGGCATCGCAGATCATCCCGCTGCCAGAAGAAACGGAACGGTCACTCTCCGTCACCCTCTCCATCGGCGTAGCGACCGCACCGGAGCATGGCGAGTCGTTCGAGGCGCTCTTCACGACGGCGGATCGCGCGCTGTTCGACGCCAAGCGTCTCGGCCGCGACAAGGTCGTCTCGGCGGGGTCCACGTCCAATGCGACACCGCAGTTGGTGTTCAACCGATTTGTCGGCCGCGCCGCCGAGGTGCGCTCGCTCGTGCTCGCGCTCGCGCAAAGCGTGCACGGTGCGCCGCAATGCCGGCTCGTCATCGGTGAAGCGGGTGTGGGCAAGTCCTCGCTCGTGCGCCAGATGCTCCCGGAGTGTCGACTCCGCGGCGCCGTGATGGTATCCGGGCAGGCGATGGAGAGCGAGAGCAAGCCACCGTTCGGCCCGTGGGCCGAGGCGCTGGGGGGCATTCACGCGCTGGGACTGGCACCGGCACGGGCGTTTCCGCTCCTCAGCCGCATCGTACCCGCGCTGCGCAACGGGGCGGCGCGCGCGACGTCCGAAGGGCTGCTGGACCCTTCGCAGGGCCATCACCTCATGCTCGAACTGGTCGCCTTCCTGCGAGGCGCAAGCGAGGCGCGTCCCCTGCTGATTGCCCTGGAAGACATGCATTGGGGCGACATAGCAAGCTGGGACGCGCTCGAGTACGTCCTGAGCCAGCTGACGACGGAACGCATCTGCATCACGCTCACGGTGCGCAGCGAAGAGGCAGCCTACGGTGCCATTCGCGAACGGCGTCAACGCCTGACGCGTGACGAGCGCGTGCGCGAGCTGCGATTGGAACGGCTCACCGCCGCGGAGGTGCGCGAGTGGCTCCAGGGTGCGCTGCACCGCTCGGATCTCGGCGACGACCTGATGGATTTCGTGCTCCGTCACACGGAAGGGAATGCGTTCCTCGTGACGCAGCTGATGCGCACGATGGTCGAGGAGAACGTGTTCCACTACACCGGCGCCGCATGGGAGTGGTCGATCCCCGCCGCGCTCACGTTGCCGGCGGGAATGACTGACCTCGTGGGACGTCGGTTGTCCCGGTTGTCGCCCGATGCGCTCAAGGTGCTCGTCACCGCGGCGGCACTCGGACGCAGCTTCTCCCTGTCCATCCTCATCGAGGCATCCGGGGCAAGCGCCGACAGCGTCGTTGATGCCATCGACGCTGCCCTCGCAACCTCGGTGCTCGAGCCAGCGCGCGACCAGGACGACGACACATATCAGTTCGCGCACGCCCTGCTGGTCGACGCGGTGCTCAAGTCGGTGAGTCCGGCCCGCCGGCGCATCACGCACGAGCGCATCGCGAACATCTTCAGCGCCCGCACGCCGGACGCGATCGACCGGATCGCCGGTCATTACGCGAAGAGCTCGAATCGGGCGCAAGCCTACATCTGGTGCCGCCGGGCGGCGGCGAGCGCCATGGCCCTTTATGCGCTCGACGAGGCGTCGGAGTTCCTGCAGCATGCGCTCACGAACGCATCCACCGACGAGGAGCGCGCCGTGGTCCTCGACCAGCTCGCGCAGGCCGCCGAGCACGCGGGCCGCTGGGCGGACGTCGAACGCTCGTGCGACGCGATCCTTGCGACCCCTGGATACGCCGGCGAAACAGCCATGGCGCTGCCGGTACACCTGCGTCGCCTGCAGGCCCGCGTGCGACTCGGGCAAGGCGCACGTGACACCGAAGCGGAGTGCGTTGCGCTCCTCTCCACGGCCGAACGTGTGGGCACCACCGCCGACGTCGTGCAGACGCGTTCCCTCCTCGTGCAGACGCTGGCACGCGTCGGCACGATGGATGACGCAATCCGCATCGCCGAGGAGTCACTGGACATCGCGGAAAGCAGTGGTGACGACGCATTGGCTTGCGGCGCGATGCATCGCTTGTCGATCACGCTGCTGCCATCGCGCACCGAGGATGCCGTCGCCCTGTTGCGCCGTCTCATCGATCGCGCGCGGGGCCGCGGCGACCGCGTGATGGAGGCGCGTGCCTACCTCACCTTGGGCGTGGCGCTCATGCGGCTTCGCGATGACGTGCTGGGTGCGGAAGCGCTCCGCTCGGCGCTCTCGATCGCGCAGGAGTCGCAGGCGCTCGATGTGGCCGCGAGCGCATCGATGAATCTCGGCGTGATCGGCATGCGCAGCGGCGACTTCATCGCGGCGCACGATGCATTGAGTGACGCACTGCGCCTTTACACGACACTGCGCAACAACGCGAACCGCCTCGCGGCGCTCTATAACCTCGCGAACCTGCAGCAGGAGCGCGGCGATGCCGAAGCGGCACTTGCCCTGTACCGCGAGACGACGGCGCTGGCCGATCAACTCGGCACCGAAGACATCGCGATTGGTGCGCACGCCGGCGCCGGACTCGCATCGTTGCGCCTTCGTGATATTCCTGCGGCGGAGGCGGCGCTGGATTCCGCCATGCGGCGCCTTGGATCCAGGGACGACTGGTGGTTCCAGAAGCGCGAGCTGCTGGAGTCGCTCGCCGTGCGTCTCGATGCGCATTCGGCACGATACGATGCGGCGCGCGCTCGCTTCCACAGGGCTGTGCCGCGACTCGAGGAGTCGGACGGATACGCGGCGGCGTGGATGGTGGCGGATTGCGCCGCGGAGCTCGGGCCGCACGATCGCAGTGTCTGGCCGCAGGTCGAGCGCTTCGCGCAGAACCCAATGGTGCAGCAATTCGTCCCGTTGTCCGCACGGTTCACAGCGCTCGTCGACATGGCCGAGCGTCTCGATACGGCTTATCTCAGGACCGGAGACGCGCGTTAGGGTTGGCGGCTGGACACTGCACGAGATCTGGCACGTGCGGCAGGTGAAGGCGCTGCGTGCTCCAGGGTCCTGACGTGCGGTGAGCTACTTGGGGACTTCCCACTGAATGAGTGGGGCATCGACGATCGCCTGTTGCACAGCGTCAGAAAGGTCGCGGCGCAGTTGGGCGTGACGGGTGCTGGTGCCGTGCGAGTTGAAGCGGTTCGTGAGCAACACCACGAACACGCCCCGCTCGGGATCAATCCAGATCGACGTCCCCGTAAACCCGGTATGCCCGAAGGAACGCGCCGAGAAGTACATGCCGGCGCTCGAGCCCTGTGCCGG
>JALYVY010000287.1 GCA_030852985.1 Gemmatimonadota bacterium | reverse complement strand
GAACTCACCCGCGGTCAGCCCTAAGGTCGTCCGGACATGGCGTCCAAAGCTTTGCGGCGAGCTATAGTCGAGATGGTTCGCCACATTGCCCACGGAGAATCCACTGTTTTCGAACAATCGCGCAGCACGAACCAGTCGCGCCATTGCGAGATACCGCTTCGGTGCTGGAACACCTGCTCGGAAGAAACGGCTCATGAGGGTACTTGGCAATACGCAAAGTTGCCTCGACAACTGTTGCACGTTCCCAATGCGCGGCGCACTGATGAATAGCGCCTCGAAGAATTGCCAGCAGTCGTCGGGAACTCCAGCAAGGTCCACAGAAAGCTGACCCAGCAGGCTGCGATAGCCGGCATCCCCCGAATCAGCCATGAGTGCTCCTCGCAATTCCCTCCATCCGGATGGCTGGCGCACATCCACGAGACGTCGCACGCCACTTTGCCCAAGAGCTAGAACTGCGTGCGGCATTCGTCCGTCGAGCTCACTCACCAGGACAACAGCCGGAATCCGTGGAAACTCGCGGACCAGTGACACCACTCTCGATACTTGCGCCGAAGCACAGGTAACAGAGACCAGCAGTGCATGTACAGGCCGGGATTTGAGGGTTTGAGTCAATTCCTCGATATTATCCTGATGATCTGCTCGATAGTAGCCTTCCCCAATTGCATCAACACGTAGACGCTCATCAGGTGTAAGCAGGGTGACAATCGGCGGCAGCAATCCCGGTATCTCGATGTGCGACATGGGGCATCTCGCTGTAAGCGACATCTTTGCTACGCTACGTCGCGTAGACCAGTAGAAAAGATGGCGAGGCCCCGTCACGCAAGCGTCATCTGTTCGCACCGGCATGAAATTGTGCAGATTCACCCAAAGGCGATCGCAGCACTCGGAGTTCCCGCTTAATGACGGATGCGCTGAGCCAGGATTGGTACCCATTCTGAACCGCGCCGAGATTTTCGGAGACTCAGTTAATTGAGTGCTCCAGCAGGAACTGGAGCGGTGACGCGTCGATCAAATTGATCCTCATACTCCGCTGGGGGAGATACCCGAGCGGCTCCATCAGACGGCACGTGTTGAACCACGCGACCCATTTGAGCGTCGCGAACTCCTCGTCGTCTAAGCTGCGCCACGGACCGCCGTGGCGAAGCACTTCCGTCTTGAAGAGGCCGATCACGGACTCGGCCATCGGCCGCGCAACCCCTCTGCGCGCATGAGGGGGGCGCGATGGGCGTCGATGAACGCCACCATCACGTCCCACGGAGAATCTCATTCGCGCGGCGCAGCTCCCGATTCTCCCGCTCCAGGAGCTTGAGGCGCTGCTGCTCCTCGGTGGTCACCCCGGGCCGCTCGCCTGCATCGCGTTCGACGCGCCGCACCCAGAGCCGTAGCGTTTCGGCGGTACACCCAATCTTGCTGGCGATGGACGAGATTGCCGCCCACTTCCGTGTCGTAGTGCGCCCGCTGCTCCCGTAGCAGCCGGACGGCCGCTCCTTCACCTCAAAAGAGTACCGTGGTTGTTTTGCCATGCTCCCATCCTCTCACGATTGGGAGCGTCCGGCAATCCCGGGGCGGTTCATTCGGTCCCGTTGGTACATTCGCCTTCGAACCCACGCTTTCATCGTCATGACCTTCAACAAGAACATGGACAAATAGGCAAGATTTCCAGCTGTCGACGGCATTTTTGGTCAATCTATTATCGGCTCTTCGGTGATTCGTGTGGGTAAATATGGGGGCTTTTCAGCGGAGCGTGGTGCATGCTGTCAGAGGAGAAATGGGGACTTGCCGGTGCAACGGATGGGCATGAAGTTCGTGCATGACTGTCCGACGACGTTCCACGCGCGAACTGCGTGACGCGTACCGTTTCCCTGGATTCGTCCCGGCCCGCGTGATTCGCGGTCGCGTAAACGACCCGCGGGCGCGCGTGATCACGCTCACGCGGCGCCCAAAAAAACGATCTGCGGCACGTGTGGCACTCCGCAGCGCACCTGGTACGACCGGCAGACGCGGCGCGTGCGCGATCTCCCGTGCGGCGACCCGCGCATCTATCTGGAATTCGATCTGCGGCGGGTGGACTGTCGAGTCTGCGACGGCGTGAAGCGTGAGCAGCTCGATTGGCTCGCGGCCAATCCCCACTACACAAAACGTTATGCGCTCTTCGTCGGCAAGCAGTGCCGGAGCGCCTCGATCAAGGAAGTGGCGTTGGACCTGCGGATGGACTGGCATGCGGTCAAAGAAATGGACAAGCTCTACATGCGGGAGCAGCTCGTGGCCGCCGGCACGCAACTGCGGCACGCAACTGCGGCCCGCCGTGATCGGCATCGACGAGATCTCGATTCGCAAAGGGCACGTCTATTGTCACCGATCGTGTGAAATTCCCTACGTCGTGATCGTCTGAAATTCCCTACCGTCACCTCAGGAGGGCAGGATGACGGATGAGATGCAGGGGAGTACGGCATGTTCCGAGGAGCAAAACTCCCTGGAGCCGTTGATGGTCAAGCAAGACATGGTGGAGCTGGTGTTGGGCGCGCTCGCACGTGGCGAGTCCGTGATGGCCGTGGCGCGGGCATACGATCTCGACCCCAAGACCGTGCGGGCCTGGCGGCGGCGCGGGCGGTACGGCGCCCGTCGGGACCCGGCAGAGCGGGTGGGATTGCTCACTCCGTTTGCGACGTGGCTCAAGGCGCGGGCGCCCGAGGTGGGCTTCAATGCGGTCGTGCTGCATCGCGAATTGCGCGACCAGGGCTTCGCGGGATCCGAGATCATCGTGCGCCGCGCGGTCCGACCGTGGCGGCTGGCGGCCACACCGGTGGCGACGGTCCGCTTCGAGTCCGCCCCGGGCGACCAGGCGCAAGTGGATTTCGGTCAGGTTCGTGTGTGGATCGGAGACGAGCAGGTGCCCGTGCAGATCTTCGTGTACACGCTCGGCTACTCGCGGCGCTGCTTCGCGGTCGCCTTCCGCGCGCAGAAGGTGCGCGAGTGGATCGCGGGCCACGAGCTGGCCTTTCAGCATTTCGGCGGCGTGCCCGACCGGATCATCGTCGACAATGCGAAGGCCATGGTGCTGACGCACACGCGTGAGGCGATCGTCTGGAACACGACGTACGCCGATTTCACCGCGTACTACGGCGTCCGTCCGTGGGCCTGCGCGCCGTATCGGCCCCAGACGAAAGGGAAAGTGGAATCCGGCGTGAAGTACGTGCAGCGCAATGCGCTGGCCGGCAAGCGCTTCACGTCGTGGGAGCAGCTCAATGCGTGGCTGCTCGAGTGGGCGACGACGATCGCCGACCTCCGGGTGCACGGCACCACGCATGAAGTCCCGCTGGCGCGCTTCGCCCGCGAGGCGCTGACGCCGCTCGGGACGCGCCCGCCGTACCAGTGGGCGCAGATCCGGCGACGGATCGTCGCGTCCGATGCGCTGGTCAACGTGGCGGGGAGTCGCTACTCCGTGCCGGCCCGCCTGGTCGGCGCCACGGTGGAGGTGCATGAATCCGCAGCCGGCTTCGCGATCCAGCATGCCGACGAGGTGGTCGCCGAGCATGCCCGGCGTCCGCGGCATCAGGTGATCATGGATCCGGCGCACTACGCTGGGCTCCTGCGGCTTGATCGGACGCCGCTCGCCGCGCAGCCTCCGCAGTATGACCCGCGCTACCAACAGATGGGTGTCGTCGAAGCCCGCGATCTGACGATCTACGATGGGATCGACGATCTACGATGGGATCGCGGAGGCCCGGAGCGCATGACGACGCCCGAGATCGAACAACTCGCGCTGGACTGTCAGCAGCTCCGCTTGACGCGCGTGGCCGCGACGCTGCCCTCCCTGCTCGAGGAGGCCGCCGCCGCGGACCTCAGCTACAGCGCCTTTCTCTCGACCGTCCTGCGCGCCGAGGTCGCGTCCAAGCAGGAGAAGCACCATGCGATGCGCGTGCAGATGGCGCACTTTCCCTTTCAGAAAACGCTCGATGGCTTCGACTGGAAAGCGCAGCCCTCGATCGACCCAAAGATCATCAAGGAGCTCGCCACGATGCGCTTCGTCGCGCACGGGGCGAACGCGCTCTTGCTCGGGCCGCCTTGATCACCACGCTCGGCAAGGCGCTATATGAGAATCGCCTCGACGAACGGCTCAAGGTGCTGACCCAGCCCAAGCTCCTCATCATCGATGAAATCGGGTACATCCCGATCGATCGCCAGGGGGCGAATCTGTTCTTTCAACTGGTGAGTCGTCGCTACGAACGCGGCTCGATCCTGCTGACGAGCAATCAGAGTCTCGGCGCGTGGGGCGAGGTGTTTGGCGATGCGGTGATCGCCAGCGCGATCCTCGATCGGCTCCTCCATCACGCCACGACGGTCAACATCAAAGGCGAGTCGTATCGGCTACGCGAGAAGCGGAAGGCGGGACTGATGCGGTCGGCTGCAGCCCACACCCCGGCTGTGGAGTAATGACGGGTAGGGACTTTCAAACGATCGACGGTAGGGAATATCAAACGATCATTGACACTATCGCATCGTGGTCAGTGATCTGGAACGGGGCCGGCCGCTCTGGTTTGGCGGCATCGACCGGTCGGAAGCGAGCATGACGATGTTCCACGACTTTCTCGGGGCCGCGCGGACGAAACGCGTGCGCTTGGCGGTCATGGACATGTGGAAACCCTTCCGGAACGTGACGGAGTTCGAGGCGCCCCAAGCCGCGATCCTGTACGACAAGTTCCATGTCTTACGCTACCTGAACGACGCGATGGGCCGGGTCCGGAAGGCCGAGTATAAACGGCTGACCAACCGCGCCGACCGAAAGTACATCAAGGGGCAGAAGTATGTCCTGCTCGCAGCCAACAAACGACTTAACACGGCCTATGCTCAAAGAGCAGTTCGCGCAGCTGTGGACGTACCGGCGCGAATTCTGGGCGCGGAAGTTCTTCGAACACTGGCGCGCCTCGCTGCGGTGGCAACGGTTACCGCCGGTTCGAGAAGTTCGCACAACTGATTGAGACACATTGGGATGGCATCGCGGCGTACTGCCAGCCAGAGAACAAGGTGGCGCTCGGCTTCGTGGAAGGGCTGAACAACAAAATCCGGGTGATCCAACGGCGCTGTTATGGGCTGCACGACGAGGACTACCTGCATCTCAAGATCCTGACCTGCACCCTGCTATCGCTTCCGAGAAGCTAAAAGCCTCGAAAATCACCCACACAAAAGCCCGAAGAGCCCTATTATCTTCCAATCGGATACTGTCGGCTGGATGGTCGCGAGTTGCAGGAAAGACTCGAGGAAAGTCCGGGCTCCAATAGGGCGCGCTGCCAGGTAA
>JALYVY010000108.1 GCA_030852985.1 Gemmatimonadota bacterium | reverse complement strand
TCTTCGGGCCACTCATCATCTACGGCGGCGTCATCGTGCTGCTTTTGAACACTGATGTCGTCGTACTCACCAACATTGCGCATATGATGACGACCGCGCTCACAGGCACTTATGGCCTCCGCGCTGCGCTAACAGGGAATATCGAGGAAGTCGAAGTCGCCGGACGTGTTGTCACGGCGCTCCAGCGCTGGCTTGGCGCGACCTTGATCTGGGGCGCCGCCAGTGCGGCGCTACTCTATCTCGTTGCGAGTCGCCGCATGAACACGGTGTGACGATGCCAGAACTGCGGGACGGAATGTACGCCGTTCCGGCGAAAGCCTATCGTTCGCGGGAAAGCAGAGTTTCAGGAAGCAGGCGAGCTAACTCTCCTCGCGCTCGATCTTCGCCACGCACCGCGCATGCCGACCGCCGGCGAAGGGGGTGTCGAGCCAAGCCTTGAGAATCGCGCGTCCCTCTGCCTCACCTACGAACCGAGCCGGGAGGACCAGGACGTTCGCGTCGTTGTGCTCGCGCGCGAGGGAGGCGATCTCCGGCGTCCACGCCACAGCCGCACGGACATGTGGATACCGGTTCGCGGTATACGACATGCCAAGCCCGGTGCCGCATAGCAGCACGCCGCGTGCGTTCTCGCCTTCCGACACGCGCTTCGCGAGCGGATGCGCAAAGTCAGCGTAGTCGATCGACGCATCAGAGCTTGGCCCCAGATCCTGCACGTCATACCCAAGCGCCTTCAACTCGGCCTCGAGCTTTTCCTTGAGCTCGAAGCCGGCGTGATCGCTTGCGATGAGAATGGTCTGTTCAGACAAGTACGCTTGCCGAGCCGCCGGTGAGGTTGAAGGGCGAAAATGTTGGTGAAGTTGTTCGAGCTGCGTTCACGCTGTCCTGTCTACAGTCAGACCGTCCGACTGTCCGACTATTTGTTCGGCCACTGCGGCCACGTGCGCACCATGCTGCCCACCGCCTTGATCCGCTGCTCGGCAAGGCGGTCCGCAGCGACATACGTCGGCACACGATCGCTCTTCGCGATCGCAAAGACCTTCAGGATCGTGTCGTAGATCTCATCCGCCTTCCGGAACGACCGCGCCGAGCTCCACCCCGCCAGCTCGGAATAGACGTTGATGACGCCGCCCGCATTCGCCACGTAGTCCGGCGCGTACAATATGCCGCGCTCCTCGAGCGCCACGCCGTGCCGCTCGGCCTCGAGCAACACATTGTTTGCGGCACCAGCGACGATCTCGCACTTGAGCTGCGGTAGCGTCTGATCGTTGATGATGCCACCCAGCGCGCACGGCGCGAAGATGTCCGCCTGCACCGCGTAGATGTCATCCGGCGCCACGGCGCGTGCCCCGAACTCCTGCACCACCTGCTTCACACGCTCGACGTCGATGTCGGTGACGATGAGCTTCGCGCCGGCTTCGTGCAGCTCCTTCATCAGGTAGTAGCCGACATGCCCCGCGCCCTGCACCGACACGGTGCGCGTGCTCAGGTCGTCCGAACCCCAGCGCTCCTTCGCCGACGCCTGGATGGCCCGGAAGACGCCGTGCGCCGTGACGGGCGACGGATCCCCGGAGCGGCCGGCGAGCCCCGTCACGTTCTTCGTCTCCATGTGCACGAAGTCCATGTCCGCGGTGCTCGTGCCGACGTCTTCCGCCGTGATGTAGCGACCGCCAAGCGATTCGACGAAGCGGCCATGCGCGCGGAAGATCATCTCGCGATCCGCCGTCTTGTTGTTGCCAATGATGACGGACTTGCCGCCACCGAGGTTCAGGCCGGCGACAGCATTCTTGTACGTCATGCCGCGCGCGAGGCGCAGCGCGTCGACGATCGCCTCATCGTCGCTGCCGTACTGCCAGAAGCGCGTACCGCCGAGCGCCGGACCGAGCGTCGTGCTGTGGATCGCGATGATGCCGCGATATCCGTGGGAAGAATCGTTGCAGATCACGAGCTGTTCGTGACCCATGCTGGCAATCGTATCGAAGAGTTCCATTTATCGGATGGTACGGGGTGGTCGTTGGATGTTGGTCAGGTTTCGTGCTGCACATACAATTCCCGCGCAATGACGACGCGCTGGATTTCCGACGTTCCTTCGTAGATCTCGGTGATCTTCGCGTCGCGGAAGAGCTTCTCCACCGGGTAGTCCTTCACGTAGCCATAGCCGCCGAAGATCTGCACGGCCTCGCTGGTGACGTACATCGCGGTCTCGCTCGCGAGCAGCTTGCACATCGAGGCATGCATCGTGGTGTTCTCCCCGCGGTCCTTCGCGTTGGCGGTGGCATGCAGCAGCGCACGCGCCGACGCGATGCGCGCGCCCATGTCCGCGAGCTTGAACTGGATCGCCTGGAACTCGCGGATCGGTTGGCCGAACTGCTTGCGCTCTGCCGCATACGACAGCGATGCATCGAGCGCCGCCTGCGCGATGCCGATCGCCTGTGCCGCGATGCCGAGTCGGCCGTTGTCGAGCGAGCGAAGCGCGTAGATGAATCCGCTGCCCTCGTCGCCGAGGAGATTCGCGGCGGGCACGCGCAGATTGTCGAATGTCAATTGCACCGTCGGCGACGCGCGCAGGCCCATCTTGTCTTCCTTCTTTCCGACGTGGAATCCCGGCATGTCCGGCGTCACGATGAAGCACGAGATGCCCTTCGACCCGCGACGCGTGTCCGGGGTGTCCGTACGCGCCATCACCATGAACACGCCCGCGAACGTGCCGGACGTGACCCAGCTCTTCGTGCCCGAGAGGAGCCAGTCGTCGCCATCGCGCGAGGCCTGACAGCGGAGCGACGATGCATCGGAGCCGGCCTCGGGCTCACTCAACGCGAACGCGCCAATGATCTCGCCGCGCGCCATTGGCTTGAGGTAGCGCTCCTGCTGCTCGGCGCTGCCGAAGTTCAACAGCATCTGCGTGGGCAGGGAGTTGTGCACGCTCATCAGCACGGCCGTCGACGCATCCCCAGCCGCGATCTCCTCGAGTGCGAGCAGGTATGACAACGTGTCGAGGCCGAGTCCATCGAACGCCTCGGGGATCAGCATGCCGAGGAAGCCGAGCTCCCCCATGCGATGTGCCACCGCCACTGGGAAGGACGCCTCGCGATCCCATTTGGCCGCATTCGGGACAATCTCGGTCCGCGAAAAATCGCGGGCGAGCTGTTGCACTTCCTGTTGTGTTTCCGTCAGCGGCGTGAGCGACATCAATGTCTCTCTAGTGTCCATTCCGAAACAGCGATTTGGCACAGATGGAACTCAACTTGTACGGCGGCCGCAGACTATCGCAGGCTGCGCAATCGCAGAAGACGCTGCACAAGCAATGAGCACAAGCTTCCGTCCGCTGTTTCTGCGCTCTTCTGCGTTTGCGAAGCCTGCGCATTTCTGCGGCCGCCGTTCTGCAGGTGAATACGGAGCAATGAATCACCGAGTGTGGATACCGACATACACATGAATGACCATCAATGCCGTTCCCTCCCCTGCTCACACAGGATACACGAAGAAGCCGCGCCCCGACTTCCGACCCAGCCAGCCAGCGGCCACGTACTTCCGGAGCAACGGGCACGCCCGGTATTTCGAGTCGCCTAGTCCATCGTGCAGCACTTCAAGGATGGCAAGGCAGGTATCGAGCCCAATGAGATCCGCCAGTGCAAGCGGCCCCATGGGATGGTTCATGCCGAGCTTCATCACCGTGTCGATCGCCTCGGGCGTGCCGACCCCTTCCATCACACAATAGATCGCTTCGTTGATCATCGGCATCAGGATTCTATTGGCGACGAACCCCGGGTAGTCGTTCACTTCTACCGGCGTCTTTCCAATCGCGGTGCTCAGCGCCATGACGCGTGCCGTCGTCTCATCCGATGTTGCGAGCCCACGGATGATCTCGACGAGCTGCATCACCGGCACGGGATTCATGAAGTGCATCCCGATCACCTGCTCGGGACGCTTTGTACGCGCGGCAATCTCGGTGATGGAGATGGAACTCGTGTTTGTGGCGAGGATGGCACCGCCGTCCGCGAGCTCGTCCATCGTCTTGAAGATGCTGAACTTGAGGTCGCGATTTTCCGTCGCTGCTTCCACGACCAGCGAAGCCCCCTTGATGGCATCGACGGCCGTCGACGTCGTCACGCGCGCAAGCACCGCGGTCTTGTCCTGCTCCGTGATCGTTCCCTTCTTCACCTGCCGATCGAGATTTTTTGCGATCGTCGAGCGACCACGCTCGAGCGCCGCATCGGACACATCGACGATGACGACGTCCATTCCAGACTGCGCGAAGACATGCGCAATCCCATTTCCCATCTGTCCAGCGCCAATGACGGCAATGCGGTCGGACATCGTGCTATGACTCCTCGCGGCCACGCCGCAGATAGAGATACCCAAGGCCCAGCGACAACCCGACCACAGCGACAACACCTCCCTCCGGCCCCCAGTCACCACCGCTCACCCACGCGACACCGAGCGTCACGCCGCGATATCCCGGCGCTTCGAAGCGGATGCCACTCACCAGCGCGTGAAAAGGAATGGCCATGGTCCAGTTCCAGGCCAGATGCGTCATCCACGCCGCATAGATGCTGTCGAACCGGATGCGCACCGTCGCCAGGAGCAGTCCTGCAACGATCACCACGACAACTGACACGGGCGTGGCGCCGGGGTTACTCACGTGCAGCGCGCCGAACAGCACGCTTGTCAGCACTACTGCGCCTCTCGTCCCCACACTGTCACGGATGACCGTAAGAAGATAACCGCGACAAAGCAGTTCCTCGGCCAGTGCAGCCGGCGCCAACACCAGCGACACCCGCAGGGCCGCACCAACCCAGCTCCCGTCTTCTCCCACCCCGCTCGGCACAAAGCGCATGAGCCCGACCAGCACCAGCACGCCGCAGGTAAAGACGTTGGCGCCGGCTCCCACGCTCCAGCCTGTGAGCAGCGCTCGCGCACGCACGCTCGACCGCGCAAGACCGACATCACTCCACGGCCGCCGATCGATGGACCGCAGCATGATCGCCGTGGCCCCCATCGCCGCGACCAACTCCGCATAGACATCGACGCGGATGACATGGTCCTGCTGGCGAGCCAGCCAGATCAGCGGCGGAACGACGAGCCAGTTCGCGCCGATCGAGCACGCCACCAGGAACGCGATGAAGGCAAACGATCGCGCAATGGTGGCTAGTATGTCACGGGGCCGAGCGGCCCCGGGTGGAGATGAGTCGGTCAGACGGCGCTGCGCCGTGATCCCGATAGCGCCGCGGCGATCAGCGCCTTCACAGCGTCAATGGCGACAAACGGCAGCACGCCGAGCACCGCCGCACGACTCAGGCTGCCGGTGATGAGCGCGAGCTGCGTCATTCCACCCGCATAGAGCACGAGGATGCCGGCCGCCGCCGCGAGCGCGCGCGAGACAAAGGCAGTGCGCCCGGCGCCAAGTCGCCCCGCGAGCGCGGCCGCAACCGGATAGGCGAGCAGGTAGCCGCCCGTCGGGCCAAGCAGACGCAGCACACCGGGCGCACCAATCGGCGCGAACACCGGTAGTCCGGCCCCGCCCGCCATGAGATACAGGACCATCGCTACCGCGCCGTCCACGGGCCCGAGCAGCAATCCCGCAAGTACGACGACAAGCGGCTGCAGCGTGATGGGAACCGGCGTCCCCGGAATCGGGAGCGCGAACTGCGACGCCAATGCGAGCACGCCGGCAGCGAGTACGATGCCGAGCGCACGGGTGCGCGGCGAGCGGGCCGAGATTGCGAGAGTGGTCATGGTCATCAGGAGCGGGTGACGGAGAGAGCCACGGCATCGCCGCCGCCGAGGCAGAGCGTTGCCAGACCGCTGTGGAGTCCACGGTCCTTCAAAGCATACAGCAAGGTCGTGAGGACGCGAGCGCCGCTCGCGCCAATCGGGTGTCCGAGCGCGATCGCGCCACCGTTCACGTTGACGCGATCCCAATTCCACTCGAGGCCGGCGCCGTCGGCGAGCGCCTGCGACGCAAAGGCCTCATTGGCCTCGATGAGATCGTAATCGCCGATTTTCGTGCCCTGCTTCTTCATGAGGTTCTTCACTGCCGTGATCGGCGCGAAGAACAGCTCCTGCGGATCGACGGCGCCGGTGGCATACGCCTCGATGCGTCCGAGAATCTCGAGACCATGTGCCTCGGCGTATTCGAGCGACGTCACCACCAATGCGGCAGCGCCATCGTTGAGGGAGCTCGCGTTGCCGGCGGTCACGGTCGCGTCGTCGCCCTTCGCGAACGCGGGACGCAGCTTGCCGAGCGAATCCGCGGTGCTGTCGGCGCGCGGGCCTTCGTCGCGATCGACGATGGTGTCGCCCTTCTTGCCGGCAATCGTGACGGGCGCGATCTCGGCGGTGAACTTGCCCGACTGCTGCGCCAGGATTGCCTTCGCGTGCGAGTTTGCGGCGAACTCGTCCTGCTGCTGCCGGTTGACGCCTGCTTTTTTCGCCGTGTGCTCACCGTGGCTGCCCATGTGCACGCCGCAGCTGGAGCACCAGAGACCGTCCTTGATCATGCCGTCGACCATCTGCTGGTCACCGAGCTTCACGCCGTTCCGCATGCCGTACACGTAGTACGGCGCGTTCGACATCGACTCCATTCCGCCGGCGACGACGACCTGCGAGTCGCCCGCCTTGATCGACTGGGCGGCGAGCATCACCGCCTTGAGGCCGGAGCCGCAGACCTTGTTGATCGTGACGGCGCTGACGCTCGATGGCATGCCCGCCTTCAGCATGGCTTGCCGCGCCGGGGCCTGGCCCACGCCGCCCTGGATCACGTTGCCCATGATCACTTCATTCACGTCGCCGCCCGCGATGCCGGAGCGAGAGAGTGCTTCGCGAATGGCGATGGCGCCGAGCTCGGGGGCGGTAAGGCTGGACAGGGCGCCGAGAAACTTTCCGATCGGCGTGCGCGCGGCAGCGACGATGACGGGTGTGCGGGACTTATCTGGCATTTGCTGCATCTCACGGAGTCAGCCCCGCGCAAAACGCAGCGGGGAGAATCGAAAGCTATCCGGGGGTCCAAACTCGTTCAACGGCGCGGCGCAGAGCTAGTGCCTCAGGACGATCACCGCAATAACGACCGCGAGCACGCTCACGATCAGGATGGGCACGCCAAAACGCTGGAACAGCGAGGGTGCTCCGGACAGGGGTGCCGCCACAGGCGACGGCGCACATGCGGCGGCAGCCTGCATCGGTGACAGCGCGGACTGCGCATCCGCCGGTGCAGCACCTGCTGGCACCGGCCGAACCGCCTTCTGGAACTTGCCCGTATCGATGATCGCGGCGAACGGCACGCCGAGTGTCCCGACCTTCACGTGCTTCTTGCGTGCGTCGAGCGCCTGGAGGCTCAGCGTCTTGAACGCTTCGCGTCCCACCTTCGGCTCCGCGGCCCGATCGAGCGCGAGCGTCGCCTCGAAGAACATCATGAACTTGTCAGCACTGTCACACGTGTTGCGCGTGGCCGCCCACTGCTCGACAAGGAGCTGGTGCAGTCGTGGGAGTCTGGCCTGTCCCTCAGGCGCCGCACGCCGGTCGGCCGACACATGCATGCCGTCCACACCCCACAGCATCGCGATGGCGGCGGCGCGCAATGCATCGACGAGCCGTACGACGTGCGCGGCGCGGTCGCCGGCCGGCCGTGGCGCGCCCGACTCGTCACGGAAGGTCGCGCGTTCAACGCCATTGAACGTCGAGACCACGCGGATCTGGTGCGTCCACCCCGCGGGCGACGCAGGATCGGGCGGCAGCGTGGTCGCCTGCGCGAGTGACGCCAGCAGTGCCCGCGCCCGCGCGGGCTGCATCACCTTCTCGGTCTCCAGGATCGACGCGAGCGTCGTGGTCTGGATTGGCGGCTGTGACTCCATGCGTATCGAGATCCTGCTTGAATGAAGTCCGGCGGAGTCGTCCTCGAGAACTTGGAACGCGCAAATGCCGCGCGCAAGTTGGCGAGGATGCGCCATCCGTCGTACACTGGGGCACGATGACAACGTCCCTCGCGATGCCAATCGAGCAGCTCGGAAGCACACTGCGCAAGAATGCGCGCATCGCGGGGGATTGCGTGGATTTTCTCGGGGCCTGCATGCGATCGGCGCTGAGTTACAACCCGGCCGCGCGACGCTTCAGCGTGCGCACGTTCATGACCCAGGTACGGTTCACGGTCACGAACGCGATTCCCCTCACCAGCACGCTCGGCTTCCTCGCTGGGCTGATGATCATCGCGCAGTCGCAGGGCCTTGCCGTAAAACTCGGCATCGCCAAGACGCTCGGCGACATCCTTGCGACCATCCTCATCCGGGAGCTCGGCCCACTGCTCGCGGCGATCACCGTCGTTGCCCGGTCCGGGACCGCGATGTCATCCGAGATGGCGACGAGTCGCATCCACGGCGAGTTCGAGGCGATGGAAGCCGCGGGGATCGATCCGCTGCAGGTGTTCGTGCTGCCGCGCATCGCCGCATGTGCATTGGGTGTCACGGTGCTCACCGTGCTGTTCGACGCGATCGCGCTGTTCGGCGGACTGGTGGCCACGTGGTGGCTCGCACACCTGCCGCCGTCCGACTACGTCGCGTCGCTGCGTCTGGCACTCGGTGCGACGACGTTCGGTCATGTGCTGATCAAGGCTGCCCTCTGCGGCGCGGGCATCGCCTTCATCTCCTGCTGGGCCGGCATGCGTACCCGAGGGAACGCCATCGAGCTGCCGCGCAGCGTGACGCGAGGCACCGTGCTGTCGTTGCTTTACGTGTTCCTCCTCTCGGCGATGTTCGCCTTCCTCGCCATTCAGCGGTCGGCATGGCTGTCACGCTGACGCTGCACGAGGTGCTGCCTGTCAACGCGCCCGAGCACTGGCGACATCCGCTGTCGCTTGTCGTGGAGGAGCGGGCGTTGCTCGTGATCCGCACGGTGCCCGCGCTCGGCTCTCGTCTCTTTCGCCTGGTGCTGGGCGCCGAGCGGCCGGCGAGCGGGTCGATCACGGTGCTGGAGCGTGCGCCGGGCGAGCTGTCCCGCCACGCAGTGCGTGAACTGCGCAGTCAGGTCGGGAGCGTGCTGATACCGGACGGGCTCGTGGGCAACATGACCGTCTGGAGAAATCTTGCGTTGCCGCTGATCTTTGCCTCGGGGATGGATGACGACGAAGTGGAACGCCGCATCGAACGGGTGGTCGAGGCGTTCGGCCTCGACGACGTTCGCACCCGCCGGCCGGCGAACCTGCCGGCCGATGCTCGCCAGATCGTCGCGCTCGCGCGGGCCGTCGTTGGAAGTCCCTCCCTCCTCCTGCTCGACGACCCTCTCGCTTCCGTAGGCACCGTGGAAACCGGACGTCTCATCGCGCTTTGCCGGCACTTTGCGGGCACCGTGATCACCACGACCCACCGCCGCAACACGGTGCTCTATGACAATGCCGACGACGTCGCCCTGTGGGACGAGCACGGCTATCGCGAAGCGGGTCATGCGGCGGCACAGGTGGCATCGTGAGGGCATCGGCGGAACCCGGCGACTTTCGGACAGGATTGCTGGTGCTGCTGGCGTTCGTGCTCGTGGTCGCCGGGGTGATCTGGGTGTCGCCCGCGCGGGGGCCGCGTCCCATCGAGTTCTTCACCGAGATGCGTGAGCTGGGCGGCGTCTCGCTCGAGACGCCGGTGGTGCTCAATGGGTTCAAGGTTGGGCAGGTCGACAAGGTCGACCCCTACATTGCCGGCGACGGACGCCTCCACTTCCATGTGGGCATATCCATCACGTGGCAACCGGAGGCGCCGGAGCGCACGCCGTACCGCGAAGGTCTCCATGTGCGCGTCGCGCCGCCCGCGCTGGATGTCTTCGGATCGGCGACGCTGCATCTCGAACCCGCCGCGAGGCCGGGCGCGCCACTCGCCACGGGAAGCCAGCTGCCGAGTGATGCGGACACGCCCATGCTCGCGAAGGCCGACTCGCGAATCGACTCGCTGGCGCAGCAGGTCGCGCTCACTCTCGCCGAGTCGCGCGCGATGATGGCGGCGTTCCGTTCGACAGCGGAGGCGTCGCAGGAGGCGATCAAGGGCGCAGGCGCGATGACGAGCAAGGTGGACGAGCACCTGGTGGAGCTCACGGCGGGCACGATGAAGACAATGGCGCGCGCGGATTCCGCGATGCAGGCGTTGCAGCAGATCGAGCTCGGCGCGAAGAACGCCACGGATTCGGTGAACGCCCTGCTCGGCGATACACGCGCGGCGCTAAAGCAGGTGTCCGCTATGATGGGGAAGACGGGGCCGCGCGTGGAGGAGGCGCTGTTCAATCTCGATGAAACGACGGCGCTGTTGACGCACTTTCTCCGCAGCATCACGGAGCGGCCTACACGCATCATCACCGGCGTCACGCCGCTGCCGGCGCGCGTGTTTCGGGATACGACTACGCCGCCTCGGTAGAGTTTCGGCTTAACTGCGACGGCGGCCGCAGAAATGCGCAGGCTTCGCAGACGCAGAAAAACGCTGCAACTGCACACGAGCACGCCGCGAGGTTTGCCAAATGGCAAGCAGGATATCGATGCTGCCTGCGATGATTTGATGAGGATCGCGTGGGCAAGTCCATCTCACATTCGCCTGTGAACACCGATGCAGCGCTGTCCTCGCGCCGTTATTCAGAAGTGTCCTATCCGGAGCAGCGTCTCACTGGTCTCGTGATTGCTGCCGGCTATGCTGTGCACCGCGCATTTGGATTCGGTTTCCTCGAGTCAGTCTACCGAAGGGCAATGGCTGCGGAAATGCAGCACCGCAGCGCCGTCGTGCAGCAGGAGGTGCCTTTCAAGCTGTTGCATCTTGGCGTCGACGTGGGAGTCTATCGTGCCGACATCATTGCCGAATCTCGCATCATCGTCGAGGTGAAAACGGGGCTCCTTCCAGATCCGATTGCGCCCGTACAACTCCTCAATTACCTCGCGGCCTCCGGACTCGAGCTAGGCCTCGTCATTCACTTTGGCCCACACCTGGAAGTAAAGCGCGTAATCCGCAGCCACTAACGAGCGACATTTTGCTCGCGGTAGTGGGCTCCCGGTACAACCCACGGCGTGATGCTGCAGCTTGCAGTTACTGCGTAGTTTCTGCGTTTGCGAAGCCTGCGAATTTCTGCGGCCGCCGTTTCATCGCTTCCGCACACGCGAGCGGCGTGGCGCCTAACGAGCACCCGCCTCCAGTGAGAGCGACCGCGACTTCGATTCCGCGAGAACACGCGCGACAAACTCATCAACCCTCACGGGCGCAGGCTTCTGCCCTTCCCCTGCTCCACGTGTATTCACCGCGACCTGGTCGCCCTCTGCCTCACGCCGCCCAACGACGCACATATAGGGAACCTTCATGCGTGCGCCTTCCGCAACGCGGTATTTCAAAGTCTCCGACCGGTCATCCAGGTGCGCGCGAATTCCCGCCGCCAACATCCGCTCCACGATCGCCGCCGCCACATCGCGCTGGTCATCCGTGATCGGCAGCACCCGCACCTGCTCCGGCGCGAGCCATGTCGGAAACGCACCGGCAAAGTGCTCGATGAGAATCGCGATGAACCGCTCGAACGACCCACTCACCGCGCGATGGATCACCACCGGTCGATGCATCGCGTTGTCCTCGCCCACGTACGTAAGGTCGAAGCGCTCGGGGTTGCTGTAATCGAGCTGGATGGTGCCAAGCTGCCACGCACGACCGATCGAATCCGTGACATCGAAGTCAATCTTGGGCCCATAAAACGCACCGTCGCCCTCCTTGAGAGCGTACGGCTTCCCCGTCGACTCGAGCGCCGCCTTCAGCGCGCCTTCCGCCTGGTCCCACATCTCATCGGTGCCAATGCGCTCTTCCGGCCGCGTCGCGAACTTCAACGTCGCCGTAAGACCAAACGACTCGTAGTACCCGAGAATGAAGTCCATCAGGAACTTCACCTCACCCTCGATCTGGTCCTCGCGCAGGAATACGTGACAGTCGTCCTGCGCGAACTGGCGCACGCGCGTGAGACCGCTCAACGCGCCCGTGAGCTCGTTGCGATGGAGCACGTCGAAGGTGACGAACCGCTTCGGCAGCTCGCGGTACGAATGCTTCTTCGACAGGTACATGAGGTAGTGGCTCGGGCAGTTCATCGGCTTGAGCGACATGTCGTGCTCCTCAGTCTCGTTGTCGAGCACGAGGAACATGTTCTCCTTGTACTTGCCCCAATGGCCCGACTGCTCCCACAGCGCCTTGTTGTACAGCAACGGCGTCTTGATCTCGGCGAAGTCGCGCTTCTGGCGCTCGCGCACATACTCGACGAGCAGGTTGTAGAGCGTCGTGCCACGCTCCGTCCAGAATGTCGCGCCCGGTGAAAATGGGTGCAGCATGAACAGGTCGAGCTCCTTGCCGAGCCGGCGATGGTCGCGCTTCTTCGCTTCCTCGATGCGGAAGAGATGCGCATCGAGCTCGTCCTTCTTGAAGAATGCCGTGCCATAGATGCGCTGCAGCATCTGCCGCTTCTCGTCGCCACGCCAGTACGCGGCTGCCGATGAAAGCAACTTGAAGTGCTTCAGGCGACCGGTGTCGGGTACATGCGGTCCCCGGCACAGGTCGATGAACGGCCCATCCGT
This sequence comes from Gemmatimonadota bacterium, assembly GCA_030852985.1. Taxonomy (GTDB): domain Bacteria; phylum Gemmatimonadota; class Gemmatimonadetes; order Gemmatimonadales; family Gemmatimonadaceae; genus AG11. The sequence goes on along the minus strand of JALYVY010000108.1, from coordinate 2,274 downwards.
ATAGGTCGAGATGATCTCGGCCGGATCGGTGAAGTCGTCGAGCCGCTCGAGCTTGAGCGGATCGTCGGCAAAGCGCACGCGCGCCTCGCCCATGTCCACCTCCGCGCGCACGAACGGATACTTCTCCTGCACGACCTTCCGCATCTCGGCCTCGAACGCCGAGAGGTCGTCGGGCGTGAAGGGCGACGTGACCTCGAAGTCGTAGTAGAAGCCGTCGTCGATGGCAGGACCGAAGCCGATCTTCGCATCCGGACGTAGTCGTCGAACCGCAGTGGCGAGGACGTGCGCCGCCGAGTGCCGCAGCACGCCGAGTGCGTCGGGGTCCTTGTCCGTAATGACACGGAATGCCCCGCCCGACCGCAGCGGCGTCATGAGGTCCTGTACGGTTCCGTTGACGGACACCGCAACGGCGGCCATCAACAGGCGCTCGCCAATGGAGCGCACGACGTCGGCGGGCAAGGTGCCGGCGGGCACCGAGCGTACGGCGCCGTCGGGCAGGATGAGTTCGATGTCGCCGGAGAGCGGCGCGGCTGATGGACTGTCGATCATTGTCGTGTGGTGCAGTGGCAGAGTGGCCGGCCGCCATGCGCTCGGCCGGACGGGTTCAGGCGAGCAGCGGGGTGAGGAACCGCGCGTACCTGAAATAGAGGACGATGCCGGCGAGCAGTGCCACCCAGACCAGCGCCCATAACGCCGCCCGACGCATCGAGACGCCGTCAACGGACGGTGCGTCAGGCTTCGCGCTGAAGATTCGCGAGAGGCGCATGGGCGAAATGAGGGGGTGAGTTTGCGGGCCTTCTTCTTGCACCGCGTTCGCAAATATTTCCTCTGCAAGCTATCCTTGCGGCTGACCCTTCGCCACAGGCTTTCCGCCATGTCATATCTGCGGTTTCAAGACGAGGACGACTCCTCCCTCGCCGGTACTGTTGGTCCCGTCATTCTGGGCGCGCTGGCCGGATTCGCGGTCGGAATGCTCGTGGCGCAACGGGTCGGCGGCTTCAAGGGCATCGCCGACACGGTCCGTCGCCGCGCCAAGGGCGCCGACGACACGGCCAGTGCCATCCCCGCGGTCGCTGATGATTTCGCCGACTACGATGAGGAGTTCGAGGACGACGAGATCGAGGAGCAGACCGAAGCATCCGGCCTCGAGGAGCACGTGCTCGAGGCATTCCGGAACGACCCCATCCTTGCCGAACGGGCGCTCGACATCGGCGGCATCGGCGAAAGCACGATCGAGCTCGCCGGCTGGGTCACCACGGAAGAGGAAGCTGAGCACGCCGTGACCATCGCGCGCGGGGTGCCGGGCGTGCAAACAGTGCTCAACCGCATCGCCATCGGTGATGAAGAGGAGCGCGTTGCCGACCACGCGCGCCTCTTCGCCGAGGGCGACGATGCGCACACGGAAGCACACTGGGAAGGAAACACGGTCGGCACGGGCCGTCGCCGTCAGGGCAACTCGGCCGAGATCGATCGTCACTCGGACCCGCGCGTCGACCTGGCGGAAAAGTGGACGGAGTCCGACGAGGAAGTCCGTCAGGCGGCTGAAGACATCGAAGCCATCTCCGCCGAGCGCCGCGTCCGCGAGAAGAAGGTCGTGAAGGGGGATCGCACTGGCGGGTCGCCCATCGCGCCGACTGGGGTGCCCAAGGCGGATCACGTCGTTGATACTACGACGGGATGATAGGATGATAGGACGATAGGACGATAGGACGATAGGACGATAGGCGGATGACGTCCGGGTGACGCATCCGCCTTATCGTTTTTCATGCAGAACACTGGGAATTTGCTGGTCGCAGACAGAGCTCTCCGGCTTGCTGTCGAGACGTACCGGCTCACGTCGTCGTTTCCGTCTGACGAGCGCTTCGGGCTCACGAGCCAGATGCGGCGAGCGGCCGTCTCCATCGGTTCGAACATCGCTGAGGGCTGTGGCCGGGGCACCGACAAGGAGCTTGCCGCCTTCCTTCAGGTGGCTATGGGCTCTTCGAGCGAACTGAAATTTCAACTCCGCATCGCAAGTGCCCTCGAATACTCTTCGCCCGCTTCCCTTCGAACCAACGAGGAGCTTGTGAACGAGGTCATGAGAATGCTGTCCCGACTCATCGTGGCGGTGCGTGCCCGAACCAGGCCAGCTTCAAGAGGGCTCTAGCTCTCCTATCCTCCTATCCTCCTATCCTCCTTCTTCTAGCTCGTTTCCCCGCGACTTATCTTTCGCGGACATGTCCAATCCAGACACCACCGACGACGGGTTCCCCGCCCAATACGACCCCGCCGCCA
>JALYVY010000286.1 GCA_030852985.1 Gemmatimonadota bacterium | reverse complement strand
TCGGAATGAGAGATAGATCGTTAGGCATCTTGGCCGCACCGGGAGTGGGTGAATCGCTGTAGGGCATGATAGGCTACGCAAGTCTGCCAACCATCGGAAGCCTGTCGCCATATAACGCTGAGCTCACGAGCGGGCGAATCAAATAGAACCCGGCGGCGGAGCCGCCGCTACCGCAGCTCGCCCGTCTTGTGCAGCGCTTCGTTAACGCGCGGATGTAGCGGGCGTGTGCCGGGTGCGCGGGGTAGGACGCGGTGCGGAGTAGAGGGTGTGGCGGCCGCGGCCGGCGCGCAGTCGTGGCGCACTACCTGAGGAGTGACTCGCGATCTCTGCTGACCGGCGCGGTCGGATCGGTGTGCCATGGCCACCCTCAGTATTCGGGCCGGTGCAGCGCGGCGGCGCGAGCGCTGACGTCAGGTGATTTGGCGGACCAAGAGTCCGCCCGTCATCACCAAAATATCGCACGGCTTCCGCGCGTTAACGCAGATTATACGGCGAGAATATGCAGCAAGCCGCAGATAAAGCTGCAACGGCTTGCTTGCTATCGACAAGGGCAGGAGTGCGATCCCGACCTAAGTCGCTAGAAGAGAAGGAGTTCCGTGAAACAGCAAGCGTGCGACGCCGACGTTATCTGACAGATGGTCGCCAGAGAATGTGCGTTGACGGCAATCTGTTGCCGAGCATGCCCGTGACACGTGGCCAACGCCCCTAACCGGTTACGGCGATCGCCCCGGCCTCACGGCGTCCTACCTCAGCGCGCGCTCACAAGCGCAACGCAAACACCCGTCGACCCACGACGGCAATCACCGTGAGCGTCACCAGCTGAAAGACGATCGCGCACCCAACGCGCGGCACGGTGACATGAATCGTCGACCGGTCCTCACGAATGCGTTGACGTCGCGCCTCGCGATCCTCGTCGACGAGGCGATCGCCGGACGCCTGTTGCGCGCGATGCCGTGCTGCGCGCATGACGCCCCTGTTAGGAAGGTCCGTGGCGAAGATGACGAGCGGAGGGATCGTGAGAATGACCAACCCGATCGCCAGCAGCTCCGTCACGAACGGCGCGCCAGGCGCCAATCGCGCGGACGTCGTCATGCGTCCTCGGTAGTGGCGGGCTCACCGCGACCGGCTCGCAGGAGATACCGGCGCGTCGCGCGCTTGATCCAGCTCCAGTTGAGCGCAAGGTGCAACGCGACGACGATTGTGATGAGGGAGCTCGTGAAGTTGTGCAACTGCTCCCATCGCTGGTTGCCGTGCGACGCCACGCCAAGTACCGGCAGCGCGTACTGGGAGATCACGAGACGATCACCACGGTCATCATGACGAACAGCGAGACATTCAGCAGGGCATTGAGCCGCGCTCGAGGGGCCGGATCTGCGCCGATGCGCCCCATCGTTGTGGTGATCCAGCGCCACGACAGGACAATGTGCACGACGAACAGCGGGATGAAGGCGAGACCAAACCACTCGTGCCACACGAAGCCCGTCGCTCCCCCGGGCTCCTGAAGCGCCATGTAGGCGAACAGGAGCACGACGTCCAGCACTGCGACCCACGCGTGCCGCGTCATCGTCGTTGTCGAACGCTACAGGTACAGCTTGTAAAGCGCTTGCGTCCCCAGGTCGTCCCATCCGTTAGCCGAGACGCGCTGGTACAGATCACGCGCGCACTGAAGCCCGGGCACGTCGAGCCCCATCTCGTCCGCGCTCTCGATTGCAATGCGGATGTCCTTCATGATGTGCTTCACGTAGAACCCAGGCGCAAAATTCCCGGCCAGCGCGCGCGGCGCGAGGTTCGTCATCGCCCAACTGCCCGCCGCGCCGCCGCTGATGCTCGCGTGCACCGCATTGGGGTCCAGTCCCGCCCTCGCCGCATACGCCAGGGCCTCGCACCACGCGACCATGCCGACCGCCACGGCAATCTGGTTCGCCATCTTGCAGTGTTGTCCCGATCCTGCTGGGCCGAGCAGCGCGATATTCTTGCCGAGCTGCGCGAAGATGGGTTGCGCCCGATCGAACGCGGGCTGCGAACCGCCGGTCATGATGACGAGCCGCGCCTCGCGCGCGCCCACGTCCCCGCCTGACACCGGCGCATCGAGCGCATCCAGCCCACGCTCGGCGGCTGCGTCCGCAATGCGCCGCGCGAGCACGGGGCTCGACGTCGTCATGTCGATCAGCAGCGCTCCGTTCCGCGCGCGCGCGATCACACCGTCCGGCGACAGATACGTCGACGCCACATCCGAGGGAAAGCCGAGCATCGTGATGACGACGTCGACCGACTCGGCAACGCTACCGGCCGACTCGCGCCACTGGGCGCCAGCGTCGACGAGCTCCTGCGCGCGCGACTTCGTGCGGTTGTGCACGTGGAGCGTGTAGCCAGCGGACGCGAGGTTGGCGGCCATGCTGCGTCCCATGACGCCGGTGCCGATGAAACCGATGACGGGCAGGTTGGACATGCGATGGAGTTCAGGTCGGATGGAGTGCGGCGCTCAAGTTACCATGGCCTCCGAGAAGTGGTGAGGAACTCGTCTGTCGTCCATCCAACTGACGGCCCTCATCACACGCATGACACGCGCTGCCAGCCAGTCACCGGCCAGGCGTCCGGCAAAAAGGTATTGCACAATTGAGGCAGGCTTGCATCTTGGCCCGGCGGACAACGCGCGGCGCGGGCGCGTGTCACGACTTCTCGTTTCAGGGAGTGGAACCATGTTGATTCGGCGGGAGATACGATGGGTGTTGCTTGCGATTGCGGCACTCTTCGTCGGACGCGCAGCACAAGCGCAGGCTGGGAGAATCATTGGCCAGGTCACCGACACGGTGGGAGCGCGCCCGCTCGCGGGAGTAGAGGTCACGGTCACTGGAGACGGAGACCGCTCGCTGGGCGCCGCGCGGACCGACGAGAGCGGTCGGTATACGATCGCTGTCGTCGCCGCTGGACGTGTACAGGTGCGGACCCGATTGATCGGTTACGCGGCAAAGGAACGCACCGTGACCGTGCCTGCCGCCGGAAGCGTCACTCTCGACTTCGCGCTGTCGCAACGCACTGTCCAGCTCGATCAGGTCGTCGTCACCGGCACCGCCGGCGCAGTCGAACGGCGATCGGTCGGGAATGTCATCGAGACCATCAATGCGAGTGACGTCCTCAAGGTGTCCGCCCCGATCAGCGTCGAGCAGCTGATCGGCTCGCGCACACCGGGCGTCATCACGCTCCCATCGACGGGCCAGGTCGGAACCGGCGCGCAGTTGCGCGTGCGGTCGGTGGGAAGCCTGTCGCTCTCGACGGATCCCATCGTGTACATCGACGGCGTGCGCATGGATGCCAACACCGCGCGCGGGCCCACGCAGCGCGGCGGCGGCGGCGCAAGCCGCCTCAACGACATCAACCCCGAGGACATCGAAACCATCGAGATCCTCAAGGGCCCCGCCGCGGCGACGCTGTATGGCACGGAAGCCTCCAATGGCGTCATCCAGATCATCACCAAGCGTGGGTCGAACAGCGCGCCGCACTGGGACCTGAGCACACGCCAGGGAACGAACTGGCTGGCGAATCCCGAGGGCCGCGCGGGTGTGCTGTGGTCCAAGAATGCGAGCGGGCAGCTTGAAACGCTCAACCTCTATCGCTACGCGATCGACAGCGGCGCGGGGCCGGTATTCCACAACGGCCGGAACCAGGGCTATTCGGCCGACCTGCATGGCGGGAACGACATCACGCGCTACTACCTCTCCACGTCCTACGACAACGACGTCGGCGTCGTTGCCTGGAACTGGGACAAGAAGTTCTCCGGTCGCGCCAACATCGACATCGAAGCGAACAAGAAACTTCGCATCGAGGGTAGCCTCGGCTACATCCGCGATCGCATCCGGCTGGCGCAGAATGGCTCGATCAACCCGGATCCGTTCAGCAATCTCGTGTGGGGCCGGCGCAGCCTCATCCCGACGACGGGGGGCTTTGGTTTCGCTCCGGCGGCGCTGTGGGATGATGTCGAAGATCACGCGGACGTGGACCGCACGACCACGAGCGTGACGGCGAATTACGAGCCAGTCTCCTGGTTCACGAATCGCCTGGCCGTGGGGCTCGACGTGAACGCGGAGAACAACTCCACGCTGTATCCCCGCGAAACGCCCGAGAACGCCGGCTTTTACGGGTCGAACGGACTAGGGAGCAAGAGCGTGGAGCGCGCGTCGAGAAACTTCCTCACGCTCGACTACTCGGGAAACCTCAAGTACTCGGTGCGATCGCTCGACTTCACCACCTCGACGGGCATGCAGGCCTATCGGTCGGAGCTCAGCAACATCTCGGCAAGCGGCACCACTTTCCCGGCGTCGCCGATCACCACGGTGTCCGGCACGACGACACGCACGGCCACGGAAGGCTACGTCGCCAACGCCACGGTGGGGCTGTACGTGCAGCAGGCGCTCGCCATGTACAACCGCATCTTCCTCACCGCCGCGATCCGCGGCGACGCCAACAGCGCCTTCGGCTCGGACTACGCGGCCGCGTACTACCCCAAGCTCAGTGCATCCTGGGTAGTCAGCGAAGAGCCGTGGTGGCGTGAGAAGTCGGGCGTGGTCGGGCGCGTGCTCGGCGACCTGCGCTTCCGCGGCGCCTTTGGCGCGGCCGGAACGCAGCCCGGCACGTTCGACGCGGCGCGCCTGTACACGGCGAGCACCGGCTATCTGAACGCTGCGGGACTCGTCCCGTCGTCATTCGGTAACCCACAACTCAAGCCCGAGCGGAGCACCGAGCTCGAGTTGGGTTTCGAGACGTCGATGCTCGATCAACGCATGGATGTGTCCTACACGCACTTCGGCCGCAAAGTGACCGACGCGATCGTGAACGTACCTCTCGCGCCGTCTGTCGGATTCCCGGGAAGCCAGGTCGTCAACATCGGTCTCCTGCACACGTGGGGCAACGAACTCGCGGCGAACCTCCGCATCCTGCGCGGCAGCCGCTTCGCCTGGGAAGTCGGGACGACACTGGCCAACAACGGCAACGTCATCGACGACCTCGGCGGCCCGCAGTTCCTTACAGTCGGTGGAGGCGGACAGGCGCAGAACCGCGTCGGCTTCGGCATCGGCGACTTCTTCCTCTACAAGGTGCGGTCGGCCGTCCTCGACCCGAAGGGCGTCGTGCTGTCCGCGATCTGCGATGGCGGGACAGGACAGGCCGGCCTGATGCAGGGCGGACCGGATGCGCCCTGCCCCATCGGCACATACACCGGCACGGCGGCGCCTCGCACCTACTGGGGCCACTCGCAGCCGACGTGGCAGGCGGGCCTGCACACGCAGGTCACCTTCTGGGACAACCTG